>NZ_JAMZFY010000001.1:0-320817 GCF_025457605.1 Haloarcula laminariae | reverse complement strand
CTGACCATGCTGTACGCCTATCGCCGCCAGGGCGAGCCGGCGAGCGGAGCCGCACAGTCCGACCCCGGGGCGACGCAGCCAGCCACCAGCGACGAGGGGACGGAGCTCGTCACCTGCGCCAACTGCGGTACGAGAAACGAGCCAGGCTACCAGTTCTGTCGGGAGTGTATCGCCGACATGTCGAGCGGCACGCCACAGCGTCCCTCGCGGGAGCGCCCCAACGCCCACTGAGCGGTGACAGCCGCCGAGGCCGCGGCGCCGAACCACCGTACGAGCGCGCTATCCGCCCGATTGAAAGCATTTACTCGATTCCGTGTCAGAGAGATTTTATGTACATCCGGTCGGTAGACACTGGTGATGCCTCGAATCGAAGTCCCCGAAAACCTGTACCGACAGCTCGAAGCGGAAGCAAACGGTGACCAAATCGACGACGCGCTCTGGAAGATGGTCGGGACCTACCGCCGGAAGAACAACCCCGAAGCCGACCGCCGCTAGCAGCGACAGGTTTCTCGTGGGACGGCCGAAATTCCCACACGGGTCCCGTCAGCGCCGGGACCGCGTCGCGGGCGAGTGTCCAACCGCTTCGAGCGCCCCGACCAGTCCAGCTCCTTCGACGCCGGCCTCGACCAGGTCGGCCTGTTTGAGAATCACCGAATGGGTCGTCTTGCCGTAGATGACGGGGCCGATGTACGCGTCGGACAGCGCCTCGACGTGCTACGCATATTACTCGGTTAACGGTACGTCGTGACTCTGGTCCACGAGATACTCGGCGGTCTGTTTGCCGACACGGCCGCCCATAGGATGACGAATCGTCAGGGTGTGACTCGTTGGAACGTCTGAGAACCGCGATAAACCGGATATGGACTCGCCGGGCAGGTTTTCAGCAGTGCAGTCATGCGGTTTTGGGTGTTTCTGAACATCGGTTATGGCAGGTGGTCGGTTCGCACGTCCATCTTCTCGCGTTCGGTTCGAGCGTCGTAGTGCTGGTACAGCACATCGAGCGATACGTCCATCCGCTCGCTCACCGTCTCCGGTGGGGTGTCCTCCGTCAGGTGGTGGGTGATAGCCCCTCGTCGGACGGCGTGGGGCGACCGCGACGACGGGCACGCCGCGACGTTCGCCATCCGGCCGCGAGCGTCACACGTCTCCGGTGTCCGGTCGTGCGGACAACTCGCGTAGCTGCACGGATGCAGCGCCCGCATCACCCACTTGTAGATGGTCTGCGGGGCAGGACGGCCGCCGTCGTCCTTGGTAAACAGCGGCTCTCGGCCGTACTCGTCCGTGCCCTGGACGCGGTCCGGGTTGTCGACGTAGTCGTCGAGAATCTGGAACCACTTCGGGCCGAGATAGACCCACCGCTCGCCGGCCTCGCCGTTCTTGAGCTTCGTCCCCTCCTCAATACGGTGTTCCAAGCGTACCGCGTGGGCGTCGGGTTCCAGATCGTCGACATCGAGCGACCAAATCGCGCCCCGGCGCATCCCGGTACGCCACATGAGCGCGATAAGCGCGTGTTCCCGGCTGGCGTACCGATGCCGACCGTAGTACTCCAGGGCCGCAGTCGCCCGGCCGGGGTCGAGATGCACGTCCTTGCTCTCCGCTCCGTCGGGCAGCTCGGGCGCGTGGACCTTCTCGCTCAGTCCCTCGTCGACGGCCTCGATGTCGGCCCACCAGCGGAGCGCCTGTCTGATAGTCGATAGCTGTTTCTGGAGCGTGATGGGGGCGATATCGCCCCGTCGCCACGCCACGAAATCCGAGATATCCCGGCCCGAGAGCGTGTTCAGGTTCTCGATATCGCGCTCGTCGCACCAGTCGAGGAAGTACTGTAGCCGGGTCTTCGCGTTCTGGAGGGTGGACTTCCGAACGGACGGCTCCCGGTGGGTCAGGAACCGCTCGACACCCTCCTCCGGCGTCAGCGGGTCGAGGTCGTCAGTCATACCTCCAAGCCCTCGCAGTTCTGGAAGTGGTCGATGGTGATGAGGTCGCCATCGGACACCAGGAAGGTCTGCCCGCAGTGCTCACACCGCAGGACGCCCTCGTGCTCAGTCATCCGCGACCACGGCCTCGGTAGCCTCGGTGTCGGCAGTCATCTCCCGCGCCCGCTCTCGCCACTCCTCGTCAGCGACGCGCTGGGGTTTCATCCCCATCTTGTCCGGTTCGCCGTGTCGCTCCGTCCGGATACGCTGAATGGCCCGTATCCGGTGCGGGGGGAGTTTGAACGTCCGCCCGTCCCACTGCTTGAGCCAGAGCCAGCCGTTCTCTCGGACCTTCGCCGAGGCGACGTACACGTCTCCATCCCCGTCCACGTCGATAACGGCCGGCTTGTCAGCGTCGGTCAGGTTCTCCGGGTCGGGGCCGGGCCGACCACCGTCGGTGGCGATGAGCTGCTGTTCACACTTCGGGCACTGGCGGGCGTCGTCTGCGACGAACCCGGAACAGGTGGGGCATCGCCTAGCGTCTTCGCCGTCGTTCTCGACGGGCTCCTCGGCGTTCCGGGCCTCGTCTATCCAGTCGTCGTGGTCATTGTCATGCTCGCCGGATTCGTCCCGACTGACGGGCGTGACGCCGCGTAGACGGCCGCAGTGGATACAGCGTTGGACTCCGGTTCCGGGGCGCTCGTCGTAGACATCCCGGTCGCTACAGTCGGGACACCGCACGACGAACTTGTCCGGGTCGTGGTGGTCGGGCTCGAAGCCGGCCGGGAGACGGGCCGACTCCGAACCGGCGGAAGGAGTCGCTGCTCTACTCATCGTCTCCCTCCCGACTCTGCCCGCGTTCGTCGAGGAACGAAACGACGGCCTCGCCAGCGTCGGTGAGGCCGTAGATACGTCCCTTCTTGCGCTCCTCGGAGACGAGAAGCTCCACGATGTCGGCGTCTCGCATCTCCCGAAGGGCTCGGGAGACGTGCGAGATGTCGTGAGTGCAGGCGTCGGCGATGTCGGACGGGGTAGCCGGTCCGTCGGCGAGGTCGTCGACGACAGCCTCCCGCACCGTACTCGACTTCACCAGGGAAGCGTCGTCAAAGTCCACGTCGGCGCTCATGGACTCTCGCCCCCAATCACCGCACTCTTTTGACCGCGCGATTCGAACTGTCCAGTCCGGGCCGGCATACGGCCCGGTGCGTTGGTTCCGTTCATCTTCGGGTACGGAACCACCCTTTCAGGGCCGTGTTGCACCACGGCCCTGGACTCGGTACGACGCCAGAGGCTTCGCTTTCTCGTAGCCTTCAGTTACGTACCAAGTGGGCAGCTCCTATGATACCTATAGTGCGACCATTACATTAATGTTGTGGACATACTATCTACGCTGTTATCGGATCTATTATGCCATATCCGAGGCCTTGAGGTATCACTGTTACAGAAATGAGGATAATGAGACGTTCGGGTGCGTGGATGACCATATGGGATGACCGGATTCTAGAACTTGCTCGGGAACGGGATTCGGTTTCGCCAAAAGAGCTTGAGGATAGCGGCTATTTCAAAATCTCTCGGACACAGATTTCCCGCCGACTCGGGAAACTTCGGGACCACCACCTTCTACAGCATCTTGGCAACGGTGTGTATATCATCACGAATCGAGGAGAGCAGTATCTCGACGGCGAGATAAGTACCTACGAGGACGAGCCCGACGAAGTGCCGGACACCAACAACGGAAACGGGCCAGCAGGGACAACCGAACCAGGGAACGCGGGGTGATGGACCATACGACAAACTGCCCACTGGATGAAGCGCGAAGATGACCGTATCCTCGAATATCTCGACGGGGAACACTGGTCGACACCGTCGCTCATCGCTACCGACGCCTTCGAGCAGGTGTCGAAAGGCCACGTCGAGGAGCGGTTACTGTTCCTCCAGCACGCCGAGCTAGTCGCAGCGCTACACGGCGACATGTACGAAATAACGTCTGAGGGTCGGCGGTATCTCGACGGCGAGCTGGACGCCAGTCACCAGCCGACGCCTACCGTGGAGAGGGTTCTGAAGGGGTAAATTCAAGATGATTTAATGAGATGTGAACGTTGTGCCAATACGTGAATGTGGCTGGTATCTAAGTGGAGAATACTATGCAACCGCTAAGACAGTCGAGACAGAATCATGAACCGGCGTGCCCTCCTCAAAACAGCGACGGCGACGGGGCTTCTAGCCTTCGCGGGCTGTTCGTCCAACGGCTCGGAAGATAGCGAACCGGAAGGTGATGGACAGCAAAGTCCCGAACCAGATAGTGAAATAACCCCGCCACCGGAGAATATCGAGGCAAGAACGTCCATAACTACGAACTACAGGTTTGCCCATCAAAATAGGGGGGTAATCAGGGACACGATTTCGACCGCAGTTGATTCATACGAGAACGGCTCATACGGGCAGGTTGTAATGCTCCTTGAGAGCAGCCAAGGTTACGATAATTACGAGAGCCTTGCCAATGGGGTCTCTGAAGATTTCGCTGAAGTGGCTGAGACAGCGGAACAAGAAGAATTCACTGAGGTGGCTGTTGCGGCCCGAGCTGGAGAAGCCGAAGCCTCTGCATTGGCGAATGCAGGGGCCGAGCTGCTTGAAGCGGGTAGATTAGCAGGAAACGGACAGCAACAAAGCGCCGATGAAACATTTGCGAGTGCTCAAAGCTTCATCGAAACGGCCGACACCGAAAGTCAAGACGTTCTCTCGCCGTCTGAGGTCGAAGAGCGAGTTTAGAGCCAGTCCACTTTCTCCCGCTCCCTCCGCTGCGCTTCGGGGCTGTGGGTCCCCCTGTAGTGGTCTAAGAACGTATCGAGATCGTCCCACCCGCCCCAGTCGCAAACGACCATAGCGTCCACGTCGGCAGACCGGAGCGAGGTCGCCCAGGTACGCCGTAGGTCGTGCATCCCGACGTAGCTCCAGCCGGGGTCATTTGTCACAGACTCCAGCTCGTCCGTGGTGTCGGCTATCCAGTTCCGCAGGGTTCGGGTCGTCGCGTCGACGGCGGGGGCGTCGGCGGGCTCGTCGCGGATGTCCCCGACGGTTCGGATAGTGGTAGCCAGATTCGGCGGCACGGGCGTCTCTCGGTACTTGTCGGTCTTGGCCGACTCCCACACCCTGAGCATCGTGCCGGCGTCCGTGTCGGCGACGTGGGCCGGTGCGACGTTCAGGACCTCGGCCGACCGCAGGCCACATCGGGCGGCTAGCTGTATCGCTATCCGCTTCTCGGTATCGTCGAACTGCTCGATGAGCTGCTCGACCTCGCTCTCGGACAGCCACACCTTCATGCCGTCCTGATTCTCGTATTCTTCTAAGTTCATTTCCGGTATGTCTGCTTGGCGGAAGGATAACCTAGAATCTTTGGGGTCGGGCGGGGGTGATTCGGGGTCGTTCGGGGGTAGATTTTCCGGGTCTACAGCCAGAAGCGGAAAGCCAGTCGGCCGGTCATAGTCACAGAAATAATCTGTATTACTTTCACTGAACACTCTGAGATATTCTTATGTCTCGTTTCGCCAGTGTGCGTATCGGCCTTCTCGGGCCGGTGAAACAATGGCAACAGGCAGATTTGACATACCCGACGCGGCCCTCTCGCCCATCTTCGTTGCGGCGAGTATGATCTCGCTCGGGCTAATCGATTCGAAGTGGTTCGGTATCGACTTCGCCAGCTCGGTGATGTCGTTCTCTGGCGACGGGCAAACGACGACAATCACCATAGCGACGGTGATTTCTCTCGGGGTTCTCGGGTACGCCTACTACACCAACCGGCAGGACCGGAGTAGCCTCGAACAAGTGGAGATATGGATAGTCGCGGCGACGGTCGCGCTCATCCTCGTCCCGCCGTTCGTGCCGGTTCTCTCCGAGTTCCTCTCGGGCGATTTCCCGGCGTTCGTGGCTCTCATCGTACAGGCTGGCGGCTACTACTCCCTGAGTTTCACAGGCTGAACAAATCGCTTCAAGACTACAACAATGAAAGACGCTCTCAACATCGGTACGTGGACAGTTAACGGAATCGCGGCGATGAACTGGGGACTGGTCGAACTAACCGACACCAACCTCCTGACGGATACCCTCGCGCTCGATGCGGGCACGGCGGGGCTCGTGTACGTCGTGATCGGTGTGTCGGGACTCCTCGGGCTGTACCAGCTCGTCGACGAACAGATCATGGAGGGCTAGCCATGTTCCGACTCGACAGCCTCGAAGCCACAATTAAGCCCTTCGAGGTACTGACGGCCCAAATCAGTGTCTCGTCCGTTGCGGCGCTGTGGGCGCTCGCTCCGGGTGAATGGGTGAGTCTCCTTCCATCTCTCGGGCTCGCCTACGTCGTCCACTCGGTGCATACGCGAAAGAAGGAATCCGAGGCGTGGGTCGGGAACGGAGATATAGAGGGGGTACAAGATGAGTCTCCGTAGTCATAGTCATGCGCTCGGACGTGTCTGTCTCGCGCTGCTCATGGTGTCGTCTGTCGTGATTGGGACGACCGGGACGGCGGCTGCCGAGACTGTCTCGACGGACTGCGGCCTTGATGACGCGATTCGCGGATTCCACTCCGTAATTGACCCTGAGGTCGATTGTGGTGTTTATGACGACTCTGCCGAAGATCAGACTCGGTTAGATGCCTATGCATCTGCCCAAGCGATGGAACAGAGCCGCGAAACGTACTATACAACTCGAAATAACCTCCAACAAGACCTTAGAGGTATCCTCTGGTTGAAAGCACAGGTTGCCACTGCTGAAGCTCTAAATAATGGTGCCAATAAATCAGAGGCGAAATCAGCCTTTGATGACTCTGTCGAGAATTATACCACCCGCTTGATACGTAACGATTTGCGTCGTCACGAAGCCGCAATGGTTCAAATGGCTTATTTGAGTAACCAAACCGGCGGAACCGCCACTAGTCCCGGCCACAACGTCGATGCTTATTCGTCTCTCGCCTCTGCCACGTATCGGCTTCCTGACGGGAGCAATATCACGGTCAATACCACGGTAGCTCAAGGTGGGGACATGGCTCTCTTTACAGCTGAGGGCAGAGACCGCTACGGTATTGTTGCTCCCTTCGAGCCCGAGGACGGTAAAATCTACCTCCTCGAACACTCCTGGTCGGAAGGAACTGAGGACGATAATGCTGCACATGAGGCCCTATATGTTGGCCCGGAAAGCTATGACGGAGCATCTAATGATGGAGGAGTCGCTCCTTACAGCGATGAGAATACTTCGAAAGAGGAATTTGTGCCTGCTATTAGTATGGCAGATGTCGCTGACCAAACCGAATCCTGGATGCTTCTAGCAGATGATATAAAAGCTAACGGAGCCCAGTGGATTGATGGATTCTACTCCGAGTATCAAGCCGGAGATATATCAACTTCCGATATTGTCGGCCCTGCCGCTCTCGCTCAAGAAGCCTCTACCGACTATAATGAAACTGGATACTACAGCTTCGCTAACGCAGAATTGGCAGCTATCGGCCTAACCGGGCAACAGAACGTCTCTCACGTTGTCCAGACCGATTTGACAGTCCGCGAATATGACTCCGGTAACGACACCGGAGCGGGTGCGTCGTACAGTGAGACAACGTACAACGCCGAAATTGAGGGCACTCTATTCCTCAGTGGAGGCGACCTCTCAATAGTGACCGGAAACGAATACGACCCCGATAATCTCAATGGAGCCGTCTATATGACCGTAGCAAGTGCTGAGGATACCGATACCGGCGAGCCTATCGAGGGCATGGACAAAATGGTCCAAATCAAAGAGCCGTTTACCGTCACCGAAGCAACCAACACCCAAACCGGAGAATCGGTCTCTGTCACGTCGGCAGAAAATAAAGATTATTCCACGTCGAATCTAACCGAATTCAAGAACGAACTAGAACGTCTCAAGTCTCAACGCAAAGCCTTAGAGGAAGAACGGGCGAACCTAATCATAGACGGTGGTGGCGGAGACGGCCAGCAGACCCAGGGGGGTCTACTCGACGGCCTGCTCCCGTCGGGAGTGACTGACTGGTTCGAGACCGCGACCCGCGGCGCTCTCATCGGTCTTATCGCGCTCGCTGTGGTCGGTATCTGGCTGCTCGGTCAGATATTCGGGGGAGGACGATGACCGGACCGACGCGCCGGTCCGTGCTGTCCGCTGTCGGCGGTCTCGTCGGACTGAGTGGCGTTACGGGGGTAACAGCCGCACAGTCTGACGATGCTGTGACTATGACCGAGAACGGGACAGAGACGGAGAGCGGCACGACCTACGCCGCGCAACTCTCCCCGACGGTACGACTCGTCAGCGCCGAGATCGTTACCACGTCGAGCGAGACGACGGACGACGGGAACGACCAGCGGACAGCCACGATACAGCTCACCCTGGAGGCAGATACACCGTCGCTGGTGACGACCTCGGACGTGTTCGGGGCGGTGTCGTCGGCGGGAGGTAACGGTATCGTACAGGCGGAACAGACGGAGCGAACCATCCCATCGGGCACGTCGACGGCCGAGGTATCGGTCGGCGGGTTCAAGGGGGTGGTAGGTGTCGGTATCGGGGTTCCAAACGGGACGCCGACTATCGTGCGCCGGTCGCTCCCGTCGAGCGGTGAATCCGGCCCGTGGGAACCGACAGGCAGCGCCGCAGGGTGGGCGGGCGGTGTGTCGGTAACAACCGTGATGGGGATTCTGGCAGCGTATCGCGTCAAGAACAGCGACCCGGATGAACCGGAGACAGTCGAATAATGGACATGGACCCCGGCACTATCGTACCGACGTTTCAGAACAACAAGGACCGACTCGTCTACCTGCTAGCCGAGTACAAGATACCGCTGTCCGTGGTGGCACTGGCGGCCGGTGTGTGGGCGGCCGCTGTCCGGCCAGAACTCCCGACGCCGTCGGGACGACAGCTAACGTTTGCGACACTGTGGGGTGTGCTGGCCCTGCCGACCTTCTACGCGCAGAAACGGATAGCTGAATACCTCTATTCCCCGGACTGGGTGTATGTCGGTATCACCGACCCCGGCGACTCGGAGATTTACGATGTCCAGAAGGTCCCGCCAGAGCTGTGGGAGCGAAAGCAGGTGGTCGGATCGAACCCACTGCAACCCGACGACGGTGTCTGTGATTTCGTCGTCGTCCGGTACAACTACTACGAGGAGATAGACGAGCTGGAGGTTCGCGGAGTCGAGAAAGAGGATATGACGCCCGCCGAGGCTGTCCGGTACTCGTCGCGGGTTGACGAGTACTACGAACACCACCACGAGGTACGAGAAGCGTATGCGTCCCTGAAAGCGACCCTACAGCGGTTCACGACGCAGGTTCACGATGATACACTCATGCGGATAGCCGAGGAGCAGGAGGAGGCTCAGCTAGTCCCTGGAACGTCGCCTATCGACTTGATAGAGGAGATAGAGGAGGAAATCGGGGACCTACCAGACGGACCCGCCGGAGACCAGCCGGAACCCGAGCCTGTCCTAGGCGAGCAGTTCGGGGATTTAGACGCCGAGAGGATTCCCGAGCCCGTCGAGGAGCCAGCCGAACCACTGGCAAACGACGACTAAATTTTCTGTGACTATGACCAGAGAGCAAGATTCAGACGGATGGGCGTTCAGTGAGTCGAAGGACTGGAAAGACGGCCGACATCGGCGGGAGAATCGGTTTGTGTCGGACGAGGCAGGCGAGGTAACGGACACCCGAGCCCGCCGAACTCTCATGAAACTGCGAGCGGCGTACCGTCGCCAGTACCGACAGGGGCGGTTAGCGGACGACGCCCCGGCGAGTGTCGAGGACCTGAACCTGTATCACGACATCAGAGAGTACTACAGCAGTGAAGCCTTCGCCGACGCCGTCGAGGAGGGAGACGGCCAAGCACTGCGGTCCCACGTCGGTAGCCAGAACGACGAGGTAGACGTCTCTGGTTGGCACGACATAGAGACGGTTCGGGAGATAGCGACAGAGCAGCATCTACGCCTGTACGAGTTTGGAGAGCCCGGCACGGGGAAGACCTCTGCGGGGTGTCTCGTCGCCCGCCACTGGCTACAGGAGCGGCGAGAGGAGGGGCACACGGACGCCCGCGTGTTGACTAACATCCGCTCGCTGGCCGAGCAGGTAGACGCCTGTATCTACGTCGGAAGCTGGCCGGCGCTGCAAGCGCGGTTCGAGGAGAAGATGAGCGATGTTCTCGATGAGAACGTTACTCCGTTCCTGTTCCTCTTCGACGAGGCTTCGAGCCAAGCCAGTGGCGGGAAAGACGGCTACGAGGCGTCTACCAAGCTCGCTACTCTCGTCTACAAGATTCGGAAGTACGGCGGGGCACTCATCATAATCGGCCACGACGGGAAGGACGTTCACCCCTCGATTCGGCTACTGTGTACGGTTCTTGAGAAAGAATCGAAGAAACAAGCCCGGTTCTACAACACAGTGAAGAATCGGAAGGGTAAGGACCCTATCACGCCCGAAATCACGGGCTGGCCTGATTCGAAGTGGTCCCCCAACGACAAGGACCCCGCGCCGTGGAGTTGGTCGGACGACGCAAACGAGGAATCAGCCGATAGCGACGGCCACATAGCCAGAGAGGAGGCTTATCGGGAGATGGCGATCTGGACGGTAATCAACGAGAGAACTGGGAGCGGCCAACCGCTGTCGTTCGAGAAGATAGCCGACAGACGCCTCGATGGGCTCTTTAGCGCCGAGTGGTGCCGCCAGAGATGGAACGAGTACGACGGCGGCCAACACGGCGAGGTAGTTGGGAACGTGACGGAGGCAATTGGGTGACGGCGCGGCGATGGCCGAGTCCCAACCACCACGGACCCCCACTTGTGTATAGAGGAAGGACCGCAGGGACAGACGATAGTTTGGTATGACATGACTTGGCATAAACGGAGGCGATTGAGATATATCAATCGCGTGCGCGAAGTGTCGGGAGCAAAGCAACAGAATGTGAGACGACGAAAAAATGAAAAATCGCAGTAAGAAAGCGGCACGATACGGAAGCCGGGCAGAGAAAAAGATAGCCGAGGAGTACGGGCTCGAAATCGAGGGGACCCACGCCAGTTGGAAAGATGCCGAGTTTCAGAACGGTGTTCCGGTAGAAATCAAGTCCTGTATGGTTTCTACCGGCTATTTCCAGATATACAAAAAGTACCATCGGGTTCTACGCCAGAAGGGGGGATACTACGCTCTCGGTGTCTATCGGCCCCACGGGACGGGCATACGGCTACTCAAAACGCTACTGAAGCGACCCAGCGAACTGCCCCTCTCGACGTGGAGCCCGACAAATCACCAACAGCGCCAGAGCGAGAAAGCCCGACTGCAGATCGACGACGTGTTCTAGAGCTCCCGCTGGCCGGTTTCAAACGACAGACACCGAGAAACCCCACGCAGTCAAGACGCGGGGCCGGTGTCCGTACCTGAGGATATGTGAGTCGCTAGAAAAAGGTTCGGGGCGGGTTACTGACTTTCGTCGTCGGAGTTGGACAGACGCTCCTTGTGGGCTCCCTGAGACCACACATACAGAAGCGCCGCGACCGATACTAACCACTCCGGCGAGACAGTCATCGGTCTATCGCTCCCGTAACGACGCCCAAAGCAATAGCGAGCGCCGACACAGCACCTACTTCGGTATGCGTCCATCCGAGAGATGTTCGGAGCAGCGCGCCCGCGGCGATACCGCCACCGTAGTAGACTAAAGCGTCTGGGAGTTTCATCGGTCGCTTCCGTGTCGCTTCTGGTCTATGAGTTCGTCGCGGTCGAAGGCCCCGCAATCGTCGCAGTAGTAGTTTGTACTCCGCTCGTGGCCCTGCACCTGTCGGCCACACTCCGGACAGACGTACCGATAGGGCTCCTCAGAGTCCGGCTTACGGGCGTCGGCCGGGCTCACTCGGTCGTTCATTACAGCCCCTCCGAGTGGTCAGTCGCCGTGTCTCCAGAATGGTTGTTTCCCCCGTCAGCGACTGCTACCAAGGTCTGTTGTTCAGTGTGTCCAGCGTAAGCGTCCTCGATACTGTTGCGAACAGCTTCGGAGAGGCCACGCGGGATACAGGCACGGTCTGCAGAGGCGATATTCGCGGCCTGCGTCCCGGCGTCTGCCGACCGAGACGCCGAAACGTGGCAGTCTGCACCGCGTGAACAGCGTCGCGTGTCGAACCTGGGGATGTTATGGGCGAGATACGTCGGCTTCTGCCACTTCTTGCCGTACTGGCATTGGTGGACGATATCGACCTGCTCAGCGAAGGCGCGCAAGTAGTCGCCGGCCATCCCAGTCGGGTTCTCGATGACGTAGTAGTCCGGTGCGATAGTCTCAATGAGTTCGAAGGTCTTGAACAGGAGTTCAAGCGACGAACGAGCAGCCTCGCTGTCTGGAATCTCTCCGTCAATCCAGTTGTCCCCGACGTTCATCATCGTGAAGCCGCGGCAGTCTGGCCCAGCGAGAATAACGTCGTAGTCGGTGCCGATGTCCTCCCACGAAAGCGTCCGGATATCGGCTTGGATATCCTGCTGAATGTGAGACTCGACCGTCAGTGTCCGGAATCCCCAGTCATCGAGCCAGAGCTTTCGCTCGAAGACCTCCGAGAAATCGACTGCCGTCACCTGCCAGTTGGGATGGCCGCGAAACGCCTGACTCCAGCCGCCGAGACCAGCGTAGAGGTCGAGTACCTTTCGCTCAGTCCTGGTCATTTAGTCATCTACCTCCTCCTTTCGAGTGAGCGGATGGACAGCGATACGACCCCACTGAACAGCGACAAATGGTGTGTCTCCGAGGGGACGGAGTATCCCATCCTCAATAACTTCCTTTCCGGTGCTTGGGAACGTGCTTTCTGAGAGCTCGTCTTTCGCTTCCTCGATAGAGATGATTCGCTTCTGCTCACAGGCGAGGGAGAGATAGGCTCTCGACAGCTTGGGGTCCTGTGGGACGACGTAGGGAGTGTGTCCAGCGTCGGGCAGGTACTCGTCTAGCGCGTTCCGTACGAGGTCGCTCTTGTTCTCGCCGTGGTTCTCGATGTACTGCTCGGTTCGCTCTTGGAGTTCAGCGCTTTTTATCCGGGCTTCGACTCGATAGTTCGATTTGTGGCGGTCGTTACTCTCCGAGTCGCCGGGGAGTCGAGTCCCACTCATCTGTTAACCTCCGTGTCCGCAGATTGGCGGGGGTGTGCGGACGCACCTGAAACGGGGGTTGGGTCGCCCCGCATCCGGGGGTGTGAAAAGATGGGGTCATTTCGACTGGATGGTATGGTGGCGGACACCCCCCCGCTACTCTCCTCTGAGGGGTGTGGGGGGTTCCCCGTCATCGGTGTGCCTCCGCCGTTTCCGGAGCGTCAGCCAGAAGGTTCCCGACGGTACCGGGCGACCGTCCACTCTGGCGCGCGTACTCCCGAACGCCGAGGCTCCCGAGCCGGCAAGTCAGGAACGCATCGAGTACGGCGGGGGTGAGTTCGTCGTAGCGGGTCGGGTCGTCGTCGAGCTGGAGCCACGCCGGCGGGGTGGAGTACTCGCGGCCGGTGTTCAGGTGACTCACGACGATGCAGCCACGAATCCACTGCCACCAGAGCGAGGCGAGGTGAGCGCACCAGCCGTCGTGATAGCTGTGACCATGACAGTCGCAGTAGGCGACCAGTGTACGGCCCTGGAGCGCCCACAGACAGCGGTGCATCTCCTCGCCGTCGGAGAGGTTCACGATACGCTCGGCGTCGTTCACGGGACCACCGCGGTCGGCCTCGGTCTGTGCGCGCTTCCACGCCGTCGAAAGCGTCCAGTCGTCGGGCATGGACAGCGTCGGTGGTCCACCGATATGCTGGGGGAGATCGTCGCTCGGTGTCCAGGCACCACGAGTGACACCGCTCATGGCCGAACACCCCCGTTTTCCTTCGCAGAAGTCGGGGACAGCAGCGGGGCGAATCCCGCGGAGTAAATAATTCGCTCAGGATGACCCGTTCTTTTCGAACACGTTAGGGAGAAAGACGTGTCTGGTGGGTGTGAGCGTAGTGAATTTTGGACCTTCGAGACCGTCCGAAAACGCCATGGACTCGCCGGGATTTGAACCCGGGGCCTCTTCCTTGCGAAGGAAGCGATCTGCCACTGATCTACGAGCCCGCACGTGCCTCTCGAACGCGGGGTGATAAAAACCCTGCGCGTGAGGGCGCTCTTCGATAGCGATGCACACGGAGTGTGGAGTGTGTCCCGGCCAGCGATTCGGGTGCGGTTCGCGGAACCGGTAGTTCCGCTCCCGAGTCGCGAAGCTGGCGCTTCGCTCAGTCCTCGAGGACGATCTCGATGGAGACGTCGTTGGGCACCTGGATGCGCATCAGCTGGCGCAGGGCCCGTTCGTCGGCATCGATATCGATGAGCCGCTTGTGGACGCGCATCTCCCAGTGTTCCCACGTCGCGGTCCCCTCACCGTCGGGGGACTTGCGGGTAGGGACTTCGAGCGTCTTCGTGGGGAGCGGGACGGGACCGGACAGCTCGACCCCCGTCTTCTCGGCGATCTCCCGCACGTCGGCGCAGATGTTGTCGAGGTCCTCGGGGCTGGTGCCCGCGAGCCGAACGCGTGCCTGCTGGGACATGTGTTATCGCTCGTTGACGCTGAGGACTTTCCCAGCTGCGATGGTCTGACCCATGTCCCGGATTGCGAACGAGCCAAGCTCCGGGATCTCGGAGGACGGCTCGATGCTGAGGGGTTTCTGGGGTCGGACCGTCACGACGGCGGCGTCGCCGTTCTGGATGAAGTCCGGGTTCTCCTCGGCGACCTCGCCGGAGGAGGGGTCGATCTTCTTGTCGATGGACTCGACCGTACAGGCGACCTGTGCGGTGTGAGCGTGGAAGACCGGCGTGTAACCCTCGGTGATGACGGACGGGTGCTGCATCACGACGATCTGGGCCTGGAACGTCTCGGCGACCGACGGCGGGTCGTCGGCGGGGCCACAGACGTCGCCGCGGCGGATGTCGTCCTTGCCGACGCCACGGACGTTGAACCCGACGTTGTCACCGGGCTCGGCCTTGGGGACTTCCTCGTGGTGCATCTCGACAGTCTTGACCTCGCCGGCGACGTCCGAAGGCTGGAAGCTGACGTTGTCGCCGGTGTTGAGGATACCCGTCTCGACGCGGCCGACGGGGACGGTCCCGATGCCGGAGATGGTGTAGACGTCCTGGATCGGCAGTCGGAGCGGCGCGTCCGTCGGCGGCTCCGGGGCCGGCAGGTTGTTCAGTGCTTCGAGCAGGATGTCGCCGTCGTACCAGTCCGTGTTCTCGGACTCGGAGGCGATGTTGTCGCCCTCGAAGGCCGAGATGGGGATGAACGAGGCGTCCTCGGTGTCGAAGCGGACCTGGTTGAGCAGGTCCTTGACCTCTTCGACGACCTGCTTGTAGTCGGACTCGTTGTAGTCGACGAGGTCCATCTTGTTGACGCCGACGATGAGCTCGCCGATGCCGAGCGTTCGGGCCAGGAAGACGTGTTCCTGGGTCTGCGGCTGGACACCGTCGTCGGCGGCGACGACGAGGACAGCGTTGTCGGCCTGGCTCGCGCCCGTGATCATGTTCTTCACGAAGTCGCGGTGGCCGGGACAGTCGACGATGGTGAAGTCGTACTCGTCCGTGCTGAACTCCTGGTGGGCGATGTCGATGGTGACACCACGCTCTCGCTCTTCGGCGAGGTTGTCCATGACGTAGGCGAACTCGAAGCCGCCCTTGCCCTTCTCCTCGGCCTCTTCTTTGTGCTGTTCGATGACGTGCTCCGGTACCGATCCTGTCTCGTACAGGAGTCGGCCGACGAGCGTGCTCTTCCCGTGGTCGACGTGGCCGATGATGGCCAGGTTCTGGTGTTGTTCGTCGCTCATGTTGTTTCTCACGCGCAGGGGCGCTGTATCGGAGTCTTTAGCCGGTGGTTCATAAAACGATTTCGAAAGTGCTCGCCGGGGAGAGCGGCGCTGTCTGTCGATTTGAGAGAGCGTGTCGTGCGTGGCGGCCACACGGACCGCGCGGTTACAGCGGGCCTACCCCAGGTCGGGGAGCCGCTCGACGTCGGCGAGCACCGCGCTGGCCGTCTCGGGACCGCCCGCGCCCCGGCCGGAGATGTTGAGCCGGCCGGCGTGTTCGGTCTCCAGCTGGACGATATTCCGGGTGCCCGTGGGCGCAAGCGGCGCGTGTTCCGGGACGAGCCGCGGGCCGACCCGGACCTCGCCGTCGACGACTTCGGCGATGAGCCGCACCGTGCGCCCGTCCTCGGCGGCCAGCTCCAGCGCCGAGCCGTCGATGTCCTCGATGCCCTCGACGTCCGCGTCGGCGAGCGTGTACTCGGTCCCGTCGTCGGAGAGGACGTTCGCGACGATGACGCCCTTGAGCGCGGCGTCGGTGCCGTCGACGTCGAACGTCGGGTCGGCCTCGGCGACGCCGAGGTCCTGGGCCTCCGCGAGGACGTGCTCGTAGCCGAGCCCTTCCGCGCCCATCCGCGAGAGGATGAAGTTCGCGGTGCCGTTGAGCACGCCCCGCACTGCGGTGATGTGTTCCGGGTCGAAGTCGTCGATGGTCGACAGCACCGGCATGGCGCCGCCGACGGTGGCCTCGAACAGCACCGAGCCGGCGCTGTCCCGTTCCAGCGCGCGCACGTCGGCGTAGCGCTCGGCCACGGGGCCCTTGTTGGCGAGGACGACGTGGCGGTCCCGTTCCAGCGCGGCCTCGACGTGGCCGAAGCCGGGCTGGGCGTCGCCGAGCGTCGTCGGCGTCGCCTCGACGAGGACGTCATAGGCGCTCTCTAGCGCGGCCGCGGGGTCGTCGTCGCCGACGATACCGTCGGTCTGCTTGCGCTCGAAGGCGGCCTCGACGTCGATGCCGTCGGGGTCGACGGCCGCACTCTGTGAGTCGGCGTAGGCGGTAACGGTGTGCCCGTAGTCCGCGGCGAGCTCCGCGACGGAGGAGCCGACGGCGCCGGCGCCGACGACTGCGAGTCTCATAGGTCACCTCCGGGGCCGAGCGGTTCGATGACGCGCAGGTCCTTGTCCCGGGCGACCTCGCGGACGGTGTCGATGACGCCCTGGGCGGCGTCCTGTTCGGTCGCCAGCCGGATGCGGGCGCTGGAGGCGTCCTCGGTGCCCTCCGGGGCCGACAGCGAGAGGTCGGTCACCGTCGCGTTGGTCGCGTCCTGGATGCGCGAGACGGTGTCGGAGAGGTCGGTGTTGATGAGGTGGCCCGAAAGGACGACCGTCATGGCCTCGCTGTACCGCTCCGCGCCGGCCTGGATGACGTTGACGCCGGCCTCGCGAAGCGCCTCGACGATGCCCTCGAAGCGCTCGGGGGTCGCCTCCAGGTCGACCTCGACCGGGATGTGGCCCCGCGGGGTGAGATTCCCCCGTTCGTGGAAGATAGAGAGGAGGTTGCCGCCGTTGCTGGCGATGGGTTCGAGCGCGTCCAACAGCGCGCCCGGTTCGTCGACGAGTTCGAGCCGTACTGTGTAGGCCCGAACCTCGTCGGTCGAGTCGCTCATCGCCCGCTCACCTCCTGTCGCATCTTGGCTCTCATTATCGGTGACTCAAAGCGGGTAGCTATAAGAATCCCGCCGTTTCGGATGGCAGCGCCCGCGGACAACCCGCCGGGAGGACCGCTCACCGCTACTGTCGGTTGTCAGTACGTGGAGAGACGCCGCCGAGGGGCGAATCGTCTGTGCTGGTACAGCTTCCCGTTTAAGCAGTACACATTTACCGTCGGCTCGACATTGTGGAGCAGAAACAGATGGTCGCAGGGGACGGGATATCGAAGCGAGCGCTACTCCTCGCGGCTGGTGTCGGCGCTGCCGTCGTCGCCGGGGTAGTCCTGCTGTCCGGCGGGTCGGCGCCGACGGGCGCCATCGACCGGGTGCCGGCGGGCGCGGACACCGTCGTCCGACTCGACCTGACCGTCACTGGCGACCGCCTCAAACAGCTCTCGGCGGTGGTACAGGGCGCCCCGCTTGCCGGGTCGGCCAACACCACCGCGGCCTTCGAAAACGAGACGGGCATCGACCCCGGCCCGGCCCGCGAGGTGGTCGTCTTCAGCGACAACCGGTCGGCCGAGGAATCGGCCTATCGCGGGCTCGTCCTCCGAACGAACGCCGGGACCGACACTGCCGTCGCGGGGATACGAGACGCCACGAACGGTTCCTACCGGTCGACGACGTACAACGGTCGAACTATCTACGTCCCCGCGAACGCCTCCGACCGCTACGTCGGGGTGCTGGGCGAGGGCGAACTGGTCGTCGGCACCCAGGCGGCAGTGCGGGACACCATCGACGTAAGTCAGGGCGACGCCGACCGCGTCGACGGCCCGCTCCGGCAGGCCTACGGGACCACGGGCAACGGGACGGTCCGCTTCGCCACGACGGCGCCCGGCCAGTGGGTGCCCGGCGGCAGCAGCTTCCTCGACACCGAGGCCTACCGGCAGCTCGACACCGCCTCGGGGACCTACTACATCGACGGCGGGTCGGCCGTCCTGACGGCCCGGCTCGGGGCGTCAAGCACCGCGGACGCGCAGACGGTCGCACAAGCGACCGAAGGCGCGACGGTCATCGGCCAGCGGACCATCGAGAACGAGAGCGCCGCGGCGGCCCTGGAGTCGGTGAACGTGAGCCGCGAGGGCGAGACGGTGACGGTCCGCTACGAACAACCGCTCGGCGCGTTCCAGCGGGCCGTGCGCTATCTGTACGGGGAGCTGTAGATGTCGCTGCGCTCGCTCTTGTACAAGGAGCTTCGCTGGCTGCGACACAACGCCGGCACGGTCGTCCTCGTGCTGGTGGTCCTCCCGGCTATCGTGGCCGCCGGGACGGTCGCGTTCCAGCAGGTCATTCCCCGCGATACCCCGGTCGCGCTGGTCCCCGCAGACGAGAGCGTCACCGAGGACGACATGACGGCGATGCGGGGCGTGACGACCTTCTTCGCGGAGCCACACAGCTACGGGGTCGACGAGCGCGAGCAGGCCATGCGCGCGCTCACCCGCGAGGAGGTCTATGCGGTGTTCGTCGTCCCGCCCGACCTCCTCGAAGCGGACGCCGACGTCACCGTCGAGATGTACGTCGAGGAGGAGATGGTCCCATACGAGCAGCCCTCGCTGGCTATCGCGGGTATCCTCCGCGTCCAGGCCGGGCAGGTGTTGCCGGCCGACGTCGCCGTCGAGCGCACCGCTGTCGGCGAGGACCGAACGCTCTCGGAGTTCCTCGTCAGCGTCGGCGCGATGCTCGTGACCATGCTCTTTGCCTTCGCGTACGTCCCCTACGTGGTCGCCGACGAGCAGCGGGTGTTCCGGCGCATCCGCGTCGAGTCGTCGCTGTGGCAGCTGCTCGCCAGCAAGTTCGTCGTGCTCACGCCGCTACTGCTCGTGCCGGTGGCCACCTTCCAGGCCATCGCGTGGTATCTGGAGTTCTCCGTCGACCTCGTAGCCCCCGGCGCCGTCGGCGTCACGCTGCTCACGTTCGTCTATCTCACCGCCATCAGCCTCGGCGTGATGTTCCTGACGCGGTTCCGGACCGTCGGCCGGATGGTGAACGTCACCCTCATGTTCGTGGGGCTGGCGTTCTCGAACCTCGTCTATCCGGCGGGCTTTTTCTCGCCGCTGCGCCGGGAGATAGCAAAGGCCAGCCCGCTCCACTACTCGATGGTCGTCCAGCGGGGCGCCGCGCTGAAGGGACAGGGGGTCGGGACCTACGCCGATTACCTCCTGGGACTGGGCGGCGTTACCGCGCTGTCCCTGCTGTTCCTGACCGCGACGGTCGTCTACTACGACCGGGGAGGCTACCGTGGCTGAGCCGATTCGCTTCGAGGGGGTCAGCAAGTCCTACGGGGACGTGGTCGCCCTCGACTCGGTCGACCTCGAACTCCGGCCCGGCGAGATACACTGCCTGGTCGGCCCAAACGGCAGCGGGAAGACGACCCTTCTCGACCTCCTGCTGGGGCTGACCCGCCCGACCAGCGGCACCGTCACCGTGCCCGACGTGTCGCTGGGCTGTAGCTTCCAGTCCCCGACGTTCTATCCGGGGCTGACGGTGACCGAGAACCTCGACGTGTTCGCTCGCCTGTCGGGCTGCCCCGACGAGGCGTGGCGCGAGCGGCTGCGTGACGTGTTCGGGCTCGACCGGGTCGGCGGACAGGTCGCCGGGACGCTGTCGGGCGGGTGGCAGAAGAAGCTCGACCTCGCACTGGGCTTTCTGAAACGGCCCACCTATCTCCTGCTGGACGAGCCGTTCAGCGAACTCGACGACGCCTCCAAACGCCGGCTGCTGGACTTTCTGTCGGAGTTTTGCACCGAGGACCGGACCGCCCTCGTCGTCACCCACCACGTCAGGCAGTTCGAGGGCGCCGTCGACCGCCTGACCGTCTTCGACGGCGGGGAGATACGGTACGACGGTGGCGTCGGCCCCGACGAACGCGCCCGCGACCGGTATCTAGACGCGCTCGGTCTGGACTGACATCAGCGCCGCGACGACAGGGCTGACAGACTGTGGGCGTCGCCAGAACAGCGTCCCGGCTGGACGCGGGTGAGTCGACGTTTCGCGAACGGCAATCAGTGCCGGAGAGAAGTCACGAAGAGAGAACCGTTCCGCGCCGAAAGCGGAACGCGAATCGTCACCGGGGATTCGCGCCCGAAAGCGGACTTAGAAGTAGTCGATAGCCGCGGGCAGCTCCGTCTTCATGCCCTTTCGCGTTCGGATCTCGGTGATCTTGTCCGGCTGGAGGTTGTCGGCCATGACCTGGAAACCGGCGTTCTCGGTGTTCCAGGAGGCACGCCCCTCGGTCGCCGAGCGGATGTCGCTGGAGAAGCCGATCATCTCGTCGACCGGCGCGACGCCTTCGACGACCATCAGGTCGCCTTCCTGGTACATGTCGTCGACGCGGCCACGGCGGCCCTGAATCTCGCCGCTCGCGGCGCCCATGTGGTCGTTGGGCACGTCGATGCGGACCTCCTGAATCGGCTCCAGGAGCTTGATGTCGGCGTCGATGAGGGCGTTGTGAACGGCCTCGCGCACTGCGGGGATGACCTGTGCCGGACCGCGGTGGATGGCGTCCTCGTGGAGCCGGGCGTCGTGGAGACGCAGCAGCGACCCCTGGACGGGCTCGGCGGCCAGCGGGCCGTCGTCGAGGGCCTCTTCGAGCCCCTCGATGACGAGCTCCATCGTCTCGTTGAGGTGCTGGATACCCTTCGTCTCGTCGAGCAGGATGTTCGTCCCGTGGATGTGCTCGATGTTCTGGGAGTCGTCCTTGTCCATGCCGGCCTCTTGGAGGGCTTCACGGCGCTCCAGTTCGGGCATGTCCATCGACGCTTCGCCCATCTTGATGGTCTCGACGATGTCGTCGCTGAGCGGCTCGACGGTGATGTAGAACCGGTTGTGGTTGTTCGGCGAGCGCCCCTCGACCTCGCGGGAGCTGGACTGGGGAGCCTCGCGGTAGACGACGATGGGTTCCCCGGTGTTGATGGGGATGCCCTGGTTGCGCTCGATGCGCTGGCCGATGACCTCCAGGTGGAGCTCACCCTGCCCGGAGATGAGGTGTTCGCCGGTGTCCTCGTTGATCTCGATCTGGATGGTCGGGTCCTCCTTGGCGACCTGCTGGAGCGTCTGGATGAGCTTCGGCAGGTCGTCCATGTTCTGGGCCTCGACGGACTTCGTGATGACGGGCTCGGAGATGTGTTCGATGGACTCGAAGGGAGTCATCTCGACCGAGGAGACCGTCGAGCCGGCGATGGCGTCCTTGAGGCCGGTGACGGCGGCGATGTTCCCGGCCGGGACTTCCTCGACCTCCTCGCGCTCGCCACCCATGTAGATGCCGACGCTCTGGATGCGGTTCTTGCCCGCGGTCCCGGAGACGTACAGCTCCTGGCCTTTCTCCAGGGTACCGGAGAAGACACGACCGGCGGCGATCTCGCCGGCGTGGGGGTCGACGCCGATGTCGGTGACCATCAGGACGACTTCGCCGTCCTCGTTGACCAGACGCATGTCGTCGGCGAGTTCGGACTCCTCGTCGCCACGCCAGATGCGCGGGATACGCATCGGCTGGGCGTCGACGGGGTTCGGGAAGTGCTCACAGACCATGTCGAGAACGACGTCCGACAGCGGGGAGCGCTCGTGGAGCTCCTGGCGCTTGTCGGCGCGTTCCAGTTCCATGATCTCCCCGAAGTCGATACCGGTGCGCTGCATCGACGGCATCGAGACGCCCCACTTGTACAGCGCGGAGCCGAAGCCGACGGTGCCCTCCTCGACGGAGACCGTCCAGTCCTCGATGTCGTCCATCTCCTCGGTCATCCCGCGGATGAGCTCGTTGACGTCGTCGATGACGTTGAGGAGCCGGTTCTGCATCTCCTCGGGCCCCTCCTGGAGCTCGGAGATGAGGCGGTCGACCTTGTTGATGAACAGCGTCGGCTTGACGCCCTCGCGCAGGGCCTGCCGGAGCACCGTCTCGGTCTGGGGCATCGCGCCCTCGACGGCGTCGACCACCACGAGCGCGCCGTCAACGGCGCGCATCGCGCGGGTCACGTCCCCACCGAAGTCGACGTGGCCCGGCGTGTCGATGAGGTTGATGAGGTGGTTCTTGTCCTCGTACTCGTGGGTCATCGAGACGTTGGCCGCGTCGATGGTGATCCCACGTTCCTGCTCGTCTTCCTCCGTGTCCATCGCGAGCTGTTCGCCCGCGGTGTCGTCGGAGATCATACCTGCCCCAGCGAGCAGGTTGTCCGTAAGCGTCGTCTTGCCGTGGTCGACGTGAGCGGCGATGGCGATGTTCCGGATGTGCTCCGGGTCGCTCATCAGTGTCTCACATTCTTCTACGATCTTTTTGCGTCGGCCCATTATACAGAATCGTATCAACAGCAGGGTCAAAAGGATAGTGTTTCCACGTGAGCGTCTCGGAGAGACGAGAACGTGGAAGCTCGGCAGGGAGCGAGCCTGTCGAGCGGACTGCCGGCGTTTCCACGCGAGGGTGGCAGTGCCACCCGAACGAGGGGAACTCGGCGGAGAACGACCCCAGTGAGGTGACTGCCGGCGTTTCGATGCGGACGTGGGGGCGACGCACACGGGAGCGCCCGGCCGGGCGGGAGACGCGGCGCGAGTGGGCCGTTCGCTCGTGGCCGGGCAGTGAGAGGCAATAGCTAGCAGGCCCGCAAGAATCATACGCCGCCATCCCCTGTGAACAACACACATGGACGTACACGTACAGGGCGGGCCGGCCGAGCCGTTTCTGGGCGCGCGGAACCTCTTCTCGACGGAGTACGACCTCGACCGACCGGTGACGGTCCGGGTCCGCAAGGACCCCGACGAGCGCACGCGCGTGAGCCACGACGCCGCCGGCCATCGGTTGACTATCTCCCGGCAGGCGGCCACGAGCGCGATGGCCCGCGAACTCGCCCTCCACGAGTTCGCCCACATGCATCACAACGAGCGGGGCCACCCGTCACACACGCAGTCGACCGAGGAGGCCATCTACCTCGGGCTGGCGGGCCACAGCGTCGAGCGTCGCAAGCTCACCCACTGCTACCAGATAGCGAACCACATGAAAGACATCTACGCCGACGACGTCTGGATGTCGCTGGTCTCCGGCGAGAAGCTGGTCGGCTTCCTGGAGGCGAGCCTCGCGGCGGCCGTCTCGGACCTGCCGGGGGGCCAGCCCGGCTGGACGCAGCTGACTCCCGCCGCCGACCCCGATATCACGGCCGTCAACGCCGCGTTCGCGCTGGCGCTCGTCGAGCGCCACGACCTCGTGAGCGGGGGCCACCAGCTGTACGACCTCGCCCACGCGGCCGCCCAGGACGCCGAGGGCATCGATATGGCGGAGTTCAAGTCGTACTTCGCGGAGCTTTCGCCCGACCCCGACGAGTCGGAGTTCCGGAAGGCCCTCGTGGACGTTACGAGGGCCTACGCCACGGCCGATAGCGGCCAGGCCGCCGACTAGACCAGCGGCCACAGCGCCAGCGCGAGGCCCAGCGCCAGCACCGGGTAGTCCCGTCCGGAGAGGGCCATCTCGGGCAGTGTCGGGTTCCAGGCGAAACAGCGCGCTCTGAGCGCGACGGCGAGCCGGTCCGAGCGGTCCAGGGCCCGCGCCAGCCCGACGACGGCGATGCGTTTCGCGCGGTCGATGACCGACCGGTTCCCGCCGCCTCGGGCGGCGATAGCGTCCCGTACGGTCAGGAGGTCCCGCCGGAGCACGGGGAGAAAGCGGAACGTCAGCCCGACACCGACGCCCAGGGCCTGTCCCGTCCGCCCGGGGACGTACCGCTGGATGACCGCTCGCGTCTCCCGGACCGGCGTCGTCCGGACGTAGACGGCGGCGACGGCCAGCACGAGGACGACGCGGGCAATCGAAAGCAGCGGCTCGACGGCCCGCGAAAGCACGACGTAGGGCTGGGTGACCGACACCACGGCAGAGAGGGGGCTCAACAGGAGTATGAAGAGGACGAAACGGTAGCTCCGGACGACCCGGAGCGGCGAGAGCTGCCCGGCGGCGAGTGCCAGCCCCGCCAGTACGCCCAGGGCCGCCAGCCGCCGCGGCGTCGGGCCGGCGAAGGCGGCGACGGCGAAGCCGAACTGACAGACCAGCTTCGACCGGGCGTCGAGCCGGTGGGCGACCGTCTCCCCGGGGCGGTAGGTCAGCATCCGCCGTCGACGCCGTGGGGTTCGAGCGGCCCGACCTCGGCCGGCGGCCCGTCGGTGACGATTTCGCCCCCGTCGAGGACGACGATGCGGTCGGCTCGCTCGCGCAGGTCCCGCAGGTCGTGGGTGACGACGACGACGCTCGTGCCGGATTCCTGAAGTTCGTCCAGCCGGGCGAGCAGCGAGCGGCGAGCCCGCAGGTCCAGCCCGGCGAAGGGTTCGTCGAGCACGAGGTGGGTGGGTTCCATCGCCAGCGCGCCGGCGATGGCGACGCGGGCCTGCTCCCCGCCCGACAGCGCGTCGATGTGGTCGTCCTGACGCCCGTCCAGTTCGACCGCCGACAGCGCCGACGCGACGCGGCGGTCGATTTCGTCCCGAGGGAGGCCCAGGTTCTCGGGCCCGAAGGCCACGTCGGCGCCGACGGTGGCGGCGACCAGCTGGTCCCGCGGCTGCTGGAACACCATCCCGACGCTCGTGCGCGCGGCCAGCGGGTCCGCCGTCACGTCCACGCCGTCGACCGCGACGGTGCCGGAATCGGGCTCCAGCAGGGCGTTGAAATGTCGCACCAGCGTCGTCTTCCCGCTCCCGTTGGGCCCGACCAGCAGGCAGAACTCCCCGTCGGGAATCGAGAGCGTGACATCGTCGAGCGCCACGGCCTCGCCGAAGCGGTGCGTGAGGGCGTCGACCGATATCATGCGGCGGCGGCCGACTGCTGGCGGACGAGCGCCCCGCCTTTCACCAGCCCCAGCGTCGCCGCAATCTTGATGGCGTCACCGGGGAGGAAGACGGCGGCCCCGACGGTCGCGGCCTCCACCGGCGGCAGCCCCGTCGACAGGGCCAGCCACGGGACGCCGACGGCGTAGATGACGACGAGGCCGGCGACGAGCGCCCCGGCCTGGGTCGACAGGGACACGTCGCTGAGCGGTTTCGGGTCGAGCCCGCGATGGACGAGGGCCCCGATGAGTATCGCCGCCAGCAGGAAGCCGACGAGGTAGCCGCCCGTCGGGCCCAGCACGTATCCGAGCCCGGCCGCGCCGTTCGAGAACACGGGCGCCCCGGCGATGCCGGCGAGCAGGTAGATACCCACGGAGAACCCGCCCCAGCGCGGCCCCAGTAACAGGCCGGCGAAGTAGACGCCGAAGACCTGGAAGGAGACCGGCGCCGGGAGCCCGGGTATCGGTATCGAGACGTACGCGAACGCGGCCGTCAGCGCGGCCAACACGGCCGCGAGCGCGATGTTCGACACTGCCTCGTCGCCGACGAGGTCGACCGACTCCGTCTCTGACATACGTGGCCCTGTGTCGTCAACTGCAAAATAGCTAGTGGTTTACGGAGCGGGCACGGCGCCCCCGAGCGCGGCCGGCGCTGTCGCTACCGGGCGAGTGAAAAACTGAGAAGACGGCGTATATTACCGCGCTGCGGCCGCGACGCGCTCTTTCTCTTCCTTCTGGTTGACGGAGTAGGTACTGACGTCGTTGTTGGCGGCGCCGATGAGCAGGGAGGCCAGAGCCTCCTCCGCGCTGGTGGTCGTCTTGAACGAGCCGCCGTAGGTGCCCTCCGCGATGAACTTCAGGGCCTGGTCGACCCGTCGCTGTGGCGCGACGTCGACGGCCTTCGGGACCGAGATGCCACCGTACTTCAGGCGGACGGTCTCCTCTCGCGGGGCGCTGTTCTCGACGGCCTCGACCAGCACCTGCACCGGGTTCTCCTCGGTGCGCTCGTGGACGATTTCGAAGGCGTCGCTGACGATGCTCGTCGCGAGTTGCTTCTTGCCCGTGTTCTCGTCGGTCTGCATCAGCCGGTTGATGAGACGCTCGACGACGCTGATTTCGGACTTCTGGAACTGCTTGTTCGAGTGGCGCCCCATCGTGTGGGCGATGGGCGTCACCGTGATGTAGCGTTCCGTCGAGGGGTCCGAGTACTCGATGTTGGTGACCGACCACTCGCCGAACAGCTCGGCGCGGGCGACCTCTTCCTCGGCGGCCTCGTCTTCCGGTGCGTCCTCGGTCTCGGGGGTGTCTTCGTCTGCACTCATGGTTATCGGACCGGTTTCTCGGCGTTACCGCGGACCAGTTCGAGCATGGACACGCCGTTTACCTTCTCGACCTTGTAGTTGACACCGGAGAGGTCGCCCATCGCGCGACCTTTCGCGCCGCCGATACCGGCGATGGTGACCTCGTCGTGCTCGTCGATAAAGGAGATAGCGCCGTCACCGGGACAGAACGCGGTGACCTGCTTGCCGTTCTTGATGAGCTGGACCCGGACGCATTTCCGAATCGCCGAGTTGGGCTGTTTTGCCTCGATGCCCACTTTCTCCAGGACGATACCGCGACCCTGAGGTGCACCCTCAAGCGGGTCGGACTTCTTGCCGAGCCCGCGCTCGCGTCGCGCGTAATCCGAGTCGGACCACCGGTGTTTCTGGCGGTCCTTCTTCAGCTTGCGCGCGGCGTATTTGCCGTTTGCCATAGTACACGTCGGTATCCTTCCGAGCTACTTAAGACTCCTCTTTCGTCGTCGTCAGCGGGCGCGTGTGTAGCGTTCTCGTACGCGAACGGCTCGCAGTCGGAAAACCGGTCGAGCTACGTCAGCTCGATGCCGTCGATGTCGAAGTGACGCTGTGCGAGCCGACGGGCCGCGTCGATGTTGCGGCCGTCCCGCCCGATGGCGGCGCCGTGGTCCTCCTGTGGGACCTCGGCGTAGGCGACGGTGTCGCCGTTCTCCGAGACGGTGACGTTGTAGACGGCGGCGGGCGCCAGGGCGTTGGCGACGAAGTCCTCGGGCCGCTCGGCGTCCTCGATGAGTTTCACGTCCCGACCCAGCCGCTCCTCCACGCCGGCGACGTTGGTGCCGCCGGGGCCGATGGCGTCGGCTATCTGGCCGCGCTTGACGAGATAGACGACCTGGTCGTGGTCCTCGTCGACGACGCAATCCCGGACGGTGACGCCGGCTTCGTCCTCGAAGAGGGCGACCAGTCGCCGCGCTTCGTCCGAGATTTCGACGCCCATCAGTCCTGTGTGGTGCCCATGCGGAGGTCGACGTCGCCGGTGCCCAGCTTGATGGGCTTGCCGACGATGACGTTCTCCGTGACGCCGTCCAGTTCGTCGACCTCGCCGTGGATGGCGGCGTCGAGCAGGTGGTTCACCGTCACCTCGAATGCGGCCCGGGCCAGCACGGAGTCCTTCGAGCCGGAGATGCCGTGGCGGCCGATGGACTCGATGGTCCCCTCGTTGGTCATGATGTCCGCGACCAGCATCAGGTGGCGGACGTTCACGTCGTCCAGCCCCTGCTCTTCGAGGGTGTTCATCGTCTCGTTGATGAGCGTCTCGCGGGCGGCCTCGACGCCGAGGCTCCGGTATATCTCGTGGATGTTGTTACACGTGGTCCGGGAGGCGTCGACGCCCTCGATGCCGAGCACTTCGCCGAAGTCCGACCCCTCCGTGTAGAGGACGAACTCCTCGCCGTCTTCGAGTTCTTCCTTCCGGATGACGACGCGGGATATCTCGTCGATGCCCTTGAAGACGATTTCGCGCAGCTCCTCGACCAGCTGGAGGAGGTCCCGGTAGCTGGGCTCCTCGGGACCGAACTCGATGACGGTGTCGGCCTGTCGCGTCTGCACGCCGAGGTTGGACTCGATGGTCTCGGCGATCTCCTCGGCGATGGCCTCGGTGTTGTCGACCGTGGGCCAGCGCTCCTGAAGTGTCTCCTCGTTCAGGTCTATCTGGACGAGCATGTCCGCGACGTTCGTGGAGATGTCACCCAGTGCGAGGATGCGCGTGGCCTCTATCTTCCAGACGACCTCGTGGGCCCGCTCGCGGTCGTCGGCGTACTCCTCGTCCAGGTGGACAGTCATCATCGGCGTGTCGGGCGTCTTCCGGGCGTCGACCAGCTCGATGAGCCGCGGGAGCCCCTGGGTCACGTCGATTTCGGCCACGCCGGCGTAGTGGAACGTGTTCATCGTCATCTGCGTTCCGGGTTCGCCGATGGACTGGGCCGAGACGGTCCCGACGGGGTCCAGCGGGTCCACGCGGGTCTGCATGTAGCGCGATTCGACGGCCTGGGCGATGCGGTCGGCGTCCTCGACGCCGACGCCGCGGGCCTCGATGGTGCTGTACACCTCGTCTTTCAGCCGCCGGGGGAGCTCCGTGTCCTCGACGACGGCCTCGATGTCGTCTGATACCATTAGTCGTCACCCTCCGCCATCCACCAGTCGTCCGCGTGCTCGGAGAGGTTGGTCCGCTCGGTCGTCTGCCCGAGGAAGCTCTCCTTGTCGCTCTCGGTCTCGAACTCCTCGCTGAGGACGCTGTCGGCTATCTCCTCGACGTCGACGGCCGGCCCCTCCTCGCCGGAGGAGACGTCGACCGGGGAGGTGCCGTCCTCGCCGAACTCGAACTGAACGATGGTGTCGCTCGTGTCCCGGACGGTCCCGTCGTACTGCGTTTCGAGTTCCGAGAGGGCGTTGATGAGCCGGCGCTGGAGGTAGCCGGACTTGGACGTTCGGACTGCGGTGTCGACCAGCCCCTCGCGGCCGCCCATCGCGTGGAAGAAGAACTCCTTCGGACCGAGGCCCGAGCGGTAGGAGGACTCCACGAAGCCGTGGGCGTCCGAGGAGAGGTCGTTCTCCTCGAAGTGCGAGAGGGTTCGGTTCTCGTAGCCGCGGTTGATGCGTTCGCCACGGACAGCCTGCTGGCCGACACAGCCGGCCATCTGGGTCAGGTTCAGCATCGAGCCACGGGCGCCGGACTCGGCCATCACGACGGCCGGGTTGTCGTCGTCGAAGTGGTCCTCGGCGATGTCACCGGCGGAGTCACGGGCCTTGCCCAGCGTCTGCATGATCTTCATCTCGAGGGTCTCGTCGACAGTGCGGCCGGGCAGGGATTCGAGGTCGCCCCGGTCGTAGGTGTCGATGAGCTCCTCGACGCGGTCGTAGGCGTTGTCGATGGCGTCGTTGATCTGCTCCTCGGCCTCGCGGGGGATCGACTCGTCGTCGATACCGATGGAGAACCCGAAGTGCATGATCGAACGCATCGCCAGCGCGGAAATCTCGTTGACCAGGATACGGGCGCGGGTCTTCGAGTAGTCCTTCGCGATGGTGTCGACGACCTCGCCGCCGAACGCGCCGACGGCGTCCTCGTCGATGGTGCCCGAGACCATCTGGCCGTCCTCGATGACGACGTTGTCGCCGGCCGAGGAGGTGAAGTCCAGGTTGAGGTCGTCGGGCAGCAGCTCCGAGAACAGCGAGCGACCGGTCCAGTAGGGCTCGCCGGTCTCGTCCTCGCCGTCGGGCTCGGGCAGTTCGTCGATACGCGTCGCCCGGAGCATGTCCAGGGCCTGGGTCTCGTTGAACTGCGGGTTGGTGTGTGTCAGCAGGTAGGTCCCGCTGATGTGGTCCTGAATAGCGCCGATGATGTTCTCGCCGAAGCGCGGCGAGAGCATCTGTTCCTGCACGCGCATGAGGACCCGGGCCTCGGCGCGGGCCTCCTCGTTCTGCAGGGCGTGCATGTTCATCTCGTCGCCGTCGAAGTCAGCGTTGTAGGGCGGACAGACGACGGTGTTCAGGCGGAACGTCTTGTACGGCATCACGACCACTTCGTGGGCCATGATGGACATCCGGTGCAGCGACGGCTGGCGGTTGAAGATGATGATGTCGCCGTCGACGAGGTGGCGGCTGACTTCCCAGCCGGGCTCGACCTTCTCGGCGAGCTCCTCGCAGTTCTTCTCCGTGACCTTCAGCCGGCGGCCGTCCGGTCGCCGGACGTAGTTCGCACCGGGGTGGCCCTCGGGGCCGTTGGCGACGTAGCGGCGGGCGTTGTCGAGGTTTCGCTCGTTGACGTTCATCGTCTGGGTCATCTCACGGGCGACCCGGGTCGGAACCCCGACCTCGTTCAGGCTGAGCGTCGGGTCCGGCGAGATGACGGTACGAGCCGAGAAGTTGACGCGCTTCCCGGACAGGGAGCCACGGAATCGGCCCTCCTTCCCCTTGAGCCGCTGGGAGAGGGTCTTCAGGGGCCGGCCGGAGCGGTGTCGCGCCGGCGGCGTCCCCGATATCTCGTTGTCCATGAACGTGGTGACGTGGTACTGCAGCAGCTCCCAGAGGTCCTCGATAATCAGCTGTGGCGCACCGGCCTCGCGGTTCTCCATGAACCGCTGGTTGATGCGGATGATGTCCACGAGCTTGTGGGTCAGGTCGTCCTCGCTGCGCTGGCCGTTGTCCAGCGTGATGGAGGGGCGAGCGGTGACCGGCGGCACGGGCAGCACGGTCAGAATCATCCACTCGGGCCGGGAACGGGCGGGGTTCATCCCCAGGACCTCGATGTCCTCGTCCGGGATGTCCTCGAACCAGTCCCGGATGTCGGAGGGCATCAGCTTGTTCATGTCCTCCTCGGTGAGGTCGACGTTCAGCGCCTTCTCGATGGCCCGGCGGTCATCCTGTCGCGGACGGAAGTCGCCGCTGATTATCTCCTGGACGCGGCCCCCGTCGATACCGGTCTCCTCGGCGAGGTCGGTCGGTGCGATACGCTCGTCGGCCTCCTCCATCGCCTCGGCGATGAGGGCGGGGTACTCCGCCGAGAGCACCTGCTGGACCTCGTAGTAGGTCGTCGGCTTCTCGTGTTTGATGTCGTACTGCTTCTCGCCGCAGAACGGACACGTGTCCTTCTTTCGGGCCTGCCGGATGGCGGCCTTGGTCACGTCGTTGAGGTCACGACCCAGGTCCTGTGTCCGGGTGAGCCGGTCGCGGAACTCGTCGCGCTCGTTCTCGTCGAGACAGAGCCGGGAGCACTCCCGGCAGGTCCCGCGAAGCAGGCGGCGGATGAGCTTCGCGAAGCCGACGTGAATCACGGGGGCGGCGAGCTCGATGTGGCCGAAGTGGCCGTTACACGAGCCGCTGTGTTTCCCACACGTCTTGCATTCGAGTCCGGGGTCGATGACGCCCAGGCGCGGGTCCATCAGCCCCATGTCGATGGGGAAGCCGTCGTCGTCGTAGGTGTCGGCCGTGATTACCTTCGTGGCCGACATGTCGCGGTACTCCTCGGGGTCCATCAGCCCGAAGCTGAGTTGCCCGATCTCCTGTGGTGTTTGCTGTGAGCTCATACTAGACTGCGTCCTCCAGTTCGATCCGCGGGGCGATACCCAGCGCCTTCATCTCGTCGAGCAGGAGCTTGAACGCGTACGACATCTCGACCTCGTGGATGTCTGTCTCCTCCTCGCAGTTGGGGCAGTAGATACGCCGCTGTTCGACGTTCTCGACGGCGGTCATCCCGCACTGCCCGCAGACGTTGATCCACTCGCGGTCGGACTCGTCGAGCAGTCGCTCCTTGAGCGCCATCGCCGCGCCGTGCCCGATGAGCACGTCCCGCTCCATCTCGCCCACGCGCAGGCCGCCCTCGCGGGCTCGGCCCTCGGTGGGCTGGCGGGTCAGTACCTGCACCGGCCCGCGCGAGCGGGCGTGCAGCTTGTTCGAGACCATGTGGTAGAGCTTCTGGTAGAAGATGTCGCCGACGAAGATCTCCGCGTCGATCTTCTCGCCGGTGATGCCGGAGTACATCGTCTCCTTGCCCGAGGAGTCGAAGCCGTGCTCCTCCAGGGAGCCACGGAGCTGCTCCTCGTCCTCGCCGGTGAAGGCGGTGCCGTCCACGCGGCGCCCTTCGAGGGCACCGACCTTCCCGCCTATCATCTCGAGGATGTGGCCGACGGTCATCCGCGACGGCAGTGCGTGGGGGTTGATGACCAGGTCCGGGACGACGCCCTCCTCGGTGAAGGGCATGTCCTCCTGGGGCGCGATGTGGCCGACGACGCCCTTCTGGCCGTGCCGCGACGCGAACTTGTCCCCGAGTTCGGGGATTCGCTCGTCCCGGACTGAGACCTTCGAGAGCTTCGAGCCGTCCTCGCCCTCCATCAGCGTCACCGTGTCCACGACGCCGGATTCGCCCGAGCGCATGGTGACGGAGGTCTCGCGGCGCTTCTGCGGGCTGAGTCCGCCCATGTCGTCGGGCTCTTCGAGGAACCGGGGCGGGCTGGTCTTGCCCAGCAGGACGGCGTTCTCGCCGACCTTCGTCTCGGGGTTGACCAGTCCGTCGTCGTCCAGATGCGTGTAGGCCTCCTCACCGCGTGCGCCGCGCACGTCCTCGTCTGGCATCTCGAAGCGGTCCTCCTGCCCGCCGGGGTAGCGTCGCTCCTCGCCCTCGTAGGTCCGGAAGAAGTGCGAGCGCGCGAGCGCGCGGTCGACCGACCCCTTGTTCATGACGAGCGCGTCCTCGATGTTGAACCCCTCGTAGCTCATCACGGCGACGACGAAGTTCTGTGCGGCCGGTCGGTCGTCGTAGCCGATCTGTTCGGTCGTCTGGGTCTTGACCATCGAGAGCTGCGGGTAGTGCAGCAGGTGCTGGCGCGTGTCCGGTCGGATGCGGTAGTTCGCGCTCGGCAGGCCCAGCGACTGCTTGATCATCCCCGACCCCATCGTAATCCGCGGGGAAGCGTTGTGTTCGGGGTACGGAATCATCCCCGCGCCGATACCGAACATCAGCTGCGGGTCGACTTCGAGGTGGGTGTGGTTCTCGGTGAGTTCACCCTCGTCGACGCCCACGAGGATGTCCTCCTCCTCCTCGGCGTCGATGAACTCGACGAGCCCGCGCTCGACGAGCTCCTCGAACTCCAGGTCACCGTTCTTGACGGCCTCGACCTGTTCGTCGGTCATCAGCGGTTCGCCGTTCTCGACGACGAGCAGCGGCCGGCGCGCCCGGCCGGCGTCGGCGTTGATGATGACCTCGTCGGTGCGTCCCTTGACCGAGACGTTGACCATCTGGGAGACGTCCCCCCGCCGTCGGGCCTGGCGCACCTGTTCTGCGAGCTGTTCGGGGTCGGGATGGGTCCCGACCAGACTGCCGTTTACGTATACCTTGGCTTCTCGGCTCTGACTCATGTTAGTCGTCCGCGGGCTGCTGTTCTATCGATTCGATACCGGGGATGCCCTGGACCCCCATGTCCGAAAGTTCCTGTTTGAGGCCCTGTGCGTCGGCGACGTCCTGTGACAGCTCCATCGCCTGTGCGAAGTTCTTCACGAGCCCGCAGTTCGGGCCCTCCGGCGTCTCGGAGGGACAGATGCGACCCCACTGGGTCGCGTGCAGGTCCCGCGCCTCGAAGTGCGGCTGCGAGCGCGAGAGCGGCGAGCGCAGGCGTCGCAGGTGGGAGAGAACCCCCATGAAGTCCGTCCGGTCGACGAGCTGGGAGACGCCGGAGCGGCCGCCGACCCAGTTCCCCGTCGCGATGGGGTGTTCGAGCCGCTCGGTCAGCACGTCCGAGCGGACGACGGTCGAAACCGACAGCTGCCGGTTTCGCATGTTCGCACGTTCGAGCTGGTATTTCACGTCCCGGGCGAGCTTGTTCAGCGCGGTCCGGAACAGGTCGGTCATCAGGTCGCCGCTGACCTTCAGGCGCTTGTTGGCGTAGTGGTCCTTGTCGTCGGCCTCGCGGCGTTCCAGGGCGAGTTCGAAACACGCCTCGGCCATCCGGCAGAGGTAGTACGCCTTGTTGATGCGGACCTCCTCCTCGTCGACGCCCTCCTCGTGGAGATGGGGCAGGAGGTAGCGGTCGATGACGTAGTTCGCCCGCTTGAGCTGGTAGTTCTTGCCCTGACCGGAGGCGACGCGCTGGCCCAGCGTCTCGATGGCCTCCTCGGTCGTCTGGACTTCCGCTTCCTCCAGGTTTTCGAGCATGAACTTCACGATTTCCGGGTCCTCGCTCACGCGGTGGACGATCTCCTCGTCGGATTCCAGACCCAGCGCGCGAACGAGCGTCACGAAGTCGATAGAGCCCGAGACGGAGGGGAAGGAGACCTCCAGCAGCCCGTCGCGGGTCCGCTCACAGAGGACGAGGGCCCGATACCCACGGCGCTGGGAGAAGGTCTTTGCGACCTGGACCTCGTCGCCGTATTTCGTATCGTACTCGGCGAGAATCTTGTTCGGTGCGAGGTCCTCGCTGGTCATCAGCACCCGCTCGGAGCCGTTGACACAGAAGTAGCCGCCGGGGTCGGCGGGGTCCTCGCCGATGTCGATGAGTTCCTCGCGGGAGAAGCCGGCGATGTTGCACTTGTTCGAACCGACCATGATAGGCATCCGGCCGATCTTGGTCTCGGTGCGGTCGACGACTTCCTCGGGTTCCTCTTCGCCGCCGCGGACGATGGCCATCTCCATGAACACCGGTGCGGAGTAGGTGATGTTCCGGAGGCGGGCCTCCTGTGGGTACAGCAGTTCCTCGCTCCCGTCGGCCTCTCGGACGCGGGGCGTGACGACGCGGACGTCGCCCAGTTCGACCCACACCGGCTCCTGGCCTTCCTTGTCGCCGATGTCGGTGTCGATGGTCTCTTTCTCGTCGACCACCTGCTGCATCCCTCGGTCGAGGAAGGCGTTGAACGAGCGGAAGTGGTGTTCGGCGAGCCGTTCCTTGGCGAAGTACTCACGCGATATAGCGCGTCGGTCCTGTGTGTCCATTATTCGACCACCAGCCGATAGACGACTGCCGTGTCGGTTGTTCGCGAGTCGCGTTCGATACGGATGACATCGCCGACCTCCGCCTCGTCCGGGAGTCCGGGGTCGGCGCGTTTGATCTTCGGGAGGTCGGTCTTCTTGATGTCGTACTCTTCGAGCACTGCTTCGAGGTCGGCCTCGTCGACGACGCTGTGGTCGGGAACGAGGTCGTGTTGACTTACATCTACCATGTGTGTGTGCGTGCGTGGGGCCTGTGGCTGGAGAAGGTGGCTGTCACGAGATACTACAGGTCGCTATAGTCGGCACCCTAATAACACTTACCAACTCGGCCTGCAGTAGCTACTGGACCCTCGCCCCACTGCGAGGGGCGCGGGCTTGCGTTACCACGGCGTTCGGTCAGGTGAGATATAGTCGTTTGGGTCCCGTCAAGTGGTCCCATGACAGGGCGCCGTCCTTTGGAAAGCCTTAATACCACGACCGGGATACGATTGAGTGCAGCAAGGCAGCGTGCCCGGATGGTGTAGTGGCCCATCATACAACCCTGTCACGGTTGTGACGCGGGTTCAAATCCCGCTCCGGGCGTTTCTCTGATTCCAATTCGACAAGCGACGCGTTTCATCGCGTCGCGACCGCTCGAATCTGTGGACGACTACGAGGGATTTGAACCCTAGAAGACGAGCGCAAGCGAGTCTTCGTCCGGTTCAAATCCCGCTCCGGGCGTCTTCTACTGCGAACAAATCGGCGAGCACCGCGTAGCGTGTGCTCGGCACCGCCGAGGAGGGAAGTTGAACGTCAAGATTGATGTTTTTATTTCATCACCAATATATTGAACCTATATGGCAAACAGCAAAGACAGGGGAGATGAGACAGAAGCCGCAATAATTCATCGGCTTATTGCAGAGGGGTACAGCGTCTCGGTGCCCTTCGGCGACAACGATAAGTACGACATAGTAGTCGATAGCGGCGAACGACTCCACAGAGTGCAGTGTAAGACTGCGTGGCAGAACAAGTCCGAGACAATTCGGTTCAACACACACTCACAAACCACGAAAGATGGGGAGTATCACGAGAAGACATACGAGGGGGAAATCGACGTTTTTGCTGTACGATATCCCCAAACGGAAGCGATATACTGGATACCCGTAGCGGAGGCTACAGAACAGAAGATGGAGCTGCGGTTTACAGCGGAAATCGACCATCCATCGATCAATTGGGCCGAAGACTACGAGTTTGACGGCTCGATACCGAGCGCGTAGATACCACGCTGTCTTACCCAACTCCCCAGCAGCGCTTTCATCGCGCTGCGTTCTCTCGTCCGCAATCGCGCCGCGAGTGTGCTCCCCGGCGCGGCCCGCGTGAGCGACGGCGAAAAGATTGTCACAGCACCGAAAGGGGTGGTCCCCTACCCTGTCATAGTCCACCTCGGGTGGCGGACGGGCGAACGGAGACACTATCTCGGCATAGGTTTTGTCCCCGCCGACAGACTGTTTACTCGCGGCGTGCTTGGATACGCATGGACGATATCGAGGGCGAGGAGATGCCGGGCGCCATCGTCGAGGCGTACCTCGAACGGGAAGAGGGGGTCCGGGCGCTGCTGGAGGAGTTGGAGAAGCTCACCATCGAGGGGCGCCACGAGGCGGTCCGTGAGCGGCTCCGCAACCTCGCCGACAACGACGAGTCGGTCTTCTACACGGTGGCCTTTTCGCTCACCAACTCGCGGCAGTTCTTCGGCGACGTGGAGGCCCAGCTGGACGTGAGTGCCGCCGACCGCCTGCGGGACCTCGCCGAGACCTACCCGTCGCTCGCGGGGCCGTTCAACATCGTCCGCACGGAACGCGCCGAGGACCGGCTCAACCCCGTGACGGACACGAGCTACACCGTCACCTACCACCACAGCGCCGAGTCGCCGATGATAACCTACAGCCCGCTGTCGGGCGACCAGGAGCTCTACGAGTCACGGGGCACCCCGAGCGAGGTGTTGCGCGTCTCGACGGACCTGGCGGCCGCGACCACCGACGCCCTGGACGTCGCCCTGGAGAACGACTTCTCGGTCAACACCGAGGAGCTGTCGACGCTCATCGACCGGCGCGAGGAGCTGGAGACCGAGCTGTCGAGGCTCCGCGACCAGCTCGACGAGTTGCGCCGGAAGCCGGTCGAAGAGTAGGGGGGTCCTCAGTACGAGCGGCGAGCGACAGAACCGGTTCGCCGGGGCACTCCTCGCCCCCGCGGAGGACCGCGCTTATATAGCCACACCCGATAGCCTTGGATACGAATGGGTATGGAGCGATTACGCGACCAGGTCGAAAAGGAGAGCCGGGACCTGTCGATACTGGAGGCCGTCATCGAGGACGGCCCCATCGGTATCGTACGACTGGCCGAGGAGACCGGGATTCCGGAACACAAGGCGCGGTACTCGCTGCGGATGCTGGAGGACGACGGACTTGTCGAGCCGACGCCCCAGGGCGCGATACCCGCCGACGACATCGCCGAGCGCGTGGCCGAAATCAACAGCGGGCTGGACCAGCTCGTCGAGCGGCTCGAAGAGCTTTCGGCGGCCGTCCCGGCCGCCGAAGCGGCCGAGTGAGCGACGAACTGTTTTGCGGTTGGCGAGTCAAGCGGTCGCATGGACGTCGCGCTCATCAGCGACACGCACATCCCATCGCGGGCGAGCCGGATTCCCGACCCGTTCCGCGAGCGCATCGAGGCGGCTGACCACGTCATCCACGCGGGCGACTTCGACAGCGAGGGCGCGCTGTCGAACGTCCGGGCGACGGCCGCCCGGCTCACCGCCGTCGGCGGGAACATGGACCCCCGAATCGGGCTGCCTGCGCGGGCGACGGTCGAACTCGGCGGCGTCGCGTTCGTCGTCACGCACGGCACCGGCTCGAAGCGAGGGTACGAGGACCGCGTCGCGAACGCCGTCCGCGAGGAAGCGGGCGCGGCGGCCGTCGGCGTGTCGGGCCACACGCACGAAGTCCTGGACACGACACACGGCGGCGTCCGGTTGCTGAACCCGGGGAGCGCGACGGGGGCGGCGCCGGCCGAGCGGGCGACGATGATGACGGTGACAGCGCGGGACGGCGAGTTCGACGTGACGGTCCACGAGGCCTAGACGCCCGCGCGTCACGGACACCGGCAGCCGTTGCCACTGTCTGCGGGCCTTGCGACTAACGGCGTCCTTTTTCCCGCGGAACCCGCAGGGAGGGTATGGAGGTCTTCGCGGTCGAGGGACTGCCCGAGGTTCGCCGCGGCGACGCGGTCGCCGAACTCGTCGCCGAGCAGGCCGACCTGCGGGACGGCGACGTGGTCTGTGTGGCCAGTACCATCGTCTCGAAGGCCGCGGGCCGGGGGGCGGACCTCGACGACTTTCCGGCGAGCGAGCGCGCCGAGCGCATCGCCGACGGTATCGCCGACATCGCGGGGGAGGAGAAGGACCCCCGCTTCGCCCAGGCCGTCATCGAGGAGAGCGAGGAGATACTGACCGAGGCCCCCTTTATCCTCGCGGTTACCCGCTTTGGCCACATCACGGTCAACGCGGGCATCGACCGTTCGAACGTGCCCGGCGCCGACCTGTTGCTCCTCCCCGAGGACCCGACCGACTGCGCCGAGCGAATCCGGGCCGGCCTGCGCGAGCACGCCGGGGTGGACGTGGCGGTCGTCGTCACCGACACCTCCGGGCGGCCGTTCCGCCTGGGCCAGCGCGGCGTCGCGCTGGGCTGGGCAGGGATGCCGGCGGCACGTGACTGGCGCGGGGAGGTAGACCGCGAGGGCCGGGAACTCGGCGCGACGGTCCAGGCCGTCGTCGACGAACTCGCCGCCGCCGCCAACCTCGTCACCGGCGAGGGCGACGGCGGGACGCCGGTCGCCGTCGTTAGGGAGTTCGACTTCGGCGACCACGCCGGCAGCGACGAACTCTATCGCCCGAACGAGAAGGACGTGGTTCGGGACGCACTCAGGGAGTGGTCTCATGTACGCGATTGAACTCACACCGGAGCACCCAGTAGCACAGCTCACCGACTTCGCACGAACCGCAGAGAGCGAGGGGTTCGACGCGGTCTTCGCGAGTCATCACTACAACAACCGCGACCAGTTCATGGCGCTTGCCTCGATGGCACAAGCGACCGACGAGGTCCTGCTGGGGCCGGGCATCGCCAACCCCTACGAGACCCACCCCGTCACGCTCGCCTCCCGGGTCGCGACGCTCTCGGAGATGAGCGACGGGCGCGCCGTCTTCGGCGTCGGGCCGGGGGACAAGTCGACGATTCGAAACCTCGGCTTCGACCACGACGACGCCCTGCGGCGGGTGCTGGAGACGTTCAAGGTCGGCCAGCAGTTATGGAACGGCGAGCGCGTCGACCACGACGGCACCTTCCGGGCGGACGACGCCGGGCTGAACTACGAGGCCGGCGAGATACCGGTGTACGTCGGCGCCCAGGGGCCACACATGACGAAGATGGCCGCCAAGCACGCCGACGGCGCGCTGTACAACGGCTCCCACCCGAAGGACCTCGCCTGGGCCCGCGACCAGGTCGACTCGATGCTCGACGACCGCGTCGCCGACGGCGAGTTCGACCTGGCGGCCTACGCCAGCGTCTCAGTCGCCGAGGACGCCGACGCGGCCCGCGAGGCCGCCCGGCCCCCGGTCGCGTTCGTCGCCGCCGGCTCGCCGCCCCCGGTGCTCGGCCGCCACGGCATCGACCAGGACGTCGCGAGCGATATCAGCGACGCCATCTCGGCCGGCGAGTTCGAGGAGGCCTTCGGGCTGGTCACGGAGCCGATGCTCGATGCGTTCTGTATCGCCGGGACGCCCGAGGACGTTGCCGAGCGGACCGAGGCGCTGCGAGAACACGCCGACAGCGTCGTCTTCGCCTCGCCGCTGGGGCCGGATATCGAGGACGCTATTGCGCTTCTCGGGGCGGCGACCGACCGCTCCCGGGCCGAATGAAAAGCGAGGCCGCGGCGCCGAGGGTGAGATAGCCGAAGACGGCCGAGGCCCCGCCGACCAGGACAGCGCCGATGAGGATGAGCACGGCCGAGAGGGGGTCGGCCAACGCGATGTCGACGAACTTCCCGGGCATGTCGAGGACGCTCTGGACGAACTGCATGGGGAGACTTTGCATACCCGCCGCTTTTGTGCGGTCCTACTTTGTGTTTCCGTTATAGTAGCCGTTGCACACCGGACGCGGTCGCAGCCGACGGGGCGTGACGGGCCACACAGGAGGCAGGCAGCTATTTCACGCGTGCGGACACAGGGACGGACATGAGCGACGACGCCTCGCTGGACGAGTTCCTCGGGGACGAGTCGGGCGACCACGCCGAAACGGGCGCAAGCGCGCCGTCGGATGACGGCGAAGCGACAACCGCGACGGAGCCGGCGGCCGACATCGAACCGGCGACGACCACGTACGCCTGGTCCGGCGAGGGGGCGGCCTGTGACGAGTGCGGCGAGACCGCCGAGCGCCGCTGGCAGCAAGCGGGCGGGCTGGTCTGTCCCGGCTGCAAGGACTGGGACCGGGCCTAAATCTGTCTACGTTTGGCATGGGAGGGGTATGGTCGACCCCTCCAGCAGAGTTACATATTGCCGCTCCGAAGGGAAACTAACTGGAAGCGGACGCCCCGAACGGTCGACAGTTCCGGGCTGCCTCTCACGACCTATGACAGACACGACAGCCGGTGAGCAGTCGAACAGCGCCCTCCGGGACGCGAGCCGCCTCGCGACCGGGGTCATCGAGAACGTCGAGGAGGTCATCGTCGGCCACCACGAGGCCATCGAACACATCGTCACCGCACTGTTGGGCCGCGGTCACGTCCTGCTCGAGGACGTTCCCGGGGTCGGCAAGACGATGCTCGCCCGGTCGGTCGCCGCGAGCGTCGACGGGGAGTTCAAGCGGGTGCAGTTCACGCCGGACCTCCTGCCGACGGACGTGACCGGCGTCAACGTCTACAACCAGAAGACGGGGGAGTTCGAGTTCCGCCCCGGCCCCATCTTCGCCAACGTCGTCCTGGGCGACGAGATAAACCGCGCGCCGCCGAAGACCCAGTCGGCGCTGCTCGAAGCGATGGAGGAAGGACAGGTGTCGGCGGACGGCACGACCCGCGAACTCCCACAGCCGTTTACCGTCATCGCCACCCAGAACACGGTCGAACAGCACAAGGCCTACGACCTGCCGATGGCCGAACTCGACCGGTTCATGACGAAGCTGCGGCTGGGCTATCCCGAGGCCGACGAGGAGACGGCGATGCTCGGCGCGGTCGTCGGGAACCACCCCATCGAGGCGCTGGAGCCGGTCGCGACGCTCGACGAACTGCGGGCGGCCCGCGAGGCCGTCGCGGGGGTCACCGTCGAGGAGCCGGTCCGGGCCTACGCGACCCGGCTGGCGGCCTACACCCGCGAACACGCCCGGCTGGGCGTGAGCCCGCGCGGGAGTATCAACCTCCTGCGGGCCAGCCAGGCGCGGGCGGTGCTGGAGGGGCGGGACTACGTGGTCCCGGACGACCTCCAGACCGAAGCGCCGGTCGTGCTCCCCCACCGCGTCCGGACCGACAGCAGCGACCAGAGCGCCGAGGCGCTCGTCGCGGCGGCCCTCGACCGGGTCGCCGTCGAGTGAGATGCGCCCGACGCGCCGGGGCGCTGGCGTACTGGGTATCGCGGTCGGGGCGACCGTCGTCAGCACGCGGTTCGGCCAGCCGGGGCTGGCCGCCATCGCCGCGCCGCTGTTCGTCGCGTTCCTGGGCGCGGCCGTGCAGGTGTCGCTGAGCGGGCTCCCGACCGTCGAGCGGTCGTCGCTCCGACGGGGCTTTGCCGGCGAGTCGCGGACGCTGGAACTCACCGCGACGGGGAGCGGTATCGCGCGGCTCACCGACCAGCGGGCCGAGGCAGTCGGCGGGCCGGCGACGGCGCGGTGTTCGCTCCCGGCGACGCTCTCCTTCGAGGTGCCCTACGAGCGGCGGGGCGAGCACGAACTGGGTCCCGTCGAGGTGACGGTCACCGACTCGCTGGGGCTGGTGGTCACCAGCGGGACCGTCGACGCGACCGACACCGTGCTCGTGTTCCCGCCGGTGTCCCGGCTGGGCGGGCCCGAGGCGTTCCTCCGGGCGTTCACCCCCGACAGCGAGGCGCGCGAGACCTTCGACCGCCTGCGGGAGTACACGCCCGGCGACTCGCTGCGGGACATCCACTGGAAGTCGAGCGCCAAGCGCGACGACCTGTTCGTCACGGAGTTCGACGACGACAGCGAGGACCGGGAGCTGCTCGTCGCCGGGCGGGCGAAACCCGGCCACGCCGACGCGATGGCGGCCGCCGCGGCCACCGTCGCGGTCGGGGCGCTCCGGAGCGGCTTCGCCGTCGAGCTGGCGGTCCCCGGCGGGACCGTGCCGGCGGGCTACGGCGACCGCCAGCAGACCCGACTGCTGGAGGCGCTGGCACGCACCGGCGGCGGCCGGAGCGACCGCGAGGGCGAGGCCGACATCCTCGTCAGCGCCACCGACGGCGGCGTCGTCGTCCACGTCGACGGCCGGACCGAGTCGTTCGACGACCTGACTGCGGGCCGTGAGAACCCGCTGGTCTCGGAGGTGGGCGCGTGAGCCGTCTGGCCGGCCGGCTCCCGTGGTCCCAGCCGCGCGCCCTCGCCCTGCTTGCGGTCGCGCTGGCGCTGGGTGCGCCACTGCGGACGATGTACCACCTCATCGACGTGGTCGGCTCGCCGACGCAGTTCCTGCTCGTCGCGGCCGCCGCGCTGGTGGGAGGCGCGCTGCTGGCGAGAGTGTTGCACCCGGTGCTCGCCATCGGCCTCGGCGTCGGGCTGTTCGCGTTCGGGCTGTTCTGGTACGTGACGAACCTGACGACGAACCCGCCGTTCGACGTGTTGCTCGCCGACACCCTCGAACTGCTGTCCGGGCGCCGCCTGCTGCAGATAGCGAACGTCCGGCTGTGGGTCGCCTCCTTCGCCGCCGCGCCGGTGTTCCTGACGGCGTACTTCGCGCTCCGGCGGTGGTACGTGACGGCCGTCTTCGTCGCCAGCCTGACGCTCTCGTTTTTCGTGCTGACGACCGACGCCGGCGTCGTGACCACGCTGTTGGGCGTGGTCGGCGGCATCGCCGCAATCGGGTTCGGGACGCTCGATTCGGTCACGAGCGAGGGGCGAGCGGGGGCGGGAGCCGGCGGAGCGGCCTCGGCGTCGGTCACCGACGCGGACGGCGGAATCGACGCCGGCCGGCGGTCGGTGCTGGTCCAGCTCGCGGCCGTCATCGCCCTGCCGACGGCCGTCTCTCGCATCCCCGGCGTCCGGGGGACGGCGGTGTCGCTGCTGCGCGGGTCGGGCGGGACCGTCGAGGGGAGCCTGGTCGACGCCGGCAACTCGATGACGATTCAGGGGTCGCTGTCGCTGAGTCCCACCCACCGCTTCACCGTCGACGCCGACGAGGCCAGATACTGGCGCGTCGGGACCTACGACCGCTACACCGGCGACGGCTGGGTCCGGACGGGGAGCCCCGTGGCGTACGACGACGGGGACCGTCTCGACCGCCAGCCGGCGGACCGAACGCGCGAAGTCGTCCAGACGTACGAGGTCGAATCGGCCATCGGAACGGTCCCCGCCGCCTGGAAGCCGATGCAGTACGATGGCGACGTGGACGTACTGGTGACCAGACACGACGGGCTCCAGCCCGAGTCGGGGCTGGAGAGCGGCGACAGCTACCGGGTCGAAAGCGAGGTCATCGCGGCCGACGAGAGCGCGCTGCGGGCCGCCGGCGACGACTATCCCGAGGACATCGAAGCGATGTACGTCCAGCTGCCCGAGAGTACGCCCGACCGGGTCGCCGAGACGACCGCGACGCTGACCGAAAACGCCGAGACGCCCTACCAGACCGCGCTGGTCATCGAGCGGTGGCTCAAGGAGAACCGCGACTACTCGCTGGAGGTCGCCCGCCCCCGGCGCAACGTCGCCGACCGGTTCCTCCACGCGATGAGCGAGGGGTACTGCACGTACTTCGCGACGACGATGGCCGTCATGCTTCGCACGCAGGGCATCCCCGCCAGGATGACCGTCGGCTACACGCCGGGCGAGGCGGTCGGCTCGAACCGGTGGGAGGTCCGCGGGCTCCACTCCCACGCGTGGGTCGAGATGTACGTCGAGGGCTGGGGGTGGGTCCAGTTCGACCCGACGCCGGCCGGCCCCCGCCGAGCGGCCGAACAGCAGCAACTCGTCGACGACGACGACCCCGGCGGGGACGAGGAGACACCCACCGAGACCACGGCGACGCCGACCCCGACGCCGACCGAGGCGCCGGACCCGGGCCGAACCGCGACGGCGCCGCCGACGCCGACACGGACGCGCCCACCCGTGGAGACACGGACCGCCGGGCGCACGGCGGCGCGGACAGCGAGCGAGGACGACGAGCGGCAGTTGCCGGCCCTCCCCTCCCGCGAGGAGGCCGCGCTGGGCGTCATTGCCCTGTTGGGTACCGCGGCCGGGCTCCGCCACGCCGGCGTCCCCGAGCGCGTCTCGCGCGCGCTGTGGCTGCGCTACCAGTCGCCACAGAGCCCCGAGGAAGACATCGAGACGGCGTTCCAGCGGGCGATGTACGTGCTGGGCGAGCGCCACCGCGAGCGCCGGCCGGGCGAGACCGTCCGGGCGTATCTCGACGCCGTCGACGCCGACGAGGAGGTCCGCCGGCTCGCCCGGTTGCGCGAGCGACTCCGGTACGGCGGGTCGGTGTCGGCCGACGCGGCCGAGGAGGCCATCGACATCGCCGACGCTATCGTCGCCGACCGGTAGCGATTCCGCGGGAGAAAGATTATTTACCCCTGTAGCTGATACAGGCGACTAGGTAATGTCGAATGAAGCCTGCGCCTCACACGCGCCAGTGAATCCGGGTACCCGAAACGACAGCGGCGAACCAACTGCGGCAACGGTCCGGGTGAACCGTGTCTGAGGTCTGCTCGACGTGCGGACTGCCTGAGGAGCTCTGTGTCTGTGAAGACGTCGCCAAAGAGTCCCAGGAGATCAACATCCGCATCGACGAGCGCCGGTACGGCAAGGAGGTAACGATAATCGAGGGGTTCGACCCGAAAGACGTGGACATGGACTCGCTGTCGTCGGACCTGAAGTCCAAGTTCGCCTGCGGGGGGACCGTCGAGGACGGTCAGATAGAGCTCCAGGGGAACCACACCGGTCGCGTCGAGGACTTCCTGCGCGACAAAGGCTTCAACGTCGCCTGACCGACCGTCGTTTTCCGGCCGTTTCACGCTCCGTGAGTGGCGACGACGCTGATTGTCGCCCGCTCAGAGATACGGGCCGAGGATAGCCACGACCAGCAGCCCGACGGCGATGCCGCTCGTCGCGTACATCGCGGTCCGCTTGAGCCACGGCGGGACGCGGTCGCCGGCCGCGTCGATGCTCTCGGCGAGGACGCGGCCGCCGTCCAGCGGGCCGATGGGCAGGGCGTTGAGGAGCCCGACGTTCGCGTTCAACAGGACGAGCCAGAAGCAGGCGTTGGTCAGCGGGCCGAGCGCCGCCACGGCCGCGGCCGTCGGCGCCGCCCCGCCCGTCGCCGCCCAGCCGAAGTAGGTGAGGAAGGCCTCGGCGGGCGAGGCAGTCAGCGAACTCAGGAGGACGGCGCCGGCGAGAACGGTGACCACGAGGTTGTGCTGGACCCCCACCGCGAACACGCGCATCCGCGTCCGGGCGCCGGCCTCGTCGAGCGCGTCGTCGGGCAGCACGTAGCCCGCAAGCGGCACGACCCCGCCCAGCAGCGCCACGCCCCACTCCTCGACGGGGACCCCCTCGGCGCGGCAGGCCAGCGCGTGGCCGCCCTCGTGGACGACGGTGGCGACGACGAGCCCGAGGACGATGTACGGCGTCGAGGCCAGCGGCATGAAGTCGTTGACCCCCGGAATCGCGACGGTGTTGACCGGGTCGTTCAGCGCCGTCGGCTCCCGGCCCAGAGCGTTGCCCGCGGCCACGGCGACCAGCGCCAGCGTCCCGACCTGCAGGACGAACAGGGTCGCGACGGCGAGGTCACACCACCGGCGGACGGCCGGCCGGTCGGCGGCGGCGTCGAACCGCTTCGAGGTGCGCGTCGAGAACCAGTACAGCACGCCCAGCCCGATTTTCAGCGACGGCGGAAGCCGGGCGTTGACCCGGTCCTCGACGGCCTCGACGCGGTCGCGGAGGCGGCGTATCGGCCCTGCCAGCCCAGCCATGTTGTCGGAGCGACAGCGGCCGCGTACAACTGTGTTTCGCCCGGCGTGACCGAACCCACACCCCCGGCAGTCGCCGCGGCCGGGCGCGAGTGGCGCGATAGCTATCGCGCCCGAGCGCGGACGGGGAAGGGCAGGCACTCCGGAAGAGCATACGGCGCGCCTCGCGCGCCGTTTCACCGGAATCGAGGCCAGAGGCCGAGATTCCGGCCTTTTTCACCCACGTTTTTCAAGGAGGGTGTCCGCAGCGCGCTCGAAGAGCGCACGAGGACACCCGACGCAGAAAAAGGTGGTTTAGAAGAACTGGTAGAGGTCGTCCCGTTCGGCCTCGTGGAGGTGGTGACGGACCGCTTCGGTCAGGTTCGAGATGTTGCCCCGTTTGGCGCTGATTGGGGCGATGGTCTCCTGCCACTGTTTCCACGGCGGATACAGCCCGAGACGGTCACACAGCTCGTTCAGGCGCTCGTCCTCGTCGTCGACCTTGTCCATCTTGTTGACGGCGACGACGGGTTCGACGCCCACGTCCCGGAGGAAGTGGAACATCTCCACGTCGTGAGGTATCTCGTCGGGGCCCGAGTGCCGGTCGATGATGTCGATGACGCTCTTCCCGTCGACGACGAGGATACCGACGAGAATCTTCTCGGCGTTGTCCTCGACGTAGCGGACCACGTCGGTCTTTATCTGCTCGCGCACCTCGTCGGGGACGCCCTTCATGAACCCGAAGCCGGGCAGGTCGGTCAGAACGAAGTCCGGGCCGGTCCAGTCGTAGTGGTTGGGGCTGCGGGTGACGCCGGGCCGTTGGCCGGTGTCGAAGGTGTGGCCGGTCAGCTCCCGCATCAGCGTCGACTTGCCGACGTTGGAGCGACCCATCAGGACGACTTCGGCGCTCCGGTCGGGGCGTGAGTCGAACATACGCCGGATACTGCGCCGAGGGGGAAAAACACGTCAGTTTCCGCCTGCCCGACCACCCGGGTTTTTATCGACAGCCCCCACACCGATAGCCGTGCGGCTGGTACAGATTTCGGTCCCCCAGGGCAAACGCGAGCCGATACTGGGCGTCCTCGACGACGAGGGCATCGACTACGTGGTCAACGAGGAGTCGAGCGGGCGGGACATCGGAGCCGTCGTCACGTTCCCGCTACCCACGAACGCCGTCGAGCCGGTGCTCGAGTCGCTCCGGGACGTGGGGCTGTCAGACGACACGTATACGGTCATCACCGAGGCCAACACCGTCCTCTCAAGGGACTTCGAGGCGCTGGAGGAGCGCTACGCCGAGGAGAAAGACGAGGACCGCATCGCCCGCGAGGAGCTGACCGCCAAGGCCGAAGACCTCGCCCCGTCGCTGCGGACCTACGCCATCATGACCGTCATCAGCGCGGTCATCGCGACGGCGGGACTCCTGTTGAACTCGCCGGCGGTCGTGGTCGGGTCGATGGTCATCGCGCCGCTCATCGGACCGGCGATGACGGCCAACGTCGGCACCGTCGTCGACGACCACGAGCTGTTCGCCCGCGGCGTCAAGCTCCAGGCCTTCGGCCTCGTGCTGGCGGTCGTCAGCGCGGCCGCCTTCGCCTTCCTGGTGCGGACGGCGAACGTGGTCCCACCCATCGCCGACGTGACGAGCGTCCAGCAGGTCCGCGAGCGGGTCGCGCCTGACTTCCTCTCGCTCGTGGTCGCGCTGGGCGCCGGCGCGGCCGGCGTGTTGAGCCTCACCTCCGGGGTGTCGACGGCGCTGGTCGGCGTGATGATAGCCGTCGCGCTCATCCCGCCGGCGGCGACGGTCGGCATCGGCATCGCGTGGGGCCAGCCGCTGGTCTCGCTGGGGTCGGGCGTGCTCGTGCTCGTGAACATCCTCTCTATCAATCTGGCCGTGCTGGTCGGGCTGTGGTACCAGGGCTACCGGCCGGAGTACTGGTTCCGCGAGAGCGACGCCCGCGCGGCGACGGTGAAACGCATCGGCGTCCTGGTGGTCTCCATCCTCGTCCTCTCGGCGTTTCTCGGGGGCGTGACCTTCGACAGCTACCAGCGAGCGACCACGGACGAGGCGATACAGGAACGCGTCGAGACCGCCGTCGAGCCGCCGCGACAGGTCCTCAACGTCGAGGTCGAACACAGCAACGGCGTCCTCTTCCAGCAGCCAAACCACGTCATCGTCACCGTCGGCATCCCGCCGGGGGCCGAGCCGCCGGGGTTGGCGGCCCGACTCGACCGCGTGACCGACGACGAGGCGGGCCGGGACGTCGAGACCTCTGTCCGGTACATCACCGTCGAGCGCGGGTAACACGCTCAAAGCCGGGTTTGAGCGTCCGGTGGGATAAATACGCCGGGGTGCGTCCGGCCCGTATGGACACGAAACCACTCGCGGCCATCGGCGTCGCGGCGCTCGTGCTGGCCGGCGGCGTCGGCTTCGTTCTCGCAGATACCGGCGGAGCGGACGGGAGCGCGACACCGACAGCCGAGAACGCCACCGTCAGCGTCGGCGCCGACGCGACGGTCGAGCGCGCGCCCGACGAGGCGACGGTGACCGTCGCCGCCGTCGGTCGGGGCGAGACGACGGCCGCAGCCAGGAACAACGTGAGCGGTGATGCCGACGCCATCAGGAACGCGCTCGAAAGCGAGGGCGCGACCGTCACGTCCTCGCGCTTTACCGTCAGTCCGGAGTACAACTACCGCGACGACGGCCGTGAACTGGTCGGCTACGTCGCCGTCCACACCGTCGAAGCCGAGACGAGCGCCGTCGACGACGTGGGGACACTCGTCGACGCCGCCGTCGACAGCGGCGCCGACCGCGTCGAGGGAATCACGTATCGCCTGAGCGACGACACGCGGGCCGCGGCCCGCGAGGAGGCCCTGACGACGGCGATGGAGCGGGCCCGCGGCGACGCGACCACGCTGGCGACTGCCGAGAACCGTAGCGTCGGCGACGCGGTGACGATACAGACGAGCGACAGCGGTCAGCCGGTGGTCCGCCCCGAGTACGCCAGCGCCGACGCCGGCGGGGAGACGAACGTCTCGCCGGGGCCGGTCACCGTCGACGTGAGCGTCCAGGTCACCTACGAACTGGAGAACTGACGCACGGGTCGGTCCGCTCACCCGTTTTTTCGAGAGGTCCGCTCGCGATTCGAGGCCTTCGCTCCCGCTGGTCGCTCAGCCCTCGCTGCTCACGGCTGGGCCGTTCGCTATCCGAGAATTTCGGTCGCTACGCTCCCTCAATTCTCGCCTTCCTCAAACGGCAACTCGATATCCCAGTCGACGGCCTCGATGGCCGCGTCGAGGACGCCGTCGACGTTGTCGTCCTCGGTGACGCTCATGAAGTGGTCAGCCTCGACATCGGTCGAGCGGTCGCTCTTGTTGCCGATGGTCAGTACCGGCGCGTCGAACAGCGACTCGATGTCGTCGCGGAGTTCGAGTTGCTGTGCCAGCGGGTAGCCACACTCGCCGCTGGGGTCGACGAGGACCAGCACGGCGTCGGCGAGGTGTTCCAGCGCGCTGATGGCCTGGGACTCGATTTCGTTGCGCTCCTCCGGCGGGCGGTCGAGCAGCCCCGGCGTGTCGACGAGCTGGTAGCGGATGCGCCCCGACTCGACGTGGCCCACGCGAATCTGGGTCGTCGTGAAGGGGTAGGACGCGATCTCGTTGTCGGCGCGGGTCACCTTGTTCACGAAGGAGGACTTCCCGACGTTGGGGTAGCCGGCGACGACGATGACGGGTTCGTCCGGGCGGATGTCCGGGAGCCCCTTCAGCGCGTCGCGGGCCTTCGAGACCGCTTCGAGGTCGTCTTCGACCTGTTCGGTGATGTCGGCCATGCGGGCGAAGGCCTGCTTGCGGAGCTTGCGGGACGTGTCGATGTCGCTTCGGACGACCCGGCCCTCGTACTCCTGGCGGATTTCCTTGGCTTTGCGGCCGGCCCAGGAGATGTTCGAGAGGTGCTGTTTCAGCGCGTCGATGCCGGGGTCGTCGTCGGCCGGGGCGGTCTCGCTGATGACCGCACCGGCCAGTTCCACGTAGAAGGGGTCCAGTTCGTCGATGGTCGGCCACTGCGTGGCGACGTTTTCGAGGTTGTCCGAGATGATGTTCGAGGCGGTCATCAGCATCGACTGCTGGGCCTCAATACCCGTCTTGGACCCCGATGCGCGCGTCGCCCGCGAGAACGCTTTATCCAGTATCTCCTCGGCCCGGGGCGTGGTCGGGAGATTCTCGAAGGGATGGCTCATTGCCGCATCTTTGACAGTCACCGGATAAAAGGTCGTTCAATCGGAATTCGGGAAGCGAGCCACGCTTTTGTCCGTCGCGTCCCGACTACCGATATGGCACACATCGATGCCGGCGAGGTTCTCCCGAACGGTCCAATCCAGCAGATGGCCGCCGAGGGCGAGATAACACAGATGCACCGGGGCCAGGCGTACGCCGACGAGGGCGACACGTTCGAGATAGACGGCAAGACCTTCGAGGTGACCGACGTGACCCACCGCACGCTCGGCGACCTGACCGACGAGGACGCCCAGCGGGAGGGGTCGGCGGACCTCGACGCCTACCGCGAGCGGCTGAACCGGGTCCACGAGACGTTCGAGTGGGACGACGACAGCGAGGTCGTCCGGCACCGGTTCGAGCCTTCGAACGGGGAGTGAGTGGGCACGAAACACGAGAGACGAAGTCTTTCGGCGGTTTGAGCCGGCGGGCGAATGAACGGCGAGTGAGCCGGCGCCGTCGGGCCGACTGCCGCCATGCGCGTTTTTATTGTCGCATCGCTGATAACGTCGAACGAGCGGGATGTACACGACTACTACGCGCCACGCGGCGGTCGGCCCCACCGCCGGTGGCACCGACCGATGCTAGCGGACGACGACTTCCATGACACCGTCGCACCGCACCACCACCGCGTCGACGCCGACACGTGGGACAACATCTACGTCGTCGGCGACGTCCACGGCTGTCTCGCGGAACTCGAACGCCTGCTGGAGCGACTGGACGTGAGCGAGAGCGACCTGCTGGTGTTCGTCGGCGACCTGGTGACGAAAGGGCCCAACAGCGCCGGCGTCGTCTCGCGCTTCCGGGACCACCCGAACATGCTGTCGGTCCGGGGTAACAACGAGCAGAAACTGCTCGACGGGACCACGGCTGAACCGAGCCTGTCGGCCGACGACTTCGCGTATCTGGAGTCGCTGCCGCTGGTGATTAGCTGGGATGAGTCGATGGCGGTCCACGGCGGCGTCGACCCCAGACATCCCCTGGCCGAGCAAGACGCCGAGTCGCTGCTGACGTTCCGGTCGATACCGCCGGAGAACGGCTACGCCGGTCCCTTCTGGTTCGAGACGTACACCGGCCCGCCGCGGGTGTACTTCGGTCACACCGTCGTCGACGCGCCGGTCGAGACGGAGTGGGCGGTCGGCCTCGACACTGGCTGTGTCTACGGCGGGGCGCTGACTGCCTACGACACTGATACGGGCGCCTTCACGAGCGTCCCGGCGGTTACGGAGTACGAGACGAGGGCCGACCGGAAGTGGATTGACCCGGCCGTCGCGACGGAGGACGATGACTGACGGAGCCGGCGACGCGGGCGAGGAGAGCGCCGACGCGTCGTCGCCGTCAGGCGAGGGCGAGGTGACGGACCAGTCCGGGACTGCGGAGCGGACCCACATCGACTACGGCGTCGACTCCGGCCCGGCGGTGCCCGACACCACGGACCCGGACTTCGAGGAGCCGGGGTGGTATCTCAACCGCGAACTGTCGGCGCTGTCGTTCCAGAAGCGGGTGCTGGCCGAGGCGACCGACCCGCGGACCCCGCTGTTCGAGCGACTGCGGTTCCTGTCGCTGTTCACGCGGAACACGGACGAGTTCTGCATGAAGCGCGTCGGCGGGCTGAAACAGCAGATGGCAGGGGATGTGACGGAACTCTCGCCCGACGGCCGGACCCCGGCGGAGCAGTGGGAGCTAGCGCTGGAGACGCTCGCCGGGATGTTCGACCGACAGGACGCCTGTTACCGCCGCGTCGTCGGGGAGTTGCTCCCCGAGGCGGGCGCCGAAATCGTCGAGTACGAGTCGCTGTCGACCGAGAGACAGCGGGCGCTCAGGGACCACTTCCGGGCGCAGATACTCCCGACGCTGACGCCGTTGACGGTCGACCCGACCCGGACGTTCCCGTTCATCTCGAACCTCTCGCTCTCGCTCGCCGTCCAGACGCGGGCCGACGGCGAGGCGCCGAAGTTCTCCCGCGTGAAGGTCCCCGAGAACCAGCCGCGCCTCCTCGACGTGGCCGACGTCGTCGGCGGGGCCGGCCAAGCCAGCGAGCGGACGCGGTTCGTCCTGCTGGAGGAGGTCATCGGGCACAACCTCGACCTGCTGTTCCCGAACGTCGAGGTCGTTAGCTGGTCGACGTTCCGGGTCACGCGCAACGCCGAAGTACGCCGGAACGAGGAGGTCGCGGAGGGGCTCATCGAGATGATAGAGGGACTCCTGCGGGACCGCCGGTTCGCGACGGTCGTCCGCCTGGAGGTGAGCGCGGAGATGTCACAGTCGGTCCGGGAGTTCCTCGCGACCCAGCTCGACCTGGACGAGCGCGAGGTGTTCGAGCGGACGGCGCCGCTGAACCTCCGGGCGCTCGACCGGGTTCGCGAACTCGACCGGCCCGACCTCTCGCTCCCGTCGTGGACGCCCCAGCCCCACCCCCGATTCGCCGCGCTCGACGAGGACGCCGACGAGAGCGTCTTCGACGTGATTCGCGAGGACGACGTGCTCGTCCACCACCCGTACCACTCCTTCGACGGCACCGTCCAGCGGCTCCTCTCGGCGGCGGCCGCCGACGACGACGCGCTGGCCATCAAGGTCGCCATCTACCGGACGACACACGACTCGAAAGTCATCGAGAGCCTCATCGAGGCAGCGCGAAACGGGACCGAGGTCGCGGTGATGGTCGAACTGAAGGCCCGCTTCGACGAGGAGAACAACCTCCGGTGGGTCCGCCGGCTGGAGGAGGAGGGTATCCACGTCGCCTACGGCACCGTCGACCTGAAGGCCCACAGCAAGACCGCGCTGGTCGTCCGACGGGAGGCCGACGGCGTCCGGCTGTACTCCCACGTCGGGACCGGGAACTACCACGCCGAGACCGCCAGAGCGTACGTCGACCTCGGCCTGATGACCTGCGACCCGGCCATCGGCCAGGACCTCGTTCAGCTGTTCAACTCCTTTACCGGCCACTCTGACCAGCGCGACTACGGGACGCTGCTGGTCGCCCCGAGCACGCTCCGGCCCGCGCTCGTCGAGCGCATTCGGGCGGAGGCCGAGATAGCCAGCGCGGGCGGCGAGGGGCGTATCGTCGCGAAGATGAACGCGCTCGAAGACCGCGCACTCACAGCGGAGCTGTACCGTGCCGCGGCGGCCGGCGTCGACATCGACCTCATCGTCCGTGACGTCTGTCGGCTCCGACCCGGCGTCGAGGGCGTTACCGACACGGTGACGGTGCGGAGCGTCGTCGGCCGGTTCCTGGAGCACTCGCGCATCTTCTACTTCGGGAACGACGGCGACCCGCGCTACTACATCGGCTCGGCCGACTGGATGGAGCGCAACCTCGACCGCCGGGTCGAGGCCGTCGCCCCCATCGAGGACCCGGACCTCCGGGCGCGACTGGACGAGATACTCGACCTGTATCTCGCGGACAACCGACGGGCCTGGGAGATGACCGCCGACGGCAGCTACGTCCAGTGCCGGCCGGCAGACGCGGCCGACGTCCTCCGTGACGTCCAGCAGACCCTCATGGACCGCGCAGCGGCCAGGGGGCCCGACGAGGCCGACTGACCACAGTCAGGCGCGTCACTGCGACGAGGATTGAGTGGGCAGCTTGGGAATCAGCCAGGCGAGGAAGGCGTCCGGGCTGCGGGTCTGGGTCCACACCGTCCCGTCGCCGGTGAACTCACAGACCAGCCCCTCGCCACTGAACAGCGTGGATTTGAGCCCGCCGACCTTCCGCACGTCGAAGTCGACGCTCTCCTCGAAGGCGACGATATGGCCAGTGTCGACTGTCAGTGTCTCGCCCGGGGCGACGGTGTGTTCGTCGATGGCGCCGTAGCTGGAGATGAAGGCCGGGCCGCTCCCGGTCAGTTGCAACAGAAAGAGCCCTTCGCCGCCGAAGAAGGACCGGCCGCCGCCGAACTTCGTGTCGACCTCGATGTCGGGATGTGAGGCGAGGAACGACGTCGACTGGACAAACAGCGTCTCGCTGTCCAGCTCGTGGTGCTGGACGTCGCCAGCGAGCGCTGGCGCGAGCTGGATCGTACTCGGCCCGTTTGCGCTGAAAGTGTTCATGAAGAACGATTCCCCGCCCAGCACCGACCGCGAGAGGGACTTCAACAGTCCGCCTTCGGCCTGCGTCTGGATGTCGAGGTCGCCCGACTGACTCACCATCGCCCCGCCCTCGGCGCGGACCGTCTCGCCCGCTTCGAGGGTCAGCGTGAGCTGTGCGTAGGAGGGCCGGTGTGTTATCTCGTAGTCCATGCCCGCTGTTCGGCTACTTGATATTTAGTAGTTCGTTCGGTGCTTGGCCGACGGCCGGCCTGATTCCCATAAAGCGGCGCTGCCAGTGGAACGAACTGCCAACAGGGAGCGGTCACTGTCTCTCATCCCGACGTGGCTCAGCGGGGAGACCGTGTCGGCGATGAACAGGAGTGGAGTAGTCAGCCCGTCGGGGAGTGAACTCCTATTTTCCACACGGTGCGGTAACGTGTACACCGAACGGCCAGTGAGAAGGCGGAACGGCACTTTCAGTGACATATTTTCGCCAAAAATACTTTCGTAAACGGTTCGAAACACGAACATCAGATGTCCGGCCCGGAAACAGACCGAGACGAGGAGGCGCCCGCCGACTGGGCCACGCGTATCGGCGACGGGGCGGACGAACCGGACCACGAGGACGGAGCGGTAGCGGCCGGCCGCGACCAGCCCGACGGGGCCATCGAGCAGGTCGAGCCGGTCGCGGAGCCGCCACCGCCGCCCGACGAGACCGTCGTCGAACGGGTGAAATCGTGGTTCGACGGCCACGAGAGCGACTTCGCGCCCGCGCCGTCCCCGGAGTTCGTCGAGGACGAGTTCTTCGACCTCTCCTACCGGGCGGACGCCACCGAGGTCGACCGGTACTGGGTGGACGAGCCCTTCGCCTACATCGCCATCCTCGAAGCCGACGGGGACCACCGGTACCACGTCGTCGAGCCCTCGCTGTCGACGTTCGAGGAGTACGTCCGCGACGACATCATGGCGGACCTGCGGGACGTGTTGATGCACGTCGAGGCCGGCGAGAGCGACCGGTCGGAACGGCTGAGCAGCGAACTCGGTACCATGCTGTCCCGCTACACGCAGGACGCCGAGCCGGGCTCGCTCCACAAGATTCGCTACTACATCGAGCGGGACCTGCTGGGCTACGACCGCATCAGCCCGCTGCTCGCCGACCGGAACCTGGAGGACATCTCCTGTGACGGGACCGACGTGCCGGTGTACGTCTACCACCACGAGTACCGCGACATGGTGACGAACATCCGCTTTGGCGCCGAGCGGCTGAACTCGCTCGTGGTCAGGCTGGCCCAGCGCAGCGACCGACACATCTCGGTCGCGGACCCGATGGTCGACGCCAGCCTCCCGAACGGCTCGCGCATCCAGATGACCCTCGGGACGGAAGTGAGCACGCGCGGGTCGAACTTCACCATCCGGCAGTTCTCGGACGTGCCCCTGACGCCGATAGACCTCATCAACTTCGGGTCCTTCTCCGTCGAGACGATGACGTACTTCTGGCTGGCCATCCAGAACAACCTCTCGCTGATGTTCGCCGGGGGGACGGCCTCGGGGAAGACGACGGCGATGAACGCCATCTCGATGTTCATCCCGGAGCGCAACAAGGTCATCTCCATCGAGGACACCCGCGAGATAACGCTCCCCCACGAGAACTGGATACAGAGCGTCACCCGCGAGAGCCAGGCCTCCGGCAGCGGCGAGATCGGGATGTACAAGCTCCTGCAGGCGGCGCTTCGCCAGCGACCCGAGTACCTGCTGGTCGGCGAGATACGGACGGAGCCGGAGGTCGCGCTGGCGTTCTTCCAGGCGATGGCGACGGGCCACGCCGCCTACACCACGTTCCACGCGGACTCGACGGAGACGGTCCTCTCGCGGCTGCAGAACCCGCCGCTGTCGGTGCCCGAACAGATGGTCCGCGAACTCGACATCATCTCCATCCAGCGCCAGATTTTCGTCGGCGACCGGCGGGTCCGGCGCAACGTCGGCATCGCCGAGCTCGGCCGCGAGGACGGCGAGCACACCACCCGCGACGTCTACGAGTGGCAGCCGACGACGGACACGTTCCGACCCGTCGAGCAGTCGGGGAAGCTGCGGGAGATAATGTACACGAACGGCTGGGACGAGGAGCGGCTCCAGACGGAGCTGTCGAACCGCGAACGCCTGCTCAGACGGATGGTCCGGGAGGACATCAGCGACTACGAGTCGTTCCAGACGGTCGTCTGGCGGTACAACAGCCACCCCGAAGAGGTGCTTGAACTGCTCGACAGCGGCGACCTCGACAGCCTCCTGTGACCATGCAGGGGGAACTCCCGGACTGGCGGCGGGCGATTCGGGAGACTGCGTGGCTGTACGAACCGCTCCGGGAGTTCTTCGCCGAGCGGTCGGCCCGACACCAGGGGCTGCGCGAACAGCTCAACGCCGCCCGGATGCCGGTGACGGTCGAGACGTATCTGGCCCGCTCGGCCGTCCTGGCCGCGGTCGCCGGCGTCGGCGGCGCCATCGCGGGCGCGGCGCTGACCTGGTGGCTGGCCGCCAGCGGGACGCTCGCGTCGCTGTCGGGCGTTCCGGGGACCGGCGGCCTCGGGCGGTTCGTGGGGGCCAACCGGGGGCTGGTCGTGGGCGTGGTCCTGCCCGTGGCGCTGGCGGCGGCGTTCGCCGTCGGCGCCTGGTACGCCAGGTACTACCTGCCCGGGCGGCGGGCGGCCGGGCGCGCCCGGAAGATAGGCGTCGGCTACCCCGCCGCCATCACGTTCATGTACGCCCTCTCCCGGGGCGGCCTCGACATCGTCGAGATACTCGAACGGCTCGCGGCCGACGAGGAGACCTACGGCGAGGTGGCCCGGGAGGCCGGCCTCGTCGTCAACCAGATGGACTACCTCGGGAAGGACTTCATGCAGGCGCTCCGCGAGTCAAGCGAGGTGACCCCCTCGCCGATACTGAGCGACTTCTTCAGCGACCTCCTCTCCATCGTCGAGTCGGGCGGTTCCGTCGAGTCGTTTCTGCAGGACCAGCGCGAGGACGCGGTCCAGGAGGCCCGGTCCGTGCAGGCGGAGTATCTGGAGCGGGTCGAGCTGTTCGCGGAGGTGTACGTCACCCTCCTCGTCGCGGGCCCGCTGTTCGCGCTCATTCTCCTGATGGTGATGGGAATCACGGGGACGTCGACGCTGTCGCAGGTCAACGCCATCGTCTATCTCGGGATTCCGGGCGGGTCGGTGCTGGCGCTGCTCGTCCTTGACCAGCTCGGGGCGCCGTTCCGCCAGACGGCGCGCCAACCGTCGGACGCCGTCGGTCGGCGCCCGGAGCGGCCCGACGACGAGGCGGTGGCGGCCTACGCCGAGCGCAAGCGCCGCGGGGAGCTGTGGCGGCGGCTGTCCAATCCGCGACAGCTGTTCACCGATGAGCCCCTACGGGTGCTGGTCGTCTCGGTGCCGCTCGCGCTGGTGGCGGTCGGATTGCTGGTCGCGGCCGGCCTGGTGAGCCCGAGCCTGTCGGCCTTCCGCGCCGCGCCGCTCGCGGCGACGGTGTTCCTGCTGGTCGTCCCGGCCTTCGTCGCCCTGGTCCCGCTCGCGGTGTTCCAGGAGCTCCGACAGCGCCGCCTCGACACCATCAGGCGGCGGTTCCCGAGCGTCCTCTCCTCGTGGGCCAGCGCCAACCGGATGGGGCTGCGGCCGTCGGACGCGTTGCAGATAGCCAGCGACCGGGCGGACAACGTCCTCGCGCGGGAGCTCCGGCAGGTCCACAACGAGACGGAGTGGTTCGACGACCTCCGGGGGGCACTGTTGCGGCTGGCGCGGCGCTCGCGCACCCGGGTCGGGACCCGCACGCTGCGGCTGGTCGTCGAGGCCGACGAGGCCAGCGGAAACCTCGACGAGACGCTGTCGGTCGCCGCCGAGGACGCGCGGATGGACCGCGAACTCGAACGGGCGCGGTCGCGCGAGCTGTCCTCGTACGTCGTCGCGGCGCTCATCTCGTTTCTCGTGTACCTGGCGATTCTCATGCTCATCAACGAGTTCTACTTCGAGCAGGCGGTCGCCATCGGCCAGCAGGCGGGCGCTGACACGGCGGGCCTGCCGCTGAGCCTGCAGTCGATAGACGCCGCCGGGTTCAGGCTCGCCTTTATCCACTCCTCGCTCGTCCAGGCCGTCTTCATCGGCCTGATGACCGGCAAGCTCTCCCGCGGGCGGGTGCTGGCCGGGCTGAAGTACAGCCTCGCGCTACTGGCCGTGACCGTCGTCGTCTTCGGGGTGGTCTGAGATGGGCGACCGTCGCGCCCGGGGGCAGTCAGCCGTCGTCGGCTTCGTCCTCCTGTTCGCGCTCGTGATACTGTTGATGACCATCCTGCAGGTCAGCGCCGTCCCGTCGTGGAACCAGGGCGAGGAGTTCGACCACAGCCAGCGCGTCCAGAACGACCTCGAACTGCTGCGCGACGACGTCCGGACGGCGGCCGCGACGGGTCGCGTCACCTCCGAGTCGGTGCGGCTGGGACTGCGGTACCCGCGCCGGCCGTTCCTGTTGAACCCCACGGACCCGAGCGGGACTATCGAGACGACACAGCCGGGGACCGTCCGCGTGACGAACCTGACCGCGAGCGGGGAGAGCGGCGACTACTGGACCGGCGACGACCGGACGTTCACGTCCCGACACGTCGTCTACCGGCCGGACTACAACGAGTACGACAACGGCCCGACGACGGTGCTGGAAAACAGCGTCCTCTACGACCGCTTCGGGAACCGCACGCTGCCGGCGACCGAGGAACAGCTCATCAACGGCCGCCGCATCACGCTGGTCACGGTCAACGGCTCGCTGTCCCGGAGCGCGACCGGCAGCGCCGACATCGCCGTCGAACCGGTCAGCGCCCCCGAGCAGGTCACCAGCGTCGAGAGCGAGGGGCCCGTCCGACTGCAGCTCCCGACCCAGCTCGACGAGTCGGCGTGGCGGGCGCTGCTTGCCGACGAGCTGGTGGCAAACGGCGGCCACGTCTACGACAACATCACCGTCACCGACGGCGACCCCCATGACACGGTGACGATAACGCTGGAGGGCGACAGGAGCTACGACCTCCGGATGGCGCGGGTCCGCTTGGGCTCGGGCTCGGCCGACGCGAGCCCACACTACATCACGACAGAGTCGGCCGCCGAGCCCGCGCCGGGCGGCGCCCGACGGCTGGTGTTCGAGGTGCGCGACCGGTACAACAACCCGGTCAGCGGCGTCACGGTCGACGCCGCCGTCGACGGCGGCGCCGGAACGGTGACGCCGGTGGACGGGACGACCGACGAGAACGGCCACGCGGTGTTCCGGTACGACGCGGCCGAGGGCGGGGCGGCGACCGTCGAGGCGACGTTCGGGGACGAGCCCGGCGCGCTGGAGACGGCCACGATAACCGTCGACGCCGCCGCGGGGACGGGCGCGGACGGCACCGGCCCCGCGGTGACGAACGTCAGCACGAATCGCGGGGCGTCGGTCGTCCGGGGCGCGGAACTCGACCTCACCGCGTCGGCGAGTGACTTCCAGCGGGGCGGGACCGACATCTACGCCGTCGAGTGGTGGTCCGACCGGGCGCCGCCGGGCGGCGGGCCGGGGTCCGGCTTCACCCTCGGCCCCGACGACGGCGAGTACGACGCGGTCGACGAGACCGCCAGCGCCGTCGTGGACACGTCGGGGTGGGCGGTCGGCACCCACACGATCTCGGTCCGGGCGCGGGACGGTAACGGGAACTGGGGGCCGACGGAGACCTACGAACTCCGCGTGACCGACCCCGCGGACCCGCCGGCGGCGGGGAGCTTCGACGTCGGGATAACGAGCGCCGACTCGCCCGTCACGTCCGGGGACACGGCGAGCGTGACGGCGACGGTCACGAACAACGGCGAGGGGAGCGCGACGCAGACGGTAACGCTCGACGTCGACGGGCAGGACAACCCCGTCGACACGCGGACCCTGACGCTGGCGAGCGGGGAGTCGACGACGATAACGCTGGCGTGGCAGACGCGCAACAACGCCCACAGCAACTCGCCGTACACCGCGACCGTAAACAGCGACGACGACTCCGACACGGCGGAGATAACCGTCAACAACCCCGGCGGCGGGGGCTCGCGAGGCCGGTTACGGTGCCGACCGGCCACCGTCCAGCCGGTGGCTCAGGGGGCAGCGGCGGGGACTCTTGGCGTCGTAAAACGAAGCGTCAGAGCCCGCCGTAGCGCAGATACACCATGTCGGCGATGAGAACGAGCTGGACGAGCCCCTGCAGGCCGCCGAGCTTGGCGTTCTGCTGGCCGATAGCGGAGATGACGGCGGTGTCGGGCGACGGGGAGACCATCTGTTTGTAGATGCGTATCTCACCGGGCATCAGGAAGCCAAAGCCCTGGACCGACAGCAGCGTTACCAGCGCGAGCGCGACGACCAGAGCGGGCTCGGTCATCTGGAAGGCGCCGATAGTGGTGGCGACCCAGGCAAGCGAACCGACGGTGCCGACGGCGAAGGGGAGCTGCCAGCGCCAGTCGCCGAAGGCGTCGAGCCGCCACCCCACCAGCAGCAGGATGGGGACGACGTTCGCCAGGGTGAAGAGCGCGAGCCACGGCCCCGCGTTCGGGAACACGCCCAGCCGCAGGGCCAGCGGGATACCCGTAGCGATGGTCAGAAAGGCCATCGACGGCAGGAAGAAGGCAGTCTTGGGCGTCAGCCGCTCGAAGACGGCCGCGCTTTCCTCCTCGTCTAACCCGCCGATGACCGGCCCCAGGATGGCGCCGATAAAGAGGTCGGTGCCGGTCCAGAGGACGCCCGACATGACGTGAACGTAGGTGTGGTGCCGTATCGATGCCATCGTCGTCGCGTAGGCCAGCGCCGCCAGCGAGACGGCGACGACGCCGACGGCGAAGGCCGGGTTCGCGCGCTGTCCCAGCCCCGCTATCGTGCCACGCACCGTTGTCGTGCTCATGAGCGTGGTAACGAGTACCTAAACCAATAAATCACACGACGGCACTGCGCGCTCGAAGCCGGCGTGGCCGGCGCGTGCGAGAGCGGTTCACGCGTGGTTCGGCGTCTCAGGGAAGGGTTATACGTCCGAGTTACGTCTGGTAACTACGATGGAACAGACGACCCAGCAGCCCGAGACGGAATCGAAGGCGGACGACGCCGACCGAGCGCATCTGCAGGACGTCGAGGACGGCTGTGGCTGTACCGAAATCTGGGAGCACATGAGCGAGAACCGCGACGAGGAGTAGGCTACCGCCGCTCGGCCAGTTCGTCGCGCAGGTCCCCGAGGTCCATCCCCTTCATCGAGAGCAGGACGAGCAGGTGGTAGACGATGTCGGCGGACTCGTGGGCCAGCTCCTCGTGGTCGTCGTCCTTGGCGGCCAGAATCAGCTCCGTCGTCTCCTCGCCGAGTTTCTCCAGGACGGCGTTCTCCCCTTTCTCGTGCGTGAACAGCGAGGTCGTATACGAATCCTCGGGGAGGTTCGCCTTGCGGTCCTCGATGACCGCGAACACGTCGTCGATGACGTCGTCGGTGTCGTCCATACCCCGAGGTCGGCGCCGTCGCCCTTCAGCGCGTCGCTACGCTGGCGGGCTACGACTGCACGTCGTCGAAGAACGCCAGGTCGTGAATCCTGGGGTCCTCGGTCAGTTCCGGGTGGAACGACGTGCCGACGACGGGGCCGTCCCGGATAGCGACGGGGCGGTCGTCCCACGAGGCCAGCACCTCCACGTCGGACCCGACGTAGTCGATGACCGGCGCGCGGATGAACACAGCCGGGAACGACCCCTCGAAGCCGTCCACGGCCAGTGGCGCCTCGAAGCTGTCCTTCTGGCGGCCGAAGGCGTTGCGCTCGACGGTGGCGTCGACGATGTTCAGCGTGTCGACGCGGTCGTCCTGCGCGTCGCTGGCGGCGACGATGAGCCCGGCACACGTCGCCAGGACGGGGTTACCGTCGGCGACGTGTGCCTCTATCTCGCTCGCGATACCCTCTCGGTGGATGAGCCGGGAGATGGTCGTCGACTCGCCGCCGGGCAGTAACAGTACGTCACAGTCGGGGACGAGGCCGGCCTCGCGTATCTCGACGACCTCCGCGGACTCATTATGGGCCGCCGCGGCCCGCTCGATGGCCCTCGCGTGTTCGGAGACGTCGCCCTGGACGGCGAGGACACCTGCCCGTAGACTCATACCGGTTGTACGGCTGTGCCCCCCAAAACCCTCTCGCCTCGGGGAAGTATTGTCGCGGCCAAACCGTTAGGTACCGGGGCCCCGAGCGTCACAGTATGGCCGAACGACAGCGGGACCCGGTCGAGCGAGACGCCGACCGGTCAGCGGACCTTTACGAGATATCCGACTGGGAGGTCCGGTCGACGTTCGACCGAGTGGTGTACTTCCTCTACTACGCCGGCCAGTGGGCGTTGCGCGGGCTGGTTATCCTGCTCGCTCTCGCCATCCTGGGCGTCCAGATAGCTTTCGGGGGCCTCGGTGCGCTCGGCGTCCAGCCGCTGTTTGCCGCGCTCGCGGCGCTGTCGGCGATTCCGGCGCTGGTGCTCGCGGGCTACATCTACTACGCGGACGTGACGACCCAGGAGCCGCTGACGCTGCTGGTCAGTACCTTCCTGCTGGGCGTGCTGTTTGCCGGGTTCGCGGCCATCCTGAACACGGTGTTGCAGGGGCCCGTCCAGTTCATCGGCTCCGGCTTCGGGCTGGTCCCGTTCCTCGGCCAGGTCGCCTTCTTCTTCCTCATCGTCGGGCCCGTCGAGGAGAGCGTGAAACTGCTCGCAGTGCGGCTGTACGCGTTCCGCGACGACCGCTTCGACGCCGTCATCGACGGCGCCGTCTACGGGGCGATGGCCGGGCTCGGCTTTGCCACCATCGAGAACGCGCTGTATATCGTCCAGAACACCGAGATGGTCACCGGGACCTTCCAGGCCATCAACGCGGGGAGCGGCATCGCGGCGGTGCGCGCGCTGGCCGGCCCGGGCCACGTCATCTACTCGGCCTTTGCGGGCTACTACCTCGGGCTGGCGAAGTTCAACCCCGAGGACGCCGGCCCCATCGTGCTGAAGGGGCTGCTCATCGCGGCGGTCATCCACGCCGGCTACAACACGCTCGCGGGGCCAGTCACGGGGGTCCTGTCGACGGTGTACGGCGTCAACCAGTTCATCGCGTTCATCGGGTTCGTCGTGGTCTACGACGGCGTCTTCATCCTGTTGTTGTTACGGAAGCTCGACGCCTACCGCCAGGCGTACAACCGGGCGCAGGTCGCCGAGGGCCCCGAGAGCGAGCCGGGCGTCCCCGAGTTCGAGCGCTAACAGAGCTGTTCGACGTACTTGGCCACCACGTCGACCTCCAGGTGGACGGGGTCGCCGACGGACTTCTCCGAGAGGGCCGTCTCCCGGTAGGTCGTCGGGATGATGGCCACGTCGAACCGGTCGTCGCCCCGGGCCGCGACGGTGAGGCTGATACCGTCGACGGTGATAGAGCCCTTCTCGACGAGGTACTCGCGCTGTCCCTCGGGCAGCGAGAACGAAAACGTCCAGTCACCGTCGTACTCGCTTCGCTCGGACGACGAGCTCCCGCTCGCTTCGCTCGCGGGAACATCCCCCTCCCGTTCGATACCCACTACCTCGGCCGTGGCGTCGACGTGGCCCTGGACGATGTGGCCGTCGAAGCGGCCGTCGGCGGGCATCGCCCGTTCCAGATTGACGCGGTCGCTGACTTCGAGGCCGTCGAAGAACGTCTTCGCCAGCGTCTCCCGGGCGAGGAAGAACTCGGCCCACTCGCCGTCGGCGAACTCCTCGACGGTGAGACACGCGCCGCTGATGCTGATAGACTGGCCGTGCGAGAGGTCCGTAAACGGCGTTCCGACGCGGATTCGCCGGCCGCCGTCGTCGTCGGTCACTGCCAGTACCTCGCCGGTCGCCTCCACGATACCGGTGAACATACCGTCGGTAGGGAACTGCCGGGCATAGGGGTTTGGCTCTCCGGGAGGGAGTCGGCGGTCTTCCCCGGCATCGCTGTCGAGCACAGGGCCCGCCGGGCCGTTCCGGCACCCGGCGTCGGCACCGCCGGGAGAGCTGCCAGCGTCTCAGGCCTCGATAGGCGTCGATTCGGCGGTCGGCGCCGTTCCCAGCGCGAGCCGAACGCTCTCCTCGAAGGGGGTCAGGTCGGGCTGGACGTACTGGTCGATGCTGTCGTCGGTGACGACCACGCGGTTGCTGAGCCCGTCGACCAGCGGCTTGGCGACGCTGACCGGAACGTCGGTCACCAGCCCGAGCCAGCGGGCCGACAGCCCCGGCGAGAGGACGGGGACGGGGACGATGAGCGGGCGCCGGCCGACAAGAATCCGGGCTGTCGTCGTCAGTATCTCCTGGTATGTCAGGACGTCCGGGCCGCCGACATCGTAGGTCCCGCCGGCGGTTTCGGGCGTTTCGAGGACGCCCGCGAGATACGCCACCACGTCGTCGACGTAGATTGGCTGGCACTCGGTACGGACCCACGACGGGGTCACCATCACCGGGAGTCTGGCGGCGAGCTGTCGGATTATCTGAAAGCTCGCCGATCCCTCACCGATGACGATGGCGGCCCGCAGCGCGGTCAGTTCGGCCTCGCCGTCCCCGAGCAGCCGCTCCACCTCACGGCGCGACTGCAGGTGTTCGGAGAGGCCCTCGTCCTCGTTTCCCAGCCCGCCGAGGTAGATGATGCGCTCGATGCCCGCCTCGTCGACCGCCTCGCGGAAGTTCCGGGCGGCGCGTCGGTCCCGGGCCTCGAAGTCCGCGCCGGCCTCCATCGAGTGGACGAGATAGTAGGCCGCGTCGGCCGCGGGAAGCGACAGCTCGGGGTCGAGCACGTCGCCCTCGACCACCTCGACGCCCCCGGGCGCGGCGTAGCTCGCCGGGTCCCGCGTCAGCGCGACGACGTCGTGACCCCGGTCGACCAGTTCGGGAACGAGGTGGCTCCCGACGAAGCCCGAGGCGCCGGTGACGAGGACTCGCATACCCCCAAGTCGGACTCCAGTGGCTTGAAAGCAAGCCACGGACGGGTAGCGACGGTGAACGGTTTACCCTCACAGTTCATGCACCCAACCTGAGGTTTTATGCTGGATAGTTACACTTTGCTAGGTATGCTCACACCACTTGTTGCAGTGGTACTGCTCGTCGTGGGCGTGCTGCTGACCGTCGGCGGGTTCCTCTTTTTCAGGGAGGGCGTGTACGCGCTCGGTTTCCTCCTGGGGTTGAGCGTCGGCATCGTCGCGCTCGGCAACGGCGACGTCCCCGGGCGGTGGGCGCTCGTCGTGCTGGTGGCGGCACCGCTCGTCGGCGTCGCGATAGCCGCCCTCTACCGGTATTTCATCGTCGTCGTCCCGGGCGCGGTGTTTGGCGGCTGGGCCGCGATGGCGCTCTCGGGCGTCTCGCTGTCGTCGCCGGTCGACAGCCTCGCCCCGGTTGTCATCACCGGCGCCATCCTGGGCATCGTCGCCGCCTGGTTCCTCGAAACGGCGATAATCATGCTCGTCTCAGCCTCGTGGGGCGCGACGCTGATAACGGTCGCTCTCGGCGCGCCGCTCCTCGACTCCGCCGCGAGCCTCGAAACCGGGCTGCTGGCGGCCGCCACGCTCTTCCGAGGGGTCCTCACCCTCGTGGGCCTCGCCGTACAGTCCGGCATCTGGTTCTATCTGCGACGGTCGCTGGACGACGACGAACAGTTGCGCGAGGTCGTGCTTCGGGCGGCCGGCAAGCAGTACGAGGCGCTGCGGAGCTGACTGGCGGCGTCGCTCGCCGGCAACTGCGGATGACGTACGCCTCGGAAACGCTTCGCCCGTCGGTCAGTTAATCGTCCGCGTCCGTCTTCGCCCGGCGCTGCATCGCCCGCTCGACGAACTCCTCGGGCAGCTCGTCGATTTCGCCGGCCTGGACGGCCCAGAGGTTGGCGTAGAGCCCGTCGGCGGCCAGTAGCTCCTCGTGGCTCCCCCGCTCGACGATGCGCCCGCCCTCCAAGACGAGGATGGTGTCGGCGTCCTTGATGGTCGAGAGGCGGTGGGCGATGGCGAAGGTGGTCCGGTCGGCGGTCAGCTCGTCGAGCGAGCGCTGGATGAGCATCTCCGTCTCCGTGTCGACGTCGCTGGTGGCCTCGTCCAGCACGAGGACGTCCGGGTCTTTCAGCATCGCGCGGGCGATGGCGATGCGCTGGCGCTGGCCGCCCGACAGCTTGACGCCGCGCTCGCCGACCATCGTCTCGTAGCCGTCCGGCAGGTTCCGGATGAACTGGTGGGCCTCGGCGGCCTCGGCGGCGGCGCGAATCTCGTCGTCGGTGGCGTCGAAGCTCCCGTAGGCGATGTTGTCCTCGACGGTGCCGTAGAAGAGGAACGTCTCCTGGCTGACGTAGCCGATGGCCCGCCGGACTGAGGGTATCTGTACGTCCCGCAGGTCCTGGTCGTCGATGCGGACCGCGCCCTCGTCGGGGTCGTACATCCGCAGGAGCAGCTTCATCACGGTCGACTTGCCCGCGCCGGTGGGGCCGACCAAGGCGACGGTGTCACCGCCGTCGACCTCGAAGGAGACGTCGTCCAGAACGGGGTCGTCGTCGCCGTAGCCGAAGGTCACGTCGTCGTACGCGACCGCGCCGTCGGTGACCGACAGGGGCGGCGCGTCGTCGGCCTCGCTGAGCCGCCCGGGCGTCTCCATCAGGCCGAACACCCGCTCGGCGGAGGCGTAGGCCCGCTGGTACATATTGATGACCTGGCCGAACTGGGCCATCGGCCAGACGAACCGCTGGGTGTAGATGATGAAGGCGACGAACCCCCCGGTCGTCAGCTCCAGGGTGAAGAAGCCGGGCGCCTGTCCGACGACGATGAGCCCGCCCAGCACGAACGTGACGACGAAGCCGAGGCCCGACACCAGCCGCAACCCCGGGAAAAAGGTGATGCGGGTGCCGATGGCGTCCCAGTTGGCGTCGAGGTAGTCCTGTGAGCTGTCCTCGACGCGGTCGGCCTCGTAGGACTCCGTGTTGGCGGTCTTGATTATCTGGATGCCGCTCAGGTTGTTCTCCAGCCGGGAGTTCAGCGAACCGACCGAGGCGCGCACGTCGGCGTACTTGGGCTGGATGGTCTCGATGAACCACTTCGTGAACACGGCGATGATGGGCACCGGCAACAGCGCCACCAGGGCGAGCTGCCAGTTGATGTAGAAGAGGTAGGCGGCGATGCCGAGCACCATGATTATCAGCCGGGAAGCGGAGTTCAGCCCGTCGTTGAGGAACTTCTCCAGCCGGTTGACGTCGTTCGACAGCACCGACATCATCTCGCCGGTCTGCTTGTCCGCGAAAAACTCCATGTTCAGCCGCTGCATCGTCCCGTAGGTGTCCGTTCGCACCGCGTGCTGGACGTGCTGGGCGAACTTGTTCCACCCCCAGTTGCGGGTGTAGTGAAAGACGGCCCCGAAGCCAAACGAGGCCGCGATGAGCCCCGCCGTCAGCCAGAGCTGCCCGGTCGTCCCCGCGGGAATCCACGCGTCGGGGACGAGGAGGAGACTGTAGCTCGTGTTCCCCTCGATGACGGCGTCGATGGCCAGCGCCAGCAGCAGCGGCGGCAGCAGGTCGAGCATCCGGGCGAATATCGAGCTGATGAGCCCGACGACGAAGGCGAGTCGCTGCCCCCGCCCGTACTCCGTGAACAGCCGCCACATCGGGCGGTCGACCCGCTCGCGGGCGTCCTCGAAGGCGTCGTCGTCGGACGCCGCTTCGATGTCCATTAGCGACGGTAGCGGTTCGAGCCTCAAATACGCGTCGGGCCCTGAGACTGGGGCGGACAGATATCACACAGCTACCGCGACAGCGCCGAACTGAAAGGGGCTTTCTGGCTGTTTGCAGTGCTGTGTTGACTGCCACCCGCAACGGGCGTTCATTCGACCCCGTCGGGCAGTTCCACGGTGTCGCCCACGCCCACGCCGGTCCGGTTTGCCCATCCGCGATTCACTTCGAGGACGTACTTGGCGCGCCCGGAGTAGCGCTCGCTGTAGCGCTCGCCCTCGGGCGGCGGGGGCGCGTGGTGAATCGTCGTAATCGTCCTGTTAGCGTCGATGTAGATGATATCCAGCGCGAAGTCCATGTCCCGCATCACGTAAGTCTGTACGTCCTCCTCGCCGTGGACGAACAGCATCCCCTCGTCGGGGCCCAGCGACTCCGTGTCGCTGAGGCCGGTGTAGCGCTGGCTGTAGTTGGCGGCGATACGCACGTCGACAGTGGCCAGCGTCCGCGACCCGTCACAGGCCGAGACGGCGGTCCGGTTCGGTGGCGCCGTACACGGCGTCGCATTGTCGCTGTCGGTGACCGTCACCGTCCCCGTCTCGTAGCCACCGACACCGACGATATCGACCCACAGCCCGCTCTGCATAACGAGGGCACCGACCGCGAGTGCGACGACGACCCCGGCGAGGGCGACGAACGCTCGGCGTGCCATGTCTATAGGGTGGACCAGCCGATGGGTAAGCGTTCCGCCCCAGAGAGAAAGGGTTATTCCTACCGGTGGAAAATTTGGGAACGCGGGTCCGTGGTCTAGTCGGTTATGACGTGGCCTTTACAAGGCCGAGGTCGGTGGTTCGAATCCGCCCGGACCCATATATTCTCCCGCGAACGGAACGTGAGCGATGAAACTATTCTCCGGGCGGATTCGAATCAGGGAACGAAGCAAAGCGGAGTGACCGTGGTCCGAATCCGCCCGGACCCATCCTGCGACGAACGGACGTGAGGAGCGGATGGTCAGCGAGGATTCGAGACCCTGAGAGACGAGCGAAGCGAGTCTCTCTCCGGTTCGAATCCGCCAGCCCGCTGTCACCTGCCGAAAGTCACTTAGCCAGGGTCGCGGTACCAACACACATGATAGACGGGTCGACGTGTCCCCGCTGTAGCGGGCGGGTCTCGACGGAAAACGGGACAGAGTACACCTGTGACGACTGCGGCGCGGCCTTCGACAGTTCGGACCTCTTTCTCCCCTAGGGCGGCGGGGTATCGAAATCCTTTTTTCCACCGTCGTCCTCGCTCGACATGCGCCGCCTTAGCTCAGACTGGGAGAGCACTCGACTGAAGATCGAGCTGTCCCCGGTTCAAATCCGGGAGGCGGCATTTTCCTGAACCCAACTACTAAACGAAGCGGATATTCAACCAGTTAGTTACAGGTAACAGTACTCCGTCTCGGTGGGGGCTGTCTGCAGGACATAGCAGTCACTCGTTCCGGAAGACGAGAATGTTCTGGTGGACCATCGAGGGGACAAAGGAGAAGGGGTAGCCGTAGACGTGGAGGTCCTTCGAGGGGTCGTACCAGACGAGGTTGGCCTTCAGCGTGTAGCCGGCGGCCTCGATGCGGGCGGCGAGGTCGGCCGAGAGCATGTTGTAGGACTGCTCGCGGTACATATCGCCGATGAAGACCGCGACGTAGCCGCCCTCGCGGACGACCCGTCGGAACTGCGCGAAGTTGGCCTCCATCTCGTCGAGCCAGTCGGCTTTCGCCTGTCGCTCGTCGCCGTCGAAGTCGCCGAGCTTGCTGTCCCGTGTCGCCGCCTCGTTGCGGGTCTGTTCGACCTTGTCCATGTCCCAGTAGGGCACGTCGGTCAGCAGGAGATCGACGGCGTCGGTCTCGACGGCTTCGACGAGGTCGGTGCAGTCCCCGTGGCGCATGTCCTGCCCGGCGAGAGGTCCTTCACCACGGGCCTCGCGTTCGGCGTTCTCCCGTTCGAGGACCGTCTCGTAGAGCTCTATCCAGCGGTCGTTGATTTCGAAGCCGACGGCGTCCCGGCGGCCGGTCCCCTCGTACTCGGCGAGTGAGGCTCCGAGCAGCGTGCCGCCGACGCCGGCGAAGGGGTCGAGGACGAGGTCGCCGGCCTTGCTGAACCGCTGGACGAGCGCCAGACAGAGCCGCGGGGGTTTCTGGCCGCCGTGTTCGCTCCGCAGGTCGTGCTGGAGGGCGGGCGGGTACCCCTCGGGGATGACGGACTTGGTCGCGAACTTCCACTCCCGGCCGGTGAGGTCGTTGACCCGGTTGCGCTCGTCGTAGACGCCCCGGTCCTCGACGTAGCGCTGGTGGTCCGCGAGCTCGTCGGTGTCGACGACCTCGCCGTCCTCGACGGGGAGGGCGTCCGCTTTCGCCCGGTCCTCGTCGAAGTCGCCGTCCTCGGTCGTGAACAGACGGCTTTGCTTGTGGTTGGGCGACTCGTCGCTCATACAGCCCTGTTGTGTCCACCACCGGGGTTAAGTGTAGTCACTGAACGAGTCGAGCGGAGCGCCGGACGGGACAGTGACGGGGTGTGGCCGGTACGTCCGGCTCGGTTTCTGTAACCGAGTGATGGGAAAAATTTATTCGGTACAGTACAGATTTCCCTATCGTAATGAAGCGACGCAAGACATTGAAAATCGTGGGTGCCGCAGGCGTCAGCGCGTCCGTGGCGGGTTGCAGTGGCATACTCGGCGGCGGCTGTGGGCCGGGCGAAGACGAAATCGGGACGCTGGCCGAGGAGGTCAACGAGGGCGGGGCGACCTCGACCGCGGCGGAGGCCTCGACGGAAGACAGGGAGAGCGCGAGCATCACGGGCGAGATACAGTCCATCGGGGACAACGCGGTCATCGTCGACGACGGGACCGGGACGGCGAAGCTGACGACGCTGTTTGGCGGGTTCACCGCCCAGAACGTCGGCGAAGGCGACTGCGCCCAGGCGACCGGAATCCCGTTCGCGCCCGAGGAGGGCAGCGACAACGACATCCAGTTCCTCGTCGAGGACGTCGGCCTGGCCGACGACTAGTCGGTCGTGTCGTCCGCCGGCTTCCGGCCGACGACGAACGTCCACCACTTGACACACTGTGTCCGCTGGTACAGCGGAAACAGCGACGCCGCGAGCGGGGTCTGTGCGATGCTTGCGAGCATGAGCGGCGAGCCCAGCGTCCGCTTGGTGACCACCTCGAAGGCGTCCCGGACGAGGCCGGCGACCGCCGCCTCCGACAGGTGGCCGTAACGGTCGTTGTCCGCCTCCAGCAGTCCGAGTCGAAAGGCGACGGTTTTCGTCAGCCGCCGGTACAGCCCCGGCGTCCCCTCCACGAGGACGACCCGCCCGCCCGGTTTCAGGACCCGTCGGGTCTCCCGCAGGATATCGGGCCGGTCCGCTTCGGGGACGTGATGGAGGAACCGGCGGCCGACGACGGCGTCGAACACGCCGTCGTCGAAGGGGAGCGAACGGGCGTCCCCGAGGACGGCCGGCCGCCCGACGCCGACCGCGTTCGACCGCCACGCCTCCGTCCCGACGTCGGCCTGCGGGTGGAGGTGCTGACCGAAAGCGAGTTCGAGCGTCTCGCCGTCGGGCAGGTACTCCGCGATGAGTTCGTCGTGGCTGTCGTAAATCGCCGCCAGTAGGGGGTGGCGTTGGATGTCGCGGGGCTGCTCGACGACGGCGCCGTCCTGTATCGCCCAGTCCGCGTGTGACATCGTACCACCGTAGTGATATCGACGGTATTGTTATGCGACGCTTATCTCGGGGAGCCGGCCGTCCCGGGGACCGGCGGAAGCATCGCCGACCGTCCGCGGACGGTGCTCCCGGACCGGGAGCCCACCGGGTGGCGGGGCGAGCCCAAACGCTCATCTCCGGGCCGGGCCAGATACCACCAGCCGATGGGATTCGACAGCCACCAGCCCGGACCGCCGCGGTTCATGCAGGTCGGTCAGCGCATCGTCGACCCGGCCTTCGTCGACGGCGACCACGGGTTCGACCGGGACAACCTCGCGCCCACGATAGCGGGCGCGCCCGAGCGGGACCCGGAGAACTACGGCGCCGACGCGTTCGCGTGGTCGATTGCCGCCCGGCCGGCCGGAAGCGAGGCGACAGTGCAGTACGCGCCGACGCCCCACGACGACCGCGACCGGTACGACCACGGGCTCCACAACACCGCCGAGTTCGAGCCCGACGAGCCCGGGACCTACGTCCTCGAACTCGACGCCCCCGACGGGACTCACGAGCTGACAGTTCGCGTGTTCGACGGCGACCGGCGGGACGGCGGGACGACCGACGGCGTCGGTGCAAGCGGGCCAGCCGGCGGCGGCCCGCCCCGTATCGAACTCGACGGGTACTACGACGACGCGACCGACGAGTTCGTCGTGGCGTCGAACCCCGAACTCGCGTCCGACAGCCACGCCGTCGACGCCGACCTGGACGTGGAGTTCCTCCCCCACGACGCGAGCGGCCTGGACGCGGCCGACATCGCGGTCGAGGGGTCGACGGCCCGGATTCCCGCGGCCGCGATGGACGGCGCGGCGAGCCTCTACGCGGCGCCCTTCGACGGCCGTCGCGTGGGCGTCCGCGACGAGATAGTGCTGGACCCCGACTCCGAGACCGTTTCCCTGCCCAACCGACCGCCCGAGTGGCTCGACGACGCCGTCGTCTACGAGATATTCACGCGCTCGTTCGCGGGCGAGCCGGGGGCGACCACCTTCGAGGCGCTCCGCGAGCGGGTCGACTATCTGGACGGGCTGGGCGTCGACGTGGTGTGGCTGACGCCCGTCGTGCCGGCCTGGAGCCCAACCGTCGACGCGGCGCCGGGCGGCCCGCACGGCTACAGCACGGCGGACTACTTCGACGTGGCCCCGGACCTGGGGACCCTCGCTGACTTCGAGGCGTTCGTCGACCGGTGTCACGACCACGGAATCCGGGTCTGTTTCGACCTCGTCGCGAACCACTGCGGCTGGACCCATCCGTTCTTCCAGGACACCATCGCCGAGCGCGGGCCCGAGCCCGAGGAGCCGTCCCAGTTCCCGGACGTCGAGTCGTGGGACGTGTCCTCGAAGTACTTCGACTGGGTCGACCGCCAGCGGGGGGCCAGCCGCCACGACGCCTCGCCGGCACAGACGAGCTTCTTCGGCGTGCGGCTCCAGCCCAACCTCAACCACGGGAACGTCGCGCTGCGGGAGCACCTGCTCGCCGCCGTCGAGTTCTGGGCCGAGCGGGTCGACGGCTTCCGCTGTGACATCGCCTGGGGCGTCCCCCATAGCTTCTGGGCGGAGGTCCGCGAACGGGTGCGTGCCGTCGACGCCGAGTTCCTCCTGCTCGACGAGGCCATCCCCCGGACGCCCGCCTTCGCGGCCTCGGAGTTCGACTGCCACTTCGACACGACCGGGTTCACCGAGACGGCCCACGCCGTCGCCCGCGGCGAGCGCCCGCCCGGCGACCTGCTCGACGCCGTCGAGGCCCGCGACCGCGACGGGTTCCCTCGCTACGCACGGCTGCTGAACGCCACGGAGAACCACGACGAGGCGCGCCTGGCCCACGAAGCCGCCGTGGGCCGCCGCGGGGAGCCGGCGGCGGTCGCGCGGGCGGCGGCCGCGGCGGCGTTTACCCTCCCCGGCGTCCCGATGCTGTACTACGGCCAGGAGCGGCTCATCACCGAGTACGGCGAGCGCCGCGCGCTCCCCTACGCCGACGACCCCGGGAAAGCCGACGACATCGAGCGGGACCCCTACAAGCGCGCGTTCGTGAACTGGGACGACTACCCCGAGGCCCACCTCGACTTCTACCGGGCGCTCGTCTCGTTCTATCACGATTCGCCCGCGTTCGGGCCCTCGGCCGACCTGGTCCGTGCGGCCTACCGGACCGAGCGGCCCGAGGACGTGCTCGTCTTCGGCCGCGACGCCGGCGACGAGAAGCGGGTGGTCGTCGTCAACTTCGCCGCCGACTCGCGCCGGGTAGACCTCCGCCCGGTCGTCGACACCACCGACCAGTTCACCGGGGACGACGTGGCCGCGGCCCGAAGCGAGGACGCCGTCACCGTCGAAGTCGACCGCCTGGCAGTCCTCGACACGCCGACGCTGTTCGACCGGGGAGGGTGAGCACGAGTACCCTCTCAGGGCCGTGACGCCGCCGGGCGAGCGGGGACAATAAACTGGCCGCAGTTGCAGGCACCACGACGAGGCAAACGCCGCGCCTTGTCCGAACGCAATGTCAGTGCTCCAGCAGGACGACGCGAACGCACGGGAGAAGATAGACGAGGTGGCGGACTCGACGCCGATGTCCGCGGGCGACCCCATCGCGGCCGCCGCGGCCGCCTCGGTGTTGTTCTCCTGGTACAACTTCTACATCAGGGGCGAGAAACAGACCGGCATCTTCGTCGGGCTCTGGGCGCCGACGATGCTCGCGGCCGCGAGCTACCTCCAGCAGAAGGACATCATCCGGAAGTTCAAGCAGGGACTGGCCTCGTTCTGAACGTCGCAGGGCTAGTAATCGTAGACCGCGGCGACGATGCCGGCTGTCTGGCCGACGGTTGTCACAGTCAGCCCGGCGAGGACGAGCCCCGGAACGGTTCCGACCACGCCGCCGACGTAGATGGCGGCCCCGGCGGCGCTCAGCGCGCCGCCGCCCGTATAGGCCCGCGGGCGCCGGTCGATTCGCCGCCCGGTCGCGACGAGACCGGCCGCTGGGACGAGCATCCACCCGACGACAGTCACCGATAGCAGCGGGCCTACCGGCGGCTCGACAAGCAGCGCGGCCGTCCCGACGAGCGTGAGCGCGAGTCCGGCCACGAGGACGCGGCGCCACACCAGCAGGACGCCCGCCGTCATCTCCCGCCAGGAGAGGACGGTGAAGGCCGCGATGATGGCGACCATCACCAGATGAGCGATGAGGACGGTTCGACGGGCGAGCAGGTCCAGATGTGCGGCGGTCGCGAAGGTCCACGCCAGCGGGACGAGCACGACTGGGCCGTTCTCGCGGAGTCGACGCAACATACGGACACTGTCACCCCCGAGTCCCAAGAACGGTGGGACTCCGAACCCACCCCTTGGTGGTTCGTATCACACAGCACACAGCCGCTGTCTAGCGGTTATCGGATTTTCGGGGTTCACACTGTACCGACACTGTTATCCGTCATCCCGGCCTCTCTTTGGTTGCAATGGCGAAAGGAACGGTTGATTTCTTCAACGACACTGGCGGTTACGGTTTCATCGATACTGAGGACGCGGACGAGGACGTCTTCTTCCACATGGAAGACATCGGCGGCCCGGACCTCGAGGAAGGACAGGAGCTCGAATTCGACATCGAGCAGGCGGACAAGGGTCCGCGAGCCAACAACGTCACGAGGCTCTAACGATGGCGAAAGGTAAAGTCGATTTCTTCAACGACACCGGCGGCTACGGTTTCATCGACACTGACGAGGAAGACGAGGACGTCTTCTTCCACATGGAGGATGTCGGCGGCCCTGACCTCGAAGAGGGTCAGGAAGTCGAATTCGACATCGAGCAGGCGGACAAGGGTCCGCGAGCGACCAACCTGGAGCGTCTCTAACGATGGCGAAAGGCAAAGTCGATTTCTTCAATGACACCGGCGGCTACGGCTTCATCGACACTGACGAGGAAGACGAGGACGTCTTCTTCCACATGGAGGATGTCGGCGGTCCGGACCTCGAAGAAGGTCAGGAAGTCGAGTTCGACATCGAGCAAGCGGACAAGGGTCCGCGAGCGACCAACCTGGAGCGTCTCTAACGATGGCGAAAGGCAAAGTCGATTTCTTCAACGACACCGGCGGCTACGGCTTCATCGACACTGACGAGGAAGACGAGGACGTCTTCTTCCACATGGAAGATGTCGGCGGCCCTGACCTCGAAGAGGGTCAGGAAGTCGAGTTCGACATCGAGCAAGCGGACAAGGGTCCGCGAGCGACCAACCTCGAGCGACTGTAAGACGGGCTTTCTGTCTGCAGTCAGTTTATACACACCCGAGTGACGGTCCCGTCACCACGGCTGTATTCTCACCCGACCAGCGGCGCGCCCGCCCGGTAGACCAGTTCCATCGGGCGGCCGCTGCCGTCGGTCGGCGCCTCGGCGGGCAGCGTCCGTAGCTCGCCGCCGCCGGGCGCGGCCGTATACGCGAGTACCACGGCATCGAGCACCGCGGCCACGGGCACGGCGTGTCCCGCGGTCGCCTCGGCCACCCTCTGGACGACCGGCGGCGCGTCGCGGTCCCGCCCGGCGAGCGTCCGCATCCGCTCGGCGTAACCCGCGGCGGTCGTCGTATCGTGTTCCAGCGGCGCGCCCGCGAAGGCCCGAAAGCAGAGCTCCGGATGGGCGCTGCGGACGACCGCGGCGGCCTCGGGGACCTCCGCGAGCAGTTCGTCACACATCGCGATGGCGTCGCTGCGCTCGAAGGCCGCCGCCGAGAGCGCCGCGTCGGCCTTGCGCTCGTGGACCCGGTTCGCCGCCGAGTAGCGCCGCTTTCGGGTCGCCTCCCGGACCGGGGGGTCGAACACGGCCCCCCTGCGCGGTCCCAACAGGTCGCGGGCGAGCGCGTCACACCGGCGGACGGGGTCACCGGACTCGACGAGCCCGATTGGAACGTCGACCAGAATCAGGCGCGCCGCCTCCTCGTAGGCCGCCCAGCAGTCGCCGATACCGTCGAAGACGGTCGTCTCCTCGTAGCCGGCCTCGGTGAACGTCACTGCCAGCCACGACCCGTCACGGTACGCGACGCCAACGTAGCGGTCCTCGACCATCGTCGGGTATCGGTGGCGCGGGCGCAAAAATCTGACCCGGCCATTTTGAGGGTGGCGACCGACGACCCACCTATGGACGGCGTCGTTCTGGCCGCCGGTGAGGGGACGCGGCTGCGCCCGCTGACGGCCCAGCAGCCGAAGGCCCTCGTCACGGTCGCCGGCCGGCCGCTGCTCTCGTACGCCTTCGACGCGCTGCTGTCGGTCGGCGTCGACCGTCTCGCGGTCGTGGTCGGCTACCGAGGCGACGATATCGTCGCCCACTACGGCGACAGCTACCGCGACACCCCTGTCGAATACGTCGAGCAGGCCGAGCAGTTGGGGACGGCCCACGCGCTCCGGCAGGCGATGCCAGCCGTCGAAGCGCCGTTCGTCGTCATGAACGGCGACAACGTCTGCCGGGCGAACCTGGACAGCGTGGTCGAGCGCCATCGGGAGACCGCCGCCGCGGCGACGCTGCTGGTCGAGTCCGTCGCGCGGGGGCAAGCCGAAACGACGGGCGTCGTCGAGACCGACGACCACGGGCGCGTGGTGGGACTGGTCGAGAAACCGGACGACCCGCCATCGACGCTCGTCAATCGGGGGTTCTACGCCTTCGGGCCCGAAATCGGCCCCGCGCTCGACCGCATCGCTCCCTCAGCGCGCGGCGAGTACGAGATTACCGACGCCATCGACGACCTGGTGGGCCGGGGCCACCGCGTCGAGACCGTCGAGCTGACGGGGTGGTGTCACAACGTCAACGAGCCGGGAGATAGAGAACTGGTCGCGGAGAAGCTAGCGAACGACGCGACGGATTAGGCCGTCGCGAGCAGGTCCGCGGGCGGTTCACCCGGTAGCTCGTCGCGGTCGTGGGGCGCCTCGAAGTCGGGGTCGGGCCCCATCGGGACGATGCGCTTGGGACTCACGTCGGGGTGGGTGGTGTAGTAGTGCTCTTTGATGTGGTCCATGTTCACCGTCCCGGCGACGCCCGGCGTCTGGTAGAGGTCACGCAGGTAGGGCCAGAGGTTGTCGTACTCGCGGATGAGCTTGTGGTTGCACATGAAGTGGGTGTGGTACACCTCGTCGAAGCGAACAAGCGTGGTGAACATGCAGATGTCCGCCTCGGTGAGGCGGTCCCCGGCGAGGTAGCGCTGGTCTTCGAGGACCTGGTCCCAGTGGTCCAGCGCGTCGAACAGCTCCGAGACGGCGTTATCGTAGGCCGTCTGCGTGTCGGCAAAGCCCGAGCGATAGACGCCGTTGTTGATGGGCTCGTAGATGTCCTCGATGATGCGGTCGACCTCCTCTCGGTACCCCTCCGGGTAGAGGTCGACGTCGTGTTCGGCCACACCGTCGAACTCGGTGTCGAGCATCCGGAGAATCTCCTTGGACTCGTTGTTGACGATGGTCTCCTCCTGCTTGTCCCACAGGACCGGCACCGTCACGCGGCCGGTCATGTCGGGGTCGGCCTCGACGTACAGCTCCCGGAGGTAGTCGGAGCCGTACAGCGAGTCCTCGGTGCAGCCGGCCTTCTCGGGCGTGAACTGCCAGCCGCCCTCGTCGCGGAACGGGTCGACCACGTCGACGCTGATGGCGTCTTCCAGCCCTTTCAGCGCCCGAACGAGGAGCGTGCGGTGGGCCCACGGGCAGGCCTTCGAGACGTAGAGGTGATAGCGGCCGGCCTCGGGCTGGAACCGGGCGTCGGGGTCGTCCTCGTCTCGCGGCTCGTCGCCGCTCGACTGTTCGGCGTCGCGTGGCGACGCCCTGATTCGGTCGCGGAAACTGGTCTCCTGTCGGTCGAACTCCCCGTCCTCGTTCGTACTCTGATACGCGTCTGTCCGCCATTCGCCGTCGACGAGCATGTTCATGATACCCGCTCTTCGCGCCCGACCGGCATAAACACCCAAGCGAGGTTACACGCGCGTTACCGGTCAGAGCGCCGCAGCTGCCCCAATCGGGGGCCATGTCACCCCGACACATCCGTTCGTCGGCCCTTCGAAGCTCTTATCCCGACGCTCGGCCACGTCTCCACCAAGAGTACCTATGTCCGACAAACCAGCCTCGATGTACCGGGACATCGACAAGCCGTCCTACACCCGGCGCGAGTACATCACGGGCATCCCCGGTTCGAAGATCGCACAGCACGAGATGGGTCGCAAGACCAAAGACAAGGACGAGTACCCCGTCCAGATCAGCCTCATCGTCGAGGAAGAGGTCCAGCTCCGTCACGGCTCGCTGGAGGCCTCGCGCCTCTCCGCGAACCGCCACCTCATCAAGACCATCGGCGAGGAGGGTGACTACCGCATGACCCTGCGGAAGTTCCCCCACCAGGTCCTGCGCGAGAACAAGCAGGCGACCGGCGCCGGCGCCGACCGTGTCTCCGACGGGATGCGGGCCGCCTTCGGGAAGATTGTCGGCACCGCCGCCCGGATGCAGGCCGGCGAGCAGCTCTTTACCGCCTACTGCAACGTCGAGGACGCCGACCACGTCAAGGAGGCGTTCCGCCGTGCGTACAACAAGATCACGCCCGCCTGTCGCATCAAGGTCGAAAAGGGCGAAGAGCTCCTCATTTCCTGAGCTCCCACTTTTTGCAACTCCGTCGGGCGCCTACGGCGCCCTCCGTCGTGTGAAAACTTGGGGAAAACCGCGGCGTGCTCCCTTCACGCGGCTTCGCCGCGTGGCGGTCCGCGCGCTGCGGTCGAACCGGCGGCTACGCCGCCGGACGTTTCTTGCTGACTAGCTTGTCTTCGCGCAGGCAGGCCTGCCCTTCCCCGTCGTCGCGCGATGAAACGCGCTCCCGGCCACAGCAGTCGCTACTGATACTCAAAACGCGTGTCGCTCGCAGATGCGAGCGACCGGGGAAGGCGAGGAATGGACCGTAAGGAGATTCCTCGCGACGGAGCGGTTAACGGAGTGAGCCGTAGAGATTGGCGAGTGATACGTGAGTGCTCTGTCGCGCATATTACTGTCCCTGGTGGACTGAAAGGGCGAGCCCGGTGGCGGTCGCTGGGCGACCCCTGTCGAGCGAGCGCAGCGAGCGAGATATGTCGGCCAGCGACCGCGAGCGGGTGAGGGCTTTCCAGCGGTAGTCATCAGTGACAGTGGGCACTGCTCTCTCGACAGCTACAGAATCGGACCCGATCATACTGCGTCGGCCGACCGTACACTTTTGTCCGTCCGAGCGAACGGGCGGGTATGCTACGGCTCGCGGTCGCCACGAACAGCGAGACCTACGAGCGCATGCGCGAGCCCCTGGCCGACCGGGGCATCGAGGTCGGTCACGTCGCCACAACCGAGCGCGCGATTCCCCTCGCGGGGAGTCCCTACGACGACTACGACGTGGGCTTTGTCTACCCGTCGCGGATGATGGAGGGCGGGGTCGCCGACGCCATGCTCTCCGTGCCGTGGGTCAACGGCCGCGAGGCCGTCCTCCGGTCGCGCAACAAGGCCGACGTGCTGGCCCGGCTGGGCCGGGCGGACGTGCCGGTCCCCGAGAGCGTCATGGTGTCGAACCCGGCCGACGAGTCCGAGCTGGTCGCGGCCTACGAGGCGCTGGACCCGCCGGTCGTGGTCAAGCCCAACTCCACGACCCGCGGCGTCGGCGTGACGACGGCCCGGGACCTGGATTCCTTCCTGGGCATCGCCGACTACCTCGACCTGGTCCACGACTACCGGGCGACCGGCGACCGCTCCTTCCTCGTCCAGGAGTTCCTCCCCGGCGCCCGCGACTACCGGGCGATGGTCGTCGGTGGCGAGTACGTCGGCGCGGTCGAGCGACGGTTGCCGACCGACGCCCGCGAGCGCGGCCGCTGGAAGCACAACGTCCACCGGGGCGCGGTCGCCGAGGGGGTCGACCTGCCCGACGACCTCCGGCGGCTGGCCGAGCGGGCCGCCGACGCCCTCGATATCGACTACCTCGGCGTCGACCTGCTCGTGACCGACGACCGGACGGTGGTCAACGAGACCAACGCACGGCCGACCATCGACAGCGCGACGAAGTACGAGGCGGGGTTCTGGGACGGAGTGGCGGCGCTGGTTCGGGCGACAGCGAACGGGTAAAACAGCGTCGACGGGACCTTACAGCTCGATGTCGGCGGACTCGTCCTCGCGGTCGAAGGTGACTTCGAGGACGCCGTTGTTGTAGGTTGCCGAGGCGGAGTGCTCGTCGACGCGGCTGGGGAGGGTGAGCCGCTCGTGGTACTCGCGGTTGTGCGTGCCGGCGTCGATGGTGAGGACGCTCCCGTCGCATTTCAGGTCGATGCCGTCCTTCTCGACGCCGGGGATGTCGGCGACGACGCGGACGTGCTCGTCGGTCTCGTGAACGTCGACGTGGAGGTCACCGCCGTCGGCGGGCCCATCGCGGTCGATGTGGACGTCCCCTTCCGAGCCCATCATCTCGTCCATCATCCGCTCTATCTCCCGGAAGAACTCGTCGAAGGGGTCGTCGTCGTCCCGTCTCATCAGTAGCGGGTGGTATGTGCGACTGTCTCAAAAGCCTTCTGACGGACACGGCCCGCCGCCGGGGCGGCCGTCGGCGGGTACAGCGGCAGCCGGCACACCTTCTGGACGATACATGAGAGGGGAAAATACAATTCGGAACCGAGTTAACTCCGAAAACTCTTTACTCCGGGTCGGCGCTTCACTAGAGGAATGAGTGACCCAGTCCGCGTCGGCCTGAACGGCTTCGGCCGTATCGGCCGCAACGTAATGCGCGCTTCGCTGGACAACGACAACGTCGAGATCGTCGGTATCAACGACGTGATGGACGACAGCGAGATCGACTACTTCGCCAAGTACGACACCGTCATGGGCGAACTGCCCGGAGCGGGCGTCGAGGACGGCGTCCTGAGCGTCGACGGGACGGACTTCGAGGCCGGCGTCTTCCACGAGACCGACCCCACAGAGCTGCCGTGGGACGAGCTCGACGTCGACGTCGCCTTCGAGGCGACCGGCATCTTCCGCACCTACGACGACGCCGCCCAGCACCTCGAAGCGGGCGCCGACAAGGTGCTCATCTCCGCCCCGCCGAAAGGCGACAAGGAGGTCAAGCAAATCGTCTACGGGGTCAACGAGGACGAGTACGACGGCGAGGACGTCGTCTCGAACGCCTCCTGTACGACGAACTCCATCACGCCGGTCGCGAAGGTGCTGGACGACGCGTTCGGCATCGAGTCTGGCCAGCTGACGACCGTCCACGCCTACACCGGCTCCCAGAACCTGATGGACGGCCCCAACAGCAAGCCCCGCCGGCGCCGCGCCGCGGCGGAGAACATCATCCCGACCTCGACGGGCGCCGCACAGGCGGCAACCGAGGTCCTCCCCCAGCTTGAGGGGAAGCTCGACGGGATGGCCATCCGCGTCCCGGTCCCGAACGGCTCCATCACCGAGCTGGTCGTCGACCTCGAGGACGACGTGACCGAGGAGGAGGTCAACGCCGCCTTCGAGGACGCCGCATCGGGCGAGCTCGAGGGGACGCTGGGCGTCACCGACGAGGAGATCGTCTCCTCGGACATCCTCGGTGACCCCTACTCCTCGCAGGTCGACCTGAACTCGACGAACATCGTCAACGGCCTGACGAAGATTCTCACCTGGTACGACAACGAGTACGGCTTCTCGTGTCGCATGCTCGACGTCGCCGAGTACATCACCGAGAACTAGGCCGCCGGTTTCTGTCGTTTTTTCGCCCATCGAGTCCCAACTATGGTGTTTTTCCATCGCGGATAGGGCGACTCGGAAACGGTTAAACGGGCGGCGGGAGAGGTCTCGCGTATGACGTTCCAGACGCTCGACGACCTCGACGACGGACAGCAAGTCCTCGTCCGCTTCGACCTGAACTCGCCGGTCGAGGACGGGGAGGTACAGGACAACCGCCGCTTTGGTCGGCACGCAACGACGCTCAGCGAGCTAATCGACCGCGACTTCGCCGTCGCCGTCATGGCCCACCAGGGCCGCCCGGGCGACGACGACTTCCTCTCCCTTTCCCAGCACGCGGAGATTCTGTCCGACCACGTCGACCACGACGTCGACTTCGTGGCCGACACCTTCGGGGACGAGGCCCTCGACGCCATCGACGACCTGGCGGGCGGCGACGTGCTCGTCCTGGAGAACACCCGGATGGCCGACGGCGAACTGCCCGAGGAGGAGCCCGAGGTGAAAGCCGAGACGGAGTTCGTCCAGACGCTGGCGCCGGAGTTCGACGCCTACGTCAACGACGCCTACTCGGCGGCCCACCGCTCTCACGCCTCGCTGGTCGGCTTCCCGCTCGTGATGGACGCCTACGCCGGCCGCGTCATGGAGACCGAGTACGAGGCAAACACCGCCATCGCCGAGAAGGAGTTCGACGGCCAGGTGACGATGGCCATGGGCGGGACGAAGGCCACGGACGTCATCGGCGTCATCGACCACATCGGCGACAAGATAGACGACTTCCTGCTTGGCGGTATCGCCGGCCAGCTGTTCCTCCGGGCGGAGGGGTACCCCATCGGCTACGACGTCGGCGACATGGACCTCTACACCAGCCAGTGGGAGGAGAACCACGAGATAATCGAGGAGATTCTCGAAGAGCGGGGCGACCAGATAACGGTCGCGACGGACGTGGCCTACGCCGAGGACGGCGAGCGCGTCGAGGCCGACGTCGAGGACGTCGAGGAGAAGGGGCTGGGCGTCATGGACGTCGGCACCGACACCGCCGAGCACTACGCCGACGTGGTCCGTGACTCGGACGCCGTCTTCGTCAAGGGCGCGCTGGGCGTCTTCGAGGACGAGAAGTTCTCGACCGGGACCGTCAGCGTCCTGCGTGCCATCGCCGAGACCGACTGCTTCTCCGTCGTCGGCGGCGGCGACACGTCCCGGGCCATCACGATGTACGGGATGAGCGAGGACTCCTTCGACCACGTTTCCATCGCCGGCGGCGCGTACATCCGCGCGCTCACCGGGGACGAACTCGCCGGCGTCGAAGCTCTCAAGCGCTAGCGGTCGGTCTCGCTGTGACGGCGCGCCCAATCGTCGGTCGCGCTCTCGACCCGAACGACCGAACCCGCGCGCTCGGTCGGTCGCGTGCGGGCGTGGCGCGCGGTCCAGTCGGCCTCCGGCTGCTCGTGTGACATACACCGGTGTACGGCCGACTGCGATAAAATTTTTCCGGCAATAATTGGCAATTCTTTACACGGGTCCGAATAACAATCGGTGATTGTCGCCGGTAGGTTCGTGAAGCAGTTCGAACGGGCAGGGGAAATCAGCGCCGCCGGCCGTTGACCGGCGAACGCTACGGGAAAGCGATAGGCCCGTATGTCGCTGCAGGGGCCGCACCCGGTGACATCAGTGTAACGTGGTCAGGCGAACGTTCGCTGAACTATATTACGGGGAAGCGTAACAATCAGACGTGGCGAAGTGACCCCCGTTCGAGCGGGCGTCCCGGTATCGTGTGCCGACAATCAGCGACCCCATTTACAAAATGAACGTACTGCTACTCGGTGCGAGCGGACGAATCGGACAGCGAACTGCCGCCGAACTCCTCTCCCGTGGCCACGCCGTCACGGGCGTCTCCCGGAGCGGCACAGTCGAGGGAATCGACGACGACGAGTTCGTCGCCGTCGCCGGGGACGCGACCGACCCCGACGACGTAGCGAGGCTCGCCGCGGGCCACGACGCCGTGGTTTCGGCCCTCGGTCCGGGCGAGGACGAACCGGCCGAGGTGCTCACGGAGATGATAGACGCCGTAATCGAGGGGCTCCGGCGCGCGGCCGTCGACAGGCTCGTCTGGACCGGCGGAGCGGGCGGACTCAGGGTGGGCCCGGAGACGCTGCTCATCGAAACGGACGACTTCCCCGAGGAGTGGGTGCCGGTCGCCCGCGCGGCCATCGACGCGTACGACCGCCTCAGCGAGGTCGAAGACATCGAATGGACGTACGTCGCGCCCGCCGCACTCATCGAGCCCGGCGAGCGGACCGGCGAGTACCGGACCGCCGACCGCGAGCTCGTGGCCGACGACGACGGCGACAGCTACATCTCGATGGAGGACTTCGCCATCGCGCTCGTGGACGAACTCGAGGAGGCAAACGCCGTCTACACCTACCTCGGGACCGGCTACTGATTGCGGGCTGAACCCGGCGAGAGCCGAGGCTGCGGGCACTCTGCGGGGAGCGCGTCGGATGACCGCACTGGGGCGAGTTCCTGCGGCCTGGGTTCGGCGTGTGCCGGCCAAGTACGAGCGGCTCATCCGTTCGCGGGACCGCCGCGTCCGGCTGGGGACCCCCACGTTTGTGTGTCCCCGCGTCCACGTCGGCGTATGCACTTGCGCGATGCCACGTGGCCCGACGCCGAGGCCGCGGAGACCGACCTCGCCTTGCTCCCGGTCGGCAGCACCGAACAACACGGGCCACACGCCCCGCTGGGAACCGACTCGCTGACCGCACGGGCGGTCGCCGACGCCGCCGAAGCCGCCTACGACGGCGAGGTCGTCGTCGCTCCGACGATTCAGGTCGGCGTCGCGGAGGAACACCGCGATTTTTCGGGGACGCTGTGGGTCAGCGAGGACACCTTCCGCGACTACGTCCGCGAGACCGTCGACAGCCTCGCCCACCACGGCTGGACCCGCGTGGTCGTCGTCAACGGCCACGGCGGCAACGTCGACCCGCTGCGGGAGGTCTGTGCCCGCATCACCCGCCACGACGACGCCGACGCGTGGGCCTTCACCTGGTTCGACGCCGTCGATGCGCCCGACATGGGCCACGGCGGACCCGTCGAGACGAGCCTCCTGCAAGCGGTACGGCCCGACCTGGTCCGCGAGGACCGCCTCGACGAGGCCGCCGCCGAGGGTGCCGACGGCTGGGGGGAGTGGGTCAGCGGCGTGAACCTGGCCTACGACAGTAGCGAGTTCAGCGAGAACGGCTGTGTGGGCGACCCCGGAGACGGGAGCGCCCAGCGGGGGGAGGCGCTGCTGGACGAAGCGACGGCGGCGCTGGCGACGCTGCTCGACCGCGTGACCGAGCGGTGACTACGCTTCGGCCTCTTCGGCGTCCGCGTCGGCCTCCGCGTCGGCCGCCTCCTCCTCGAACTCCTCCAGCGTACTGCGTAGCTGGGGAATCGTCGCGGTGAGGTCGCCCACCTGCTCGCGGGCGTCCTCGACGTCCTCGATGAGGGCCGCGACGGTCTCTATTTCCTCGGCGAGGTCGGCGGCGTCCTCGAAGGCGTCGGCGCGTTCGCCCATGGTGTACCACTTCTTGGCGTCCCGCAGGTGGTCCTCGGCGTCGCCGACGTCCAGGGCCGTCTTGAGCGCGTTGAGCACGCCAAGCGTGTTGTCGGCCTCCACGTCCCAGACGGCGTCGGCCTCGGGGAGCGCCCCGCGGGCCGCCGCGAGGGACGCCTCGACGTCGCTTCGCATCTCGGTTGCGGCCTCGCCGAACAGCTCGTCGTCGTCCAGACTGGTCTGACTCATAGGTACCACTTGACGTGGGAGTGGGTTAAAAGCCCGCCTGAAAGTGGAAGTGAAACCGCACGACGTGAGCGGGAGCGAATTCGAGAAACCGAAAACGGTCCGACTCAGATAGGTTCGGACGCCGCCCCGTCGGGCTCGTCCGGACGGATGTCCGCACGGACTTCTGGAAGCGGGTCCAGCGGCTCCTCGATATCGCCCAGCACGAGCATCGCGTAGTAGCGCAGGAACGCCTGCAGCGGCACCTGGATGAGGGTCGTCGCAAGCAGCAGGACGAGGACAAACGCCACGACGGCGATAGCGAGCAGCGCCAGCGCGATGGTGCCGCCGCCGAGCCCGAACCAGGCGACGGCGCCCAGCAATACGAACGGGATGGCCAGGAGCAACGTGGCGATGACGCTCGCGATGCTGCTGATGATACCGACGCCGATACCCAGGACGATGGAGAAGGCGAGATAGGCCAGATACTGCTTGACGTTCCGCCGCATCGACCCCAGGAGGCGCTTCCAGCTCCCGACGACTCCCCGGTCGCCCGTGAGCATCATCGGAACGACGAAGACGGTGGTAAAGCCGGTGATGAGCCCCTGGAGGATGCCGAGGACGACGAAGAAGGCGATAGCGACGGGGAGGACACTGAACAGCGCCGTGGTCGTGACGTTGTCGAAATTCCCGCCGAAGGCGGTGACGAAGACGGTGTAGAGGAACCCGACGACGAGCAGGAGCGAGACCAGAGAGACCACCAGCCGGAACCCGAACAGCCGGAGGGCGTTGCCGACGTTCTCGCGGAGGTACCGGCGGATATGGACCTCGCGGGAGACGAGCGACTCGACGAAGACGAACTCCATGAAGTTGCTCAGGAGCCCGAAGACCAACACGAGCAGGAAGACGACACCGAGGATGACGAGGAGCTCGGGGCTGATTGCACTCATCACCCCGTCGACCGTCGTCGGGGCTCCGCCGTCGAAGACCGGCTGGCCGGCCCCGCCGTCGGTCGGCTGGTCCTGCCCGCCGAAGTTCCCGGCGTTCTGGAGCCCGTTGAACCCGCCGCCACCGCCGCCGATGAAGAAGACGACGACTGCCAGTTTGAGCCAGGTTCGGGCGGCAAATGGTAACAGGAGCGACTTCGTCGCGTCTATCGCGTCGCCGATATCGTCAATCGCGTGGAGGGACATCACCGTAACTGCACAGCGGGCACGTGTAAAATTTTCGTACTATTGGGCCCCGACCGAATCGACCTGCATCAGCGGATAGCCGTCCTCCATCGCCATGCTCGTCTCGACGACACACCCCTCGTAGTCGATGGTCATCGAGACGTCCAGAAACCGCCCGGTCAGCTCGGTGTAGTCGGCGCCCGCCTCCGCGATAGCCGCCCGAAGGGGCTCCTCGCGGATTTCGACGGTCACGGCCTCGCAGTGGGGCTGGTTCTCGATTGACTCCTCCATGGCCGCGGCCAGCGAGTCGGCGCTGTCGGGGCTCACCGGCGTCCCGGCGAACTGGTGGTAGAGCGACCCGAACTTGATGCCGGCCTCGAAGCAGGCGACCTGCGGTGACGTGGGGTCCATACCGGTACCCTGGGCGGGCCCGCGATAAGAAGGCCGCGCTCCCGGGCCCGCCGGCGCGGTTGAACATACCCGAACCGCAAGCTACCTATTGTGTCATACCTATCCACTCAATACGAATGGACGACCCGGTTCTACTCACAGGTGCGGGCGGCGCGGTCGGGGAGGCCATCCTCGAGGGCCTCGAAGAGGAGTACTACTGGAAGCTGATGTTCCACAATCCGCCCGCAGAGCAGCCCAACCACGAGTATCTCATCGGCGACGTCGACAACCCGGACGACGTCAGGGAGGCCGTCGAGGGCGTCGGCGCGGTCATCCACCTCGCAGGCGACCCCCGGCCCGAGGCCCCGTGGGACTCGGTGCTGTCGAACAACATCGACGGCACACAGAAGCTCTACGAGGCCGCCGTCGATGCGGGCGTCGAGAAGTTCGTCTTCGCCTCCTCGAACCACGCCGTCGGCTCCTTCGAGACCGAGGACCGCAAGCCCGACATGTACCGGCCGGACGACGACTTCCGCCTCGACGGGACGGAGTTCCCCCGCCCCGGGAACCTCTACGGCGTCTCCAAAGCGACCGGCGAGGTGCTCGGTCGGTACTACCACGACAAGTACGGCATCAAGGTGTGTAACATCCGCATCGGCAACCTCACGCGGGGCCACCCGCCCATCGACTACGAGCGCGGGCAGGCGATGTGGCTCTCCTACCCCGACTGCGCCCACATCCACCAGTGCGCGCTGGAGGCCGACTACGAGTACGAGACCGTCTACGGAATCTCGGACAACGACCGCAAGTACTACTCCATCGACCGCGCCAAAGAGGTCCTGAACTACCGTCCACAGGACAACTCCGCGCACTTCGAGGGCGACGAGCGGGTCGTCGAGCCGGACGTTTGAGCTTCTACCCCAGTTCGTGAAACGCTAGTTCTTCGCTTCCCGTCTCCAGCGTCGCCACCGAGAACGCGCCCGGCGCCGGCGGAATCGAGATGCCCCCGGGGTTGACCCGCACCGTTCCCTCGTACGCTTCGGTGCCCGCTTCGTGGGTGTGGCCGTGGAAGACGTAGTCGTAGGTGCCACACTCGACCAGGGCGTCGACGATGGCGCCTCTGGTGCCGTGGTAGACGGCGACCTCCTGTCCGTCGAGGGTCAGCTCGCCCATCTCGCCCATGTACGTGCCGAACTCCTCGACGGTGGCCTCGACGGCCCACTCGCCGTCGTTGTTCCCGCGAACGGCGTAGAACTCCCAGTCGCCGTCGAACGGCGTCACGGAGAACGGTGCGACGAAATCGCCGCAGTGGACGACCGCCTCGACGTCCCTCTCTTCGAACGTCTCGACCGCCGCCTCGACCTGTGCCCCGTTGTCGTGCGTGTCCGAGACGATACCGACCAGCATGGGTCGGTGTTCTGTGTCCGAGGATAAGAACGTACTCCTCGGTCGTGAGTGGGCGACTGGAACTGTCGGGACCAGCGCGGTCCGCTCCGCCGCCGACGGCCGCTGGCTGCGACCCGCGACCCTTTTGACCCGCACCGACCAGTCCCTAGCCATGGCACGGGGAATCCTCGAAACCATCGGACTGGCGGCCACGCTGATGCTCGCCATCCCGATAGCGCTGTTCGGCGCGGAACATCTCGTCCGCGGGGAACTGTTCGCGGGCGTCGCCTACGTCGGTATCGCGGTCGGGCTGGTGGTCATCGAGCAGTATCTCACGACGCCGACGGACATCCCGGGGAAGGTGGCTGAGAAGACGGTCGGGAACATCGTCGAGACCGAGGAGTCGAAAGAGGAGTAATCAGTCGGCGGTGATGGTCTCGCCGGCCTCGTCGAGGAGCTCGTCGATGGAGCGGTCGCTCGGTTTGTTCTCCAGCAACACGTCGATGGGAAGCGTCGGCGCGCCGTCGACGAGGTTCTCCATGAGGACGAGGCGTTCCCGGGCGCGTGACATCCCGACGTAGAAGACCCGCCGTTCGTTGTCGGTCAGCGTGGGGACGGGGCTGGTGTGTTTGGTGAACTCGTCGACCTCGGGGACCTCGATGCCGTTTTGCTCGACCGTGGCGGCCATCTGCTCGACGACCTTCTCGGTGAGGTCGGTGCCGACGAAGACGTGGTCGGCCTCGCGGCCCTTCGCGGAGTGGATGGTGCCCAGGCGGACGCGGTCCGGCTCCATCCCCCGGTAGTCGCCGGCGAAGTACGCGCCCACGGAGCGCTCCTGGAAGTTGGTGACCTTCCGGAGCATGTCGCTCGCGGAGGCCGGGTCGGGGGCGAAGGGGACGTGTTCGGTGACGACGTCGGGTTCGATCTCGATTTCGGCGATGTCGTCGGCATCGTGTGCCTCCTCGATGTCCTCTAAGGCGTCGAAGAGGTCGTCGCGTTCGCCGGTGCCGAAGGCCGAATCCGCGAGCATGTCGGCGAGGCGGCGGGCCTCCAGCACGGAGAGTGGCTCGTCGTTCTCGACGGCCTCGACGGCGGCGACGTACTGGCTCAGCCGGTCCGTCCACATCCGCTGGTCGGTCAGACAGGAGAAGGGAATCCCCTCGTCGATGAACTCGTCGATGAACTGGAACATCTGGTAGCGCGCCCGGAAGAGGACCATCACGGTCTCGTCGGACTGGTCGACGGTGCCGATGACGTTGCGAGCGAGGTCGAACATCGAGGGGTTCCGGACCGCCTCGACGCGGCCGCCCTCCTTGCGGGGGTTGAGGTCTTTCTCCTGGCGCTTCTCGATGTGGCGCACCTCGCGGTTGACGACGTTCAGGATGCGGGAGGGGAGCCGGTAGGAGTTGGGGAGAATCTCGTCGGTGGTGACCGTCTCTTCGAGCAGGAGGTCCGGGTCGGCGCCCTGCCAGGCGTAGACGACCTGGTCGTCGTCGCCGGCGATGAGGACCCGCTCCATGTGGGGTTTCCACTCCTCGTAGACGTCGTACTGCAGCGTCGTGATGTCCTGGAACTCGTCGATGATGAGGTAGTCGACGTTGGGGAGCAGGGAGCGCTGGGCGACCCGTTCGAGCATGTCGGCAAAGCCGATGACGTCGTTGTCGCCCTTGTAGGTCCGCCACCCCCGAATGGCTTCGGGCACGTCGACGCGGTCGTCGTCGGTGGGCCACGTCGGGGTGTACTTGTTGCCGGTCTGGGCGTTGTCGTCGATTTCGGGCGGGAGCCGGACCTCCTCGTCGTCCCACTTGAAGGGCACGTCGTACCAGTCGGCCACGTCGCGGCGGGTGCGCTGGAGCCACTGGCTCGTCGCGATGATCTTGTTGCCGAGGGTCGTCGAGCGGGCCGACCGTCGCCGCGAGCCTTCGTACTCGTCCTCGAAGTCGATGCCGAACTGGTCGCAGAACTCCTCCTTGTCGCTCTCGCCGACCACGTCGCCCCGCGAGAGGTCGAGCAGCTCGTAGGCCTTCGCGTGCATCGTACAGACGTTCCCCTGGAGAGCGCGGGGGGTCACGTCGAGCCGTTCGGCCAGCCGTTCGCGTATCTCGGCGGCCGCCGCACGCGTATACGAGACCACGAGCACGTCACGGAAGTCGACAGTCTCGTCTTCGAGCAACTCCTCGACGCGGTCCAGCAGAGCAGTCGTTTTCCCGCTCCCCGGCCCACCGAACAGGCGGACAACCTCGGTGGTCGAATCAGTCATTGCACACATACTAGGGGGCCGCCCCAATAAACAACGTGTTTTGGAAAAACGGTCGGCTCTCGGTCGTACACAGCCAGCCCGAACGCGCTGACAGTCGTCCGAGACGCGGCTGTCCGGCGGTGCTACGGCTGCCGTGGCGAGCGCGCCTCCCGTATCTCCGCCCCGTCACGGATCATGTCCTCGCAGGCGGGACAGACCCGGGGGCCGTCAGTGTCGGACGGCGTGAACACGCGGACGTAGTCCTTCGTTACGAAGGACCCACAGTTCTGGCACTCTGGCATCCTCTCTCCGATACTGTCGCGGTAGCGGACAGCATCTACCGAGTGATTGCTGTCAGCCAATATATAACTATGGAATGTCAGAACTCCTACCGATACAGCGAGACGTACAGCATCGCGAACCCGATGATGAAGGGGATGGTCTCGGCCATCTGGAAGAACACCACGGCGAGCGGCCCGATACGCCCGGTAGAGAGCTGCGTGATGACGCTTGTGACGGCGACGCCCATACTGATGAACGCGAAGCCGACGAACGCGTACTGCAGCCGTTCGGAGGGTCGCTTCCGGTAGGCCTGGAAGCTGATGAGCGTGATGCCGAGCGTGAGCCCGAACACGACCATCCGCATCAACACGAGCGCCCCGCGCGCGATGGCGACCCCGCTTTGCATGGTTACTCGGGGTTTAGCTCGTCCCACAGCTGGCTAAAGCGGTCGGGGAGGTTCTCCTCGCGGTAGATGCGGACCTTGTACTCCTCGTCCTCCAGCGAGATGACCGTCGACTCGAAGTTGGACTCGTACACCTTGTAGTGGTTGCCGTCCTCCGCGACGAGCGTGCGGTCTTTCACCAGGTCGTACTCGTCCAGGAGCTCGATACGACGGTAGACGGTCGGTAAAGAGAGGTCGCACTGCTCGGCGAGGTCTTTCGCGGATTGGGCTTCCCGGCTGATGGCGGCCAGGACGCGTCGCGCGTGCTGGTCACCGATTGTATCGAGGACCTCCTCGATACTCTTGTCCTCTGCCACTATCAATTCCTTCTCCCCATTTCATATAAACGTTTACGAGCGGGGAGGCTGTTTCACGCTCCGAAAACGCTGAGGTGTTTATATGATAACCGCCCCGGTACACTGTATTGCGGATTGCGTCCAGATAAACGATGTCCGGAGACAACCTCCGTCGCGTGGCGACCGGCAAGACGATGGGTGACCGACTCGACGAGCGACTGACCCCCCTCGTCGGGTCGACCGACCCAACCACCCATGGGAGTGCCGGCCGTGACGCCATCCCGGAGTCGCTGTTGGCTTCGGTCATCGACGACATCGACGACGGCGAACTCGCCGTCGGCGACGGGCTCGTAACCCAAAGTCTGGACGAAATCCTGCTCGCGATGATCGCGTTGTCGGACGATGAGACACACGGGACAGGGCTCATGGAGGCACTGTCGCGTCTGTTCGACGCGCAGTTGAGTCCGGGCACGGTGTATCCGCGTCTGCACGACCTCGAAGCGGAGAACACGCTCGCCGTTCACGAACTGGTGCAGACCAAGCAGTACTCGATCGACGACGCCGAAACGGCGGCGTCGCGCATCGAGGAAGCGGCATACAGGCATTTCGTCATCGGAATGTTCCTGCACGCGTCGCTCGACGCGGTCTGACATTCCACGTCTCTCTCTATCCTTTCCCGGCCGGCCGGGGTTTGGCTTCACGGCATCACATCGGGAAAGGACGGAGCCGGGGATAGCTAGCCGGTACCCGTCAGCCGCGGCTCGCGGGTCGGTACACGGGCGAAAAAACGGACCGCGGAATCGCGTTCAGTTTACTGGTGTCCAGCCACACACCGAGCACTCGCTCGCGGCCGAGCCGTGAAGCCCGCCACAGTCGGGACACTGTTTCTTGTTGTAGTTTTCTTCCCATCCAACGTCGTCGACCTCGTGACCGCGCTGCGAGAGGAACTCGTCGAACATTTCGTCGGATCTCGGTGCGCTCGCCATACATGCTATGGTATAACACACCAGTATATAGAACTACCGGTTTTGCCAACAGTTGTCACACGAGAAGCGGGACGGACGTGTCACCCGCGAGCGGCCGCGATAGCGTCGGTGATGGCGTCGGCCCGAGCCACGAGGAGGCTTCCGACGACGCTCATCACCAGCACGTAGCCGACCGCGAAGGCGGGCAGGACCGACCCCAGCCGGCCGGTGCCGACGCCGGCCGCGAGCGCCACGAGGACCAGCGAGAACTCCCCGCGGGGGACCAGCCCCAGCCCGACGCGGAGCGAACGGCGCCGGTCCAGCCCGTAGACCCGCCCCGAGAGGACGCCGCTGACGAGCTTGCCGGCCGTCGTCGTGACGACGGCCACCACCAGGAGGACGGCGACGCCGGCGAGCAGTGTCAGGTCCGTCGAGAGCCCGATAGCGAAGAAGAAGACGGCGGCAAAGAGGTCCCGAGCGGGCGAGACGAGACGCTCGATGCGCTCGACGTGGCTCGTCTGACTGAGCCCCGTGCCGAAGAAGAAGGCGGCGACGGCCTCGCTGACGCCCAGCGCCAGCGCCGCGCCCGCGACCAGCGTCGTCAGACCGACGACACGCAGGACGAACAGCTCGTCCGAACCCGTCGTGAAGAGCCGCTCGAACCACGCCGAGCCGTACCACGCGACGGCCGAGAGCCCGCCGAGAAACAGGAAGGCGACGCCGACGGAGACGCCGGCCTCCCGCAGGCTCCCGCCGTTCGCGACGGCGGCCAGCAGCGCCAGGTAGACCGCGATGAGGATATCCTCGAAGACGAGCGTCCCGAGGATGGGGGCTGACTCGTCGTTGGCGATCCACCCGGTCTCGATGAGCGACTTCGTGACGATAGCCGACGACGAGATGTAGACGAGTCCGGCCAGAAACAGCGTCTCCAGGAGCGTCCATCCGAACGCGAGGCCGATTGCCGCGCCGATGCCGAAGTTGACGGCGAAGTCGATGAGCCCGACGGCGGTTATCTTCCGGCGGTCCCGCAGCAGCTGGTCGACGCTGAACTCCAGGCCCAGGAAGAAGAGGAGGAAGACGATGCCCAGTTCGGCCAGTAGCTGGATGACCTCGCCGTAGGCGACGACCGGCAGCGTGACGCCGACCGGCGCCAGCGGCTGGCTCGGCCCGAGCAGCAGGCCGGCGACGATGTACGCCGGGATGACGGAGAGGCCGATACGGCCGGCGAGAGCCCCCGCGAGCGCGATGGCGGCGACGGCGACGCCGAGCTCCAGGAGCAGCTCAGCCATCGTCGCTGACCAGCGACCCGGCCGCGGACTGCTCCTCGCGGGTCCCCAGCGTCACGAGGATGTCTCCGGCGGCGATGGTCTCCGTCGGGTCGGGGTTGGGGACGGTCTCCGCGCCCCGCTGAATCGCGATGACGGAGACGCCGGTCTCCGTCCTGACGCCGGACTCCGCGAGCGTCTTGTCGACCACCGGCGACCCCTCGCCCACGTCGAGCCACTCGATGATGGCCCCGCCCAGGGGCACCCCGACGTTGTCGGTCTCGACGGGCTGGAAGTACGCCCCCTGGAGGATGGCGCCGACCTCGCGAGCGAGCCGACCGTCGAGCGTGAACAGCCGCTCGGCGTCGGTGTCCGAGTCCGGCCTGTGGAACACCTCCCGCTTCCCGTCGTGGTGCAACAGGACGACCAGCCGTTCGTCGCCGCCGATTTCGACCTCGAACTTCTTGCCGACGCCGGGAACGTCGGTCTCGTAGACCGTCATAGCGGGACAACGACGGCGGTCTGAATAAATACCCGTGGCGGGCACAGCGGACGGCGACCGCCGCGGGCCGGGAGCCGACGCCGGCCGGTATCAGAACTCCGGCCCGGGCGCCGGAACGCCGCCGTCGTCGCCCCCGTCGTCGAGGTCGAACTCCTCGCGCAGCTCCCGGATGCGGTCCCGGATGTCCGCCGCGAGTTCGAACTCCAGATTGTTGGCCGCCTCCTCCATGCGGTCTTCGAGCTGCTGAATCTGAGCGGTGGCCTCGTCCTCGTCGGCCGGGCCGTCGCCCGCGACGCCGCCGGTGTCGGTCTTGCTCCCCGGGAGGTTCGTCTCGCCGACGGCCTTCTCGATAGTTGTGGGCTCGAAACCGTGCTCCTCGTTGTACTGCTGCTGGATGCGCCGGCGGCGCTGGGTCTCCTCGATGGCGGCGTCCATGGCGTTGCTTCGCTCGTCGGCGTACAGCACCACCTCGCCGTTGACGTTGCGGGCCGCCCGCCCCATCGTCTGGACCAGCGTGGTCTCCGAGCGGAGAAAGCCCTCCTGGTCGGCGTCCAGAATCGCCACGAGCGACACCTCCGGGATGTCCAGCCCCTCCCGCAGGAGGTTGATACCCACGAGGACGTCGATGTCGCCCAGCCGCAGCGAGCGGATGAGCTCGTGGCGCTCCAGCGTGTCGGTCTCGTCGTGCATGTACGCCACGTCGACCCCGGCCTCCTCCAGATACTCCGTGAGGTCCTCGGCCATCCGCTTCGTCAGCGTGGTCACCAGCACGCGCTCGTCGCGTTCGACGCGCTCGTCGATACGGCCCATGAGGTCCTCGACCTGGCCGGTCGCCGACGCGATTTCGACGGCGGGGTCGACCAGATGGGTCGGCCGGACGATCTGCTCGACTATCTGCTCGCTGTGCTCGCGCTCGTAGTCGCCCGGCGTCGCCGAGACGTACAGCGTCCGGTCCGTCTTTGCCTCGAACTCCTCGAAGGTGAGCGGGCGGTTGTCGAAGGCCGTCGGGAGCCGGAAGCCGTTCTCGACGAGGCTCTCCTTCCGGCTCTTGTCGCCGGCGAACTGGCCCCGAATCTGGGGGAGCGTCTGGTGGGACTCGTCGATGACGGTCAGGAAGTCCTCCGGGAAGTAGTCGAGTAACGTGTAGGGGGCCTCGCCGCTCTCGCGGTCCGAGAGGTGGACCGAGTAGTTCTCGATGCCCGAGCAGTAGCCCGTCTCCTGCATCATCTCGATGTCGAAGGTGGTGCGCTCCTCGATGCGCTGGGCGGCGACGGCGTCACCCTTGCGGTCGAAGTACCGGATGCGCTGTTCCAGGAGCTCCTGAATCTCCTCGATGGCCCGCTCCAGCCGCTTTTCCGGGATGGAGTAGTGTTCGGCCGGGTGGATGAGGGCGGCTGGCTCCTCGCTCTTGACCTCGCCCTCCAGGGGGTCGACCTTGAGCATCCGGTCTATCTCGTCGCCCCAGAACTCCACGCGGATGGCGTAGCGGCCGTACATGGGGTAGATTTCCAGCGTGTCGCCCCGCACCCGGAAGGTGCCCTGCGTGAAGTCCACGTCGTTGCGCTCGTAGTTCAGGTCCACGAGCTGTCCGAGCAGTTCGTCGCGCTCTATCTCCTGGCCCACCTCGATGGACAGCGACATGTCGATGTAGTTGCGCGGGTCACCGAGCCCGTAGATGGCCGAGACCGAGGCGACGACGATGACGTCGTCCCGGGTGAGCAGCGACCGGGTCGCCGAGTGGCGCAACCGGTCGATTTCGTCGTTGATGGAGGCGTCCTTGTCGATGAACGTGTCCGTCTGCTCGACGTAGGCCTCCGGCTGGTAGTAGTCGTAGTAGGAGACGAAGTACTCGACGGCGTTGTCCGGGAACAGGTCCCTGAACTCCTCGTACAGCTGCGCTGCGAGGGTCTTGTTGTGGGCGATGACGAGCGTGGGCTGTTGTATCTCCTCGACGACCCAGGAGACGGTGTTGGTCTTGCCCGAGCCCGTCACGCCGAGCAGGGTCTGTGTGTCCATCCCCTGGCGGAACCCCTCGGCCAGTTGCTCGATGGCCTCGGGCTGGTCGCCGGCGGGGTCGAAGGGGGCGTCGACGCGGAACTCGCTGTCGGCGTCCGGACGGTCGATTGAGAGGGGGCCGCCTGCGTCGCTCATTGACGGAAGGAAGGGCTGGAGGGACTTGAGCGGCGCGGGTCAGCAGACGTCTTTCGGATTGACGCCCAGCTCTTCCAGCGTCTCGACGTAGTCGTCGTAGGCCGCCGCGACGACGGCGACGGCGGCCGCCTCCGCGGCGTCCCAGTCGTCGTCACCGTCGCAGGTCGAATCGAGCAGGTCGGCGGCGTCCTCCCGCAGCTCGACGACCTCGCCGCCCGCGCTGCGGTAGGTGCTCGCGGTCTGGGGGTCGGCCTGCCCGGTGAAGAAGCCGGTGAGCTGCTCCTTGACCTTCTTGTCGACGAGCGTCCAGCCGACGAGCCCGCCCAGTCGCTCGACGGTCGTCTCCAGCCCGTCGAGTTCGTCGTGCATGTGGAACGCGCGGTCGGCGGGGTCGGCGTCGCCCAGCCGGCCGTCCGCATCGGCAGCGGCGTCGGCAAAGAGGCCGGCGGCGTCGTCGCTCTCGTCGTCGGCCCAGGCCTCGAAGGTGTCGACAGCGGCGGCCTCGCGGGCCGCGGCGGCCGCGTGGATGGCGTCGGGCTCCATCTCCCCGCGGGTGTCCGCGTACAGCGTCTTCGAGGAGCCCAGCCGGGAGAGCTCGGTCTGCTTGTCGTCTCGGACGGCGTCGATGAGGTCGGCGGCGGTCATACCCACGATTGGGCCCGGCGCGGGCTTGTAACCATCGGACCCGGGCCGCCTATCCGTGCCAGTCGCCCCGCCGGTCGGTGGCGTCGGCCAGCCGGTCGGGGCTGTCGCCGGTGTGGAACGTCCGCACGAACTGCGAGGCGATGTGCCAGCTCGCGGCGTCGGTGTCGAGCCCGACGAGGCGTATCTCGGCGCCCGTGTAGGTCTCGATGGCGCCGTCCCTGTCCGGGTCGGCCCCTTCGAGCAGCAGACACGACGCCGCATCCGCGGTGCAGTCGTCCGTCGGGACGGGGCGGACGGTCACGTCGGCGGCCTCGGGGTCCGCGACGACGCGAACGGAGACGCCCTCTGGAACGGCCCCGTCGGCGCCGTCGCGGACGTAGTCGAGCGCGTAGTCGAGTTCCGTCCGATAGCGGTCCCGCTGCTCGCCCTCCGTGGCCAGTGCGACCGTCAGCGACGTGTCGTTCCAGGGGTTCGCGCGCTCGGTGGCGTTCGGCCGGGGCAGCGTCGCCAGGTCCCGCTCGTGGGCCATCACGGCGCGCGGCCGGTCGGCGTGGGTGAGCCCCAGCAGGTGGCCCGCCTCGTGGCGGACGACCACCCGCGTCGACTCGTCGTCCAGTCCCCGCCGTATCTCGACGGTCGCCGGGCGGTCGACGCCGGTCGAGGCGTTGACTCGGGGCGCACAGCCGGCCGGGAACTCGGTGTCGCCACAGGCGCCCACCGTCCCGACGAAGCGCAGGTCGACATCTGGCCCGTCCGTCGGCGTCACACCGGGTGAAAGCACCCGGAAGTCGACGCCGAAGCCGGCGTACTCGCTCGCGTTGTCCGCCCAGTAGGCCAGTCCGTCGGCGGCCAGCGCCCGCTCTCGGTCGGTTCCCGCCACGGAGACGGTCACCGTCTCGTCGGCGAAGGGATGCTCGTCGCTCTCGGTCAGGTCGTCGGTCCGCTCGACGAGCGCGCCACAGCCGGCCACCCCGCCCGCGACGAGCAGGAGAGCTAACACGCCGGCGCGTCGTCTATCCATTGGCTACTCGTGGCACTCGGCGTAATTGTAGGTTGTGGCTGCGGGGAGTAAGCCCCCTTCTGTTCGGGCCGGCATTCGGCTGAGCGGCCGCGTCCGGCGCTTGCGCGCGGTGTCGGACTACCTGTCGACGCGGCCTTGCACCGGTGAGGATTCGCCGTTCCATCGGTCCGTCGCGGGGAGCGTGGGGCGTGTGGGGCACGGAGTGCCGCGCACGGTCCACGAAGAGCCCTCGGTGGGTTAACGCTCCCTCGTTTGCACTCGGGATTCGCGCACCTCATCGGTCCCGCGACGACGTGTCGTTGCTGTTCCATAGCCGACGGTCTCCCGCCCCGGGCTTGTGCCCGGTCACCTGTCCGACGGGTGGGGGGACTTTCCTCATGGCTCGCGCCACGGGGGCCGGCCTCCCGCTGCCAGCCGGGGCTACGCTACTGGCGCTGATTAAGGTTGCTTCTCTCGGTCCGAAGCGTCGGACAGGCGCGAAAATCGGAAGGTGCCGAGGACAGTCCTCAGTCGTCGGAGGGGAGCGGCTGTCCGTCCCCGTCGGTCGGGGCCGGCGAGGACTGCATGTCGTCGTCCTCGGCGTAGGGGTACCACGTCATCTTCGTGTTGTGCATGTAGGGGTCGTGGTAGTCGGTCTCCTCGGGCTCGACGAGGTCAGCGAGGGTGTCCTCGTCGCGCGCTTCGACGAAGTCGCGGAACGTCTCGCTGTCGTCGCGGAGCTCTTTGAAGCTGTTGACGAGGTTCTGGATGGCGCCGGGCACCTCGTCGGCGGGGACGCGCATCTCGACCCAGTCGGCAAAGCGCGGGTCCTCGCCGAGGCCGCCGCCCAGGCCGATGTCCAGCGCCTCGACCGGTTCGCCGTCCTTGCGGGTCTTCATGCCGCGCAGGGAGATGTCGGCGATCTGGGGCTGGGCACAGGAGGCCGTACAGCCCGAGAGGTGGATGTGGAAGTCCTCGTGGTCGTCGGGCAGGGAGACGTTGTCCTTGAGCCAGCGGGCGTAGCGGACCTGGCGGTTCTTCGTCTCGACGATTGACAGGGAGCAGTACTCGGTGCCGGTACAGGCGATAGAGCCGCGCATGAACGGCGACGGGTTCGGCGAGTAGTCCTCGAGCAGGGGCTCGCTCTTGAGGTCATCGAGGTTCTCCTCGGGAACGTCCATGATGATGACGTTCTGTCGCTGCGTGAGCCGGACCTCGCCGGAGCCGTACTCCTCGGCGAGTTCGGCCAGTTCCAGCGTGTCCTCGGCGCCCATCCGGCCGACCAGCACGTTCAGGCCGACGTAGTAGTTGCCGTCGGGCTGTTCGTGGATACCGACGTGGTCGTTGTGGCCGGTCTGGCCGCCGGAGTTGTAGGTGTACTGGTCGCGCATGTCCTCGCCGGCAGTTTCGAGCTCGAAGTCGACGAACTCGTCCTGGAGGACCTGGCGCATCTTCTCGGGGCCCCACTCGTCCATGAGGAACTTGATGCGGGCGTTGAAGCGGTCCTCGCGGTCGCCATACTCGCGGAACAGCGAGGACATGCCGTGGGCGACGTCGGCGGCCTGGTCGGCCGGGACCCAGACGTCGATGTCGCGGGCGAGGCGGGCCTCCTTCCGGGAGAGGCCGCCGCCGACGCGGACGTTGAAGCCGACTTCGCCGTTCTTCTCGGCGGGCTCGAAGGCGAGGTCGTTGATGTCGCCCTGGCCACAGCCCTCGTCACAGCCGGTGATGGCGACTTTCCACTTGCGCGGGAGGTTCGCGTAGTCGTCGTTGCCCTTGAACGTCTCGTGGAGCTCCTCGGCGACCGGCCAGGCGTCGACGTGTTCGTGCTTGTCCTTGCCGGCGACCGGGCAGCCGACGATGTTACGCCAGGAGTCGCCACAGGCCTGCTGGGTCGAGAGGCCGACGGATTCGAGCTTCTCGAATATCTCCGGGATGTCCTCTATCTTTATCCAGTGGAGCTGGATGGACTGGCGCGTCGTCCAGTCACAGACCGCCGGCCCGAACTCTGGGTTGTCGGCGGGACCGCTGGCGTAGTCGCGGGCGATTTCGCCGATGACCTCCAGCTGACCCGGTTTGATGACGCCGTTGGGCGTCCCGATGCGCATCATGAAGTACGACTCCTGACCCGAGCGCTGGTGGTACAGCCCCCACCACTTGAAGCGCTCGAACCACGCGTCGTGTTCGTCCTCCGGGATGGACTCCCATCCCTCCTCCGCGAACTCCATGAGGTGCTCGCGGATCTCGTTGCCGTAGATTTCGTCTTTCCATCCTTCGACTTTTGTCGGCATACTAGTTCTGTAACAGTCCTAGCGGGCCGGACTTATACGGTACGCCTTCTCGTCAACCGTCTCCCCCACTCCCCGAAATAGGAAAATATTGCTGACTATTCCGAATCGCCATCGCCGGCGTGTTTGCCCGGGAAGTGGACGCTCTCGTGGACAACGCCGTAGAATTCGCCCGAATCGGGGTCGACGACGCGGCCGACCGTCAGCCAGTCAGTTACGCCGCTTTCGCCGCAGGCGATACACTGGCCGGCGACGCGAGCCTCGATATCCGGGTAGTCGACGCCGACTTCCACGAACCCTTCGGCGAGGAAATCGGCGAGCTCACACCGACAGAAGTCCGTATTCGCCAACCGCCACAGGTCGGAGACGTTCACCTCACGGGAGTCGTTGACGGATATCCACGCACCGTCGTCGAGCTGATGAACGTCGGTCGTCATTACATCTCATTAGATTCCCGAGACACCTGAGGGCATCGGCGCTGTCAACTTTCGCCGGTGCCGCGGAAAATCGGCCGCCCTCTGTCGGTGCGTGCGGTCCGGTACCGTGACTCCTGAGCTGTCAACTTCCGTACAAGGTAGCTGCACGCGTTGCCGGTAAGCCGCAGTGTGGGTCGTTCTTACAGGAGAGTGCGCGCTTAAGGTAAACGGGCCGTTATGCATGAGTAGCGACACGCGACGATACCCGTCGCCGGATACAGAAACGATGACGAACGCACACCAAACGCACGACGATGCCGACGCTGAAGTCGACGAACCAACCACCGACCACCTCGACGACGTCGAGGACGGCTGCGGCTGCACCGAGATCTGGGAACACATGTCCGAAGAGCGCGAGAGCGCTTCGGACGACTAGCGGCCCGTTTTCGACCGCCCGCACCGTGCCACGACCGGACGGGATGCTTTTGTGCCGGGACCGCTAACGGCGTACTGATGCCTGACGACGCACCGTCGACCGGCCGGGAGTCGCCGGTCGGGAAGCCGGTCATCCGTGGCGACCCGACGTTTGCCGGGGAACACGCCGACGAGGCCGTCGAGTTCGACCCCGACGACCCCGACAGCCTCGAACTCGCCGCACAGACCGTGCGGCGCTTCTCCGAGAACACCGCCGGAGCCGACGACAACGTCTACATGCTGCGCGGCGCAGCGGCGTGTGCCGCGCTCGTCCGCGGTGAGGGGTCCTACAAGGCCGCTGCGGAACGAGCGGGCGGCGACGCCACCGTCGCCTTCATCCGGAAGTGGTCCCGCGTCCACGACCTCCCCCGTTCGATTCGCGTCCACGTCGCCAAGGGGGAAATCGCCCCGACCGCCGCGAAACACATCGCCCGGCTGGCCGGCGAGGCCCGCCTCCTGCTCGCCTGGGCCGCGCTGGACCACGACCTGACGGTGCGACAGATACGCGCCGTCGCCAGCGGCGTCAACAACGGCTCGACCATCGAGGACGCCCTCGCGGCCGAGGGGTACCGGCTCGGCGAGCTCACCATCGACATCGACACCGACGCCTACTGCAAACTCCGCCGCCGCGCCGCACTCGATGCGACCGACCCCAGCAGCGTCGTCACGGAGTCGCTGGAATCGACGCTCGGCGACGGACCGTAAGTACTTAGCCGCCAGTTCCCCCACCTGCTACTGCGGGCCGGTAGCTCAGTTAGGCAGAGCGTCTGGCTTTTAACCAGATGGTCGGGGGTTCAACTCCCTCCCGGCCCGCTTTTGCGACGAACGGACGTGAGGAGTAAAGCGGTCACGGAGGAGTTGAACCCTGCTAGTCGCGCGCAACGAAGTGAGCACGTCTGGCTCCGGTTCAACTCCCTCCCGGCCCGTGAGATATCCGCGAGCGACAGCGAGCGGAGTTACAATCCTACCAGTCACGCGCAACGAAAGGAGTACGTCTGGCCCCACAACCGGGCCGGGGAGTCCAGACCGGATGATTTAGAACCCTCTCGGTTCAGTGGTGGTGTATGAACGTACTCACCGACGGACTCGACGACCCGCTGAAACCCCTGGGTGTCGCCGGTGGCGTCTTCCTCGTGCTCGCAGCGGCGGGTACGATCGCCGGCACGCCGTGGACGACACACGCGACCATGAGCAGCGCAGCCCTGCAGGTGGTCGGCTCGGTGCTAATGGGAGTGGTCGGCGCCGCGCTCGCGTACGTTAGCTGGAACGACGAGTAAAGCCGCGTTCTGCGGAGAGTGTTGTAGTTTCTAGCGGTCGGGGTGTCGGAACGCCGGCGCGTCTCAGCCGCGGTTCGGGAGATACGCCATCCCGAGCATCAGCACCGACGCGATGCCGCTGAGTATCGAGATGCCCCAGAGCCCGTTCTTGCGCTCGTGGAAGTAGTCCTGGTCGGCGAGCGTCTCCTGGTACTGCGGATACTGGTCGACGCTGACGACCTGGACCGTACTGTGGTCGGGGAAGTGAGCGAAGTACTGCCCGTCCGCGAGCGTGACGTTGCCGCCCTCGCTGAGTTCGACCGTCCGCTGTCGCGGCGCGACCCACTCGAGAGTCGCACCGTCGCTTGTCACGTTCGTGATGGTCGTCGTCTGCGTGCCGCTGTCGGCCTGGTACTGGTACTGGTCACCGGCCGTGTACGTCACCGTCTCCGGCTCCGGAAGCCACTCCGAGAGCGGGCGGAGCGTGTCGTTCTGTCGGTAGACGACGTACTCGTTGCCGTCCCGGGTCGCGAGGGAGTTCTCGACTGCGTCGTCCTCGCGGAGCAGCTGGGTCACGTTCTGCTCGGCAGTGAGGGTCAGCGTGTTCGCCGAGTCGTCTGTGTTGACGTTGTACGTCGTGTTGTCCCGGGTTGTCGTGGACCCGCTCTCTAACGTCGCAGTGTACTGTGAGGAGTTGTTCGTCCACGAGAGGTCGGCGGCCATCGAACCGCCACCGCCGCCGTGGCCGCCACCGCCGCTCGACATATGGATGTTCGAGACGGTGTAGGTCTGGCCCTCGCTGGTGAAGGTGCTGTCGTTTGTCAGCTCCGGCCCGTCGAGTTGCACCTCCGGCCGCTGACTCTCCGCGACGCCAATGTACGAGTACGCTGCGACACTGGCGACGAGGAAGAACAGGAAGTACGCCGCCGCGGCTCGTCGTTGCATATTCCAACTGTCAGTCGCGGCGTGGTTTAATGATTACTTTTCGAGCGTCCCGGAGACGGCCCGAAGTCGCCCGCGATTGGAGGTATCGATGCCGTACGCCGCGCCGTCGACTGCTGGGACGCCGCGGTGGCGTGTCAGCCGGCCCGGACGGTCAGCGGGGCTGCCAGCCGCCCTGCTCCGTCGCGGTGTACTGGGTTCCGTCCGACGTGTCCTCGACGACGACATCGAGTTCCGCGGCCGTTGCCGCCTGCCCGAACCACTGCCCCTCGGACGACGGGTTACCCGCGTTCTCGCTCTTCCCGTCGATTATCGTCCGCACCCCGTTGTCGACGATATCGGTGTTGCAGTCGACCGCGTCGAAGTTCTCGACTATCGCCTCCTCGACGTTGGCGCCGATGAAGAGCCCGGTGTCACAGCCGGTCGCAGTACAGTCGATAAATCGCGGCCTGATGACGGGGGTCCCCGTATCGTGCGCTTCGTCCTCCCGGGTGTAGAAGCCGACGTTGCAGTCCCGGGCCGTACACGACACGACGGAACAGCCACGGACCGGGTTCCGACGGTTCTCCTCGTCCTGGTCCGAGTTGTATTCGATTTCGAACCCGGCCTCGTTTGCTTTCGTCATCCCTTCGGCGACACAGCCGACGAACGCGCCGTTGAGTGCGGTTGACGCGCTAAAGGGCGTGCTCCCGCTGTCGATGGCCGTACAGTCGCTCACTTCCCAGTTCGTGGTGTAGTCCTCGATGGTGAAGGCGCTGTAATCCGTTGCCCGAGCGTCGACGGCACTGATAGTGATATCCGACGAGTTTGCCACGGCAGCGGCATTGTTTGCCTCGGTCACGGTACACGACTCGACCCGGACAGCCGAACAGTTCGTGAGCGAGACCGCCTCCTTGCTGATGCCCTCGAACCGGGAATCGCGTATATCGACCGATTCGCTGCCGGAGAGGACGACTCCGGCTACCCCGACATTGTCGATGTCGAGGTCGTTCAGAACCAACCCAGAACACCGGTCAACGGAGATAGCTGACCCGCCCCGGTACTGCATATCGAGCGTGAGCGATTCGAACCGGCCTCCGGTCGTCCCGTCCGATGCTCGGTAGAGCGCGTAGGATTCGCCGGCGTCCTCGGTCGGCGTCAGCTCCCCCCGCTCGTCGAGACCGGCGAGGGATATCTGGTCCGCTTGCTCGATTGGGACGCCCAGCAGGCCGCTGGCGGCCACGAGGACACGGCCGTCCGTGAGGGTCGCCTGCGCCTCGTTGATGGCGCGTCCGAGGTCGTCGGCCCGTACCAGGGTTTCCTCCGCATCGTCGATGGCGTGAAACTGCTCGCCCCGGGCGAGAACGTAGCGGTCCGCCTCGTACTCGTCGACGAGCGCCTCGGTCGAAACGCGCTGTTCGTTCGGTTCGTCCATCTGCTGTTTTGCGCGGGTTTCCAGACTGGCCGCGATAGTGGATCGCTCGTCCGGCCCGGCGCTCTCTGGCCGCCCACAGCCCGCGAGCGCGAGCACGCCGGCGACAGAAGCCAGCATCCCTCTGCGTGACCGTTCCATAGGCGATAGAGCGACCAGATATACATTAGAAAGGAGCGTCTAACCCCGCCCGAAGGGAGCCACTGCCGTGCGACTCTTTGTCGGTCGTGGCGGTCAAAGCCGCCTGTGGCCGGGAGGGGTCCGTGGCGCTGTCAGACGACCACGGCGCCGTTCTTGACGACCGTCTCGACGAGGTTGATGTCGTACTTGTAGGGGAGGTGTCGGTACGACGGGGCGTCGAGGACGACCACGTCGCCGGGCGCACCGGGGCGGACGGTCCCGCTGCCGTCGGTGCGATCGATGGCCGCGGCGCCGCGCTCGGTGATGCTGCGCACGGCTTCGGCGGGCGTCATGCCGATACCGACGCAGGCGAGCGTCGCCGCAAAGCCCAGCGTCGGCGCGTAACAGTTGGGGTTGAAGTCGGTCGCGACCGCCGGCAGCGTCCCCCGCTCCCGGAAGGGCTCCAGGGCCGGGTACTCGCCGTCGAGGCCGAACGCGGTCCCGGGGAGGAACACGGGTACGACGCCGCTGTCGGCGAGACGCGCGGCGTCATCGGGGGTCGACTGCAGCAGGTGGTCGGCGCTGGCCGCGCCCAGTTCGGCGGCGAGCCCCGAGCCGCCGAGTCGCTCGAACTCGTCGGCGTGGATTTTCGGCGTGAGCCCGTGCTCCCGGCCGGCGTCGAGGATGCGGCGGGACTGCTCGACGGAGAAGACGTCCGCCTCACAGAACACGTCACAGAACCGCGCGATGCCCTGGTCGGCCACCGCGGGGAGTTGCTCGGTGACGACCGACTCCGTGTACGCCTCGGCGGTCGTATCCTCGGGGACCGCGTGTGCGCCCATGAACGTCGGGACGAGGTCGACCGGGTGGCCCTCGTCGACCCGGTCGATGACCGAGAGCATCCGCAGTTCGGTCTCGGTGTCGAGCCCGTACCCGGACTTCACCTCGGCCGTCGTCGTCCCGTGTTCCAGCATCACGTCGAGACGGGCCCGGAGCCCCTCGGCGAGTTCGGCGTCGGTCGCTTCCCGGACGTTGCGGACGGTCCGGAGGATACCGCCGCCCTCGGCGAGGATGTCCTGATAGGACTCCCCCGAGAGCTTCGCCTCGAACTCGTCGGACCGGTCGCCGGCGAAGAGCGCGTGGGTGTGCGAGTCGACGAAGCCGGGGAGGACGCAGTTCCCGTCGGCGTCGACGGCGGCTTCGGCGTTCTCCGGCGGATGCGCGGCGGCAATCTCCTCGGACGGCCCCACCTCGCTGACCGTCCCGTCCTCGATTACCACGGCCGCGTCGGTCACCGTTTCGAGCGTCTCGTCCCCGTCGGCCGGACCGGTGACGACTTCCCCGGCGTCGTGAACGACGGTGTAGCTCACGGTCGCCCCCCGAGCACCGGCCCCACAGCGTGGCGAACCGACGTCATGTCTCGTTGTCCCGCATGGGAATCGGCACGTCGGACTCGTCGGCCTCGTCGATGGCTTCCTCGTAGCCGGCGTCGGCGTGGCGAACGACGCCCATCCCCGGGTCCGTCGTGAAGACGCGGCGGGCCTTCTCGGCGGCCAGCTCCGAGCCGTCGAGGACGACGTGGTTGTTCGCGTGCAGCGAGTTGCCGATGCCGACGCCGCCGCCGTCGTGGACGCTGACGATGTCGGCGCCGGCGGCGCAGTTGAGCAGGGCGTTGAGGATGGGCCAGTCGGCGACCGCGTCGGTGCCGTCTTTCATGTCCTCGGTCTCGCGGAACGGGCTGGCGACGCTGCCGGCGTCGAGGTGGTCCCGGGTGACGACGATGGGGGCCGCTATCTCACCCTCGGCGACGAGTTCGTTGATGCGGAGGGCGAAGCGAGCGCGCTCGGTCAGGGACTCCTCGCTCTCGTCGCCCTCGCCGTCGGTGTTGTATCCGAGCCAGCAGACGCGGCTCGGGAGCCCCTGGAACTGCACCTGCTCCTGGGCGAGGTCGATCCACCGGGCGAGGCGCTCCTTCTCGGGGAACAGCTCCAGGACCGCCTCGTCGGTGCGGTAGATGTCCTCCGGGTCCCCCGAGAGAGCCGCCCAGCGGAACGGGCCCCGGCCACGGCAGAACTGCGGACGGATGTACGCCGGCACGAACCCGGGGAAGTCGAAGGCGTCGTCCCGGTCGCGGTGTTCCTGTACCTGCCCGCGGATGTTGTTGCCGTACTCGAACGCGACCGCGCCGCGGTCCTGCATCGTCAGGATGGCGTCGAGGTGCCGCTCCATGGTGTCGAGGCTCTCCTCGCGGTACCGGTCGGGGTCGCGCTCGCGGAGTTCCTCGGCCTCCTCGGTCGTGTAGCCCGACGGGTAGTACCCCTCCATCACGTCGTGGGCGCTGGTCTGGTCGGTGATGACGTCGGGGACGAAGTCCCGCTCCAGCATCTCTTCGAGCATCTCGGCGGCGTTCATGTGGACGCCGACGCTGTACGGTTCGCCCGCCTCGGCGGCTTCCGACGCGCGCTCGATGGCCTCGTCAAGCGTCCCGACTTTCTCCATGCAGTAGCCGGTCTCGATGCGGCGGTCGATACGCGACTCGTCGATCTCGGCGACGATACAGACGCCGTAGTTCATCGTCACCGCGAGCGGCTGGGCGCCGCTCATCCCGCCCAGTCCCGAGGTGACGACGGTGTTGCCCCGGAGGTCGCCGTCGTACTCCTGTCTGGCGAGTTCGGCGAGCGTCTCGTAGGTCCCCTGGATGATGCCCTGGGTCCCGATGTAGGCCCACGAGCCGGCCGTCATCTGGCCGTACATTATCTTCCCGTCGGCTTCGAGTTCGTGGAAGTGGTCCCAGTTGTCCCAGTGCCCGACCAGGTTCGAGTTCGCGATGAGGACCCGCGGGGCCCGTTCGTGTGTCGGGAACCGGCCGACCGGTTTGCCCGACTGGACGAGCAGCGTCTCCTCGTCACCCAGCTCCCGGAGCTCCGAGAGGATGGCGTCGTAGGCGTCCCAGGAACGGGCCGCGCGTCCGGCCCCGCCGTAGACGACGAGGTCCTCCGGGTCCTCGGCGACCTCGGGGTCGAGGTTGTTGTTGAGCATGCGGAGGGCGGCCTCCTGTCGCCACCCCTCACACTCTATGTCCGTCCCTGTCGGCGCTCCCTGATACGAGAGCCACTCGTCGCTGGGCGTCTCACTCGACGGTTCGAGTCCGTCCTGACTCATACGCGTACTGTAGTCGCACACCGAAAACACTGACTCGCCACCGAAGGGAGGGGGATTTTTAACCGGTCCAAAGACCAGCCGGGAGCGACCCGGACGCTGGAGTCCGGCTACTCTGGGGGTGAAATCCGCCCGTCACAGGCGCCCGCACAGTACGTCCGGGTTCCGCGACAGACTCGCCTATGTACTTCGGGACGGTCGTCGACGAGAAGGGGCGCAGGCGCCGTCGCCTCACGAGTGCAGGAACCGGTCCAGACCGACGACGCGGTCGGCGACGACGATGGCGACGACGGCGATGATGACGTAGACGCTCGCGATGGCCGCTATCTGTGGGCTGATGTTCCCGCGGATGGCGCTGTAGATGGCGACTGGAAGCGTCTCAGTCGTCCGAGTTGTGATGATGAGGCTCACCAGGAACTCGTTGAGACCGAGCATGAACATCAACAGCGCCCCGGAGATGACTCCGGGCATCAGCGAGGGGAAGGTGACGTGCGTGAACGTCTGTATCTCTTCGGCACCGAGGCTCTTGGCGGCGTTCTCCAGAGTCGGGTCGAACGCGTTGACGCTCGACGCGACGCTCCATATCATGAACGGGAGGTTGATTATCGTCAGCGCCAGCCCGACGGCCCAGAGGTCGCCGATCCACCCGATGCGGCCGAAGAGAATGAGCAGGATGACCCCCGAGACGACCAGCGGGACGGTAAACGGGAGCAGGAAGTACGTCTGGAACCCGTCCTTGAACCGGATGTCGTACCGGTTCAGGCCGATGGCGGTGGCGACGCCGATAGGAATCGAGAGCAGGGTACACAGCGTCGCCGCGTAGAGGCTGTGTACGAACGGCTCCGCGTACCCCGCGTCGCCGAGCAGCGAGCCGTACCACCTCAGCGTGAACCCGGACGGGGGGAAGGTGACGATTTCGCTCGGCCCGATAGAGACGACCAGCACGATGGCCGAGGGGAGAATGAGAAACACCATCTCCAGGAGCGCAAACCCGAGCAGGAAGGGGTGGTCGGTCCGGAGCGCCCGGAGGGAGGACCGGATGCCAATCATGCGCCATCGACCTCCGAGCCGAGGGTGCCAGTGCCGTACAGCTTGAATATCGCCATCACGACGAGTGACGCGATGCCGACGAGGATGAGGCTCAGCACCGCGGCGAACGGATAGTTAAGCGTCGTGAACAGCTTGTTGTAGATGAAGTTCGCGACGAAGCTGAGCTGCCCGGAGCCGAGCAGGTTCGGAATCGAGTAGTTCGCGACCGAGAGCGTGAATATCACGATGATAGACGCCGAGAGCCCCGGCCGCGCCAGGGGGAGCACGACGTAGCGGAACGTCTCGAGCTGGTTCGCGCCACAGTTCTGTGCCGCCCGTTCGAGGTCCTCGTCGATGCTTGCGATCGCCGGCGTCAGCATCAACACCCCGAACGGGAGCATGTACTGTATCAGCCCGACCAGCACGGCAAACGGCGTGCCGATGAACCCGATGGAACTGATGCCGACCCTCGCTAGCAGCCAGTTGACGATGCCGTTCTCGCCGAGGATGATGAGCCAGCCGTACGCGCGGATGATGACGCCGGTAAAGAAGGGGACGAACAGCCCGAACAACAGCAGGTTGCGGAACAGGCTGTTCTTCGTTCGGATGATGAGGTAGGCGTACGGTATCGACAGGGCGACACAGACCACGGTGACGACGGCAGAGTACAGCAGCGTCCGGAACAGTATCCGGTGGTGTGCCGGCGTCTCGACGAACCGAATCCAGTTCTCGAGGGTGTACTCGTAGGTGAATATCTCGACCGGGTCGTAGGTGAGGAAGCTGTACCACGTCAGCAGCGCCATGCCGACGGCGAGAAAGCTGATGAGGAGGAAGCCCGGCGCGATGAGAGCATACCCGAACCGGTCACCGATGCCCTGTGAGAAGTCCACAGGGGTGCGGTTCTTGGCTTCGATGAGGGCGTCCATCACGCGCCACTGTACGCGGAGACGACGGCGGTGTATGTTTTCCCGGATACTCATGCTTGGGTTGGGGTTGTCGGGGTGAAAGTCGACAGTCGCGGTTACGACTGCGTGATCTCGTTGAACTGGCTGGACCAGTACGAGCTGTTCTCAACGTAGTTGGCTGGGTCGACCGTTATCATGCTGTTGAACTGCTCCTCGCTGGTCGGGAACATCTCGGACTCGGCCATCCAGTCGGGGACTTCCGCGTCGCCGTGAAGCGGCGCGACGCCGAGGCCCTCGGACCACGGGCCGTTTATGTCGGCGCTGGCTGCGTAGTTGATGAACTCCTGGCCCCAGTGGACGGCGCCGTCCTCCTGGCCCCGTGGCGTGTACATCGCGTCGCGCTTCGCGACGGCCCCCTCCTCGGGGACCGTGTAGTCGACCGGCTGGTCGTCTTGCATCGCGTTGTACGTGTTCGCCCCGATGAGAGTACACGCCGATATCTCGCCGTCGATGAGGTTCGTCGTGAGCTGGTCGTCGTCGCCGATGAGGCCGACGTTCCCGGAGAGCTCCTCAAGGCGGTCCCACGTCGCGGACATGTCCCCGTCCAGCTCTTCGTCCGCGAGCGTTGCGAGCACCGGGACGAACCCGGTGCCGCCCTGATAGAAGCCGAGGCCGTCGCTCCATCCGTCGCCCCACAGCTCCTCCCACGAGGTGGGTGCCGAGTCGACTTTGTCCGTGTTGTACGACAGCGAGTACACGTACGAGTAGAGACTCGCGAACGGCCAGTCGGCGTCGCCGATGTTGGGTTGCGCGGCCGGAAGGAGCCCCGAGAGGTTCGTCACCACGTCGGTGTCGAGCGGCACCATCAGGTCCGCGTCCGCGGCCTTGTACGACTGGAGCGTCGTCGACCAGTTGACGTTGACCGGCGGCGCGCGGTTCTGGTTCAGCGCCGTCCGAATCTGGCCCTGCATGACCTCTTCGCTGGTGTTGTCGTACTCGATTTCGATGCCCGTCTCGTCGGTGAACGGTTCCGCGACCTCGCTCTGGAGATTCTCCTGCCAGGCGCCGCCCCACGCGCGGACGACGAGGCTATCCGGTTTCGACGGTTCGCCGTCCGACGATGAGTTCCCGCCCAGCCCGTTACAGCCGGCAAGCGCTATCGCCGACGCCCCGCCGGCGGTCCCGAGGAACGCCCGGCGCGTTACAGTTCGGTTCGAATCAGTCGTTCTGTTGCTCATGACACTTTAACATGCGAAACAACGGACATACAAATAGATACACCATATGGATATACATTTATATACGCCACAACCCCGTATTCGTTTTTGCTGTTGGCCTAAAGTAACACATACACACAGTGTTACGGAGCTATATCTGTATAAACGAGAATATATGCTCGCTCTGGCACGGGGAACCGGGGAATTCTACCTTATTATATATTATATATTAAAATCGCAGCGGGAGTGAGCGGGACGGACGAAAGGGGCTAGCGGACGTACGTATCTATTACGGATTCGACGCGCTCCGTCAACTCGTCACTGACGACGAGTTCGAGAACGGCGTCGACGTCCTCGCCGACGGGCCGGTCCTCCTCCAGCGGCGGTACCCGCTCTCGGATGGCCGTGTACGTCGCCCCAGTTCCCCGCCCGGGCTCGTGTTCCGGGACGAACTCCATGGCCTGGGCCGAGCAGGTGAGTTCGCTCGCGAGCACGTACAGCGTGTTGTTGACCGCCTCCTGGGCGCGGTAGGCGCTCGTCGCACTCATGCTCACGTGGTCCTCTTGGTTTCCGCTGACGGTGATGTTGTCCGTGGCGGGCCGGCCGATAGAGCGGTTCGTGCTCACGAGGTCCGCGGCCGTGTACTGCGCTATCATGTACCCCGATTCGAGCCCGTCGTCGTCGGTCAGGAACGGCGGGAGGTGGTCCTCCTGGATGTTGGGGTTGAGAAGCCGGTCGATGCGGCGCTCGGAGATGGCCGCGAGATCCGTGAGTGCGCCGGTCACGTAATCGAGGGGCAACGCGAGCGGCTCCCCGTGGAAGTTCCCGCCGGAGAGGACGGCGGCCCGGTCGGTCCCGCTCGCGCGGTCGTCCACCCGTTCGGCGTCGAACACCAGCGGATTGTCGGTGGCGCTGTTGAGCTCCGTCTCGACGGCGTCCCGGAGGTGGTCGACGGCGTCCCGGACGGCGCCGTGGACCTGTGGCATACACCGTATCGAGTAGGCGTCCTGCACGCGGTGGCAGTTCCGGTGGGACTCGATGATGCCGGAGCCGCGCGTGAGTTCCCGGATGTTCCGCGCGGTCTCCGCGTGACCCGCGTGGGGGCGCACGTCCTGGATGCGCTGGTGGGCGGACGCGCTGGTACTCATCGTGACTTCCGTGGTGAGCGCGCCGGCGATGTCGGCGGCCCGGACGGCCCGCTCGGCGTCCCGCAGGACCAGCGCGCCGAGCGCGACCGTCAACTGCGTCCCGTTGATGAGGGCCAGCCCCTCCTTGGCGCGCAACCGAACGGGGTCGAGCCCCCGCCGGTCGAGCGCCGCCCCGCCGGACAGCCGTTCGCCGTCGACCCACGCCTCGCCCTCGCCGATGGTGACGAGCGCGAGGTGCGAGAGCGGGGCCAGGTCACCGCTCGCGCCGAGGCTCCCCTTGGATTTCACGACGGGATGGACCCCCTCGTTCAGCATGTCGGCGAGGAGCTCGACGACCCGCACACGGATACCGGAAAACCCCTTCGCGAGCGTGTTCAGTCGGGTGAGCAACATCCCGCGCACCTCGGGCGTGCCGAGTTCGTCGCCCGCGCCCGCGGCGTGGCTCCGGAGCAGGTTCCGCTGGAGCGTGCCGATGTCTTCTTCGGGGATACGCTGCTGGACGAGTTCGCCGAACCCGGTGTTGACGCCGTACACCGCCTCGTCGGTTTCGAGGATGTCCTCGATGCGCGCCCGGGACTCGCGGACCGCCTCGCGCGCACCGTCGGCGATGGTCACGTGCGCGTCGTGGCGCGCGACCGCCTCGACGTCCGCAGGCGTGAGACTCTCGCCGTCGACGACGACCTCATCCATGGACGACCACCCCACCGCTCTCGGCGGCGCCGAAGTCGGGCGGGACGTGCTCACAGCGGGATACGTCGGTCCGCGCCCGCGGCGCCATCCACATACTGTGGTGTGTCCCGTCCGACGGCTCACTGTAGTCGCTCATGTTCGCTTGGAGATATGCGAATACATCGCAAAGAGATAGAACCGTCATATGGCGGTTCGTTTAAATATACTCTCCGCTGGAACGCCGTCGTCGCTGGGCGGACGGCGGGAGATGGCGATAAAATCAACGCTCAGACACTTAGGTGACCCACCATTCGGAGGGTCATACTTACTTGTTGCGAGGTGGACGGCACTCGTATGGCCTTACGCGAGACCGATACCAGGGACCCACCGGCGGAGCACGAGTCAGTCGTACACATCGACGGCGTGACCAAGAACTTCGGGAGCCTCACCGCGGTCGACGACGTATCGATACCGATACGCGACGGGGAGTTCCTCACGATTCTGGGGCCGAGCGGCGCGGGGAAGACGACGCTGCTGCATATGATTGCGGGTTTCGATACCCCCAGCGAGGGGGAGATATACATCAACGACCAGCCGATATCCGACGAGCCGCCCTACGAGCGGGACATCGGTCTCGTCTTCCAGAGCTTGGCGCTGTTCCCGCATATGACCGTACAGCAGAACATCTCGTTCCCGCTGAAGATGCGCCGGGAGGACCCCGACGACATCGACGAGCAAGTCGAGGAGGCGCTCGAACTCGTCCGGCTGCCCGTCGACTACCGCGACAAGCCCGTCGGCGACCTCTCGGGGGGCCAGCAGCAACGGGTCGCTTTCGCGCGTGCCATCGTCTACGAGCCGACGCTCCTCCTGCTTGACGAGCCGCTCAGTTCCCTCGACAAGAAGCTCCGCGAGGAGATGCGCTCGGAGCTCACCCGCATCCACGCCGAGACAGACCTGACCATCGTCCACGTCACCCACAACCAGACGGAGGCGCTCTCGATGGCCGACCGCATCGCGGTTATCAACGACGGCAGGCTCGAACAGCTCGACACCGCCGAGGGGATATACGCGAATCCCGCGACGCCGTTCGCCGCCGAGTTCATCGGCGACACGACGATGCTCGACGGCACCATCGCCGGGGAAGAGGGCCAGCACGGTATCGCCGCCGTCGGCAGGGGCGAGATAACGTTCGAGACGGACGCGGAGTTCGAGCTAGAACAGCGCGTCCGGCTCGGGCTCCGCGCCGAGCGCATCGTCATCGCGGTTGACGACGTCCCGACCGAGAACAGCTACGAGGCGACAGTCGAACAGGTCGGTTTCGAGGGGAGCAGAACGCAGTACACCGTGACGGTCCCCGAACTCGACGCGACCATCGACGTGACACAGCAGGACCCGGGCCCCGGGCGAACATTCGAACGCGGCGACACCGCCGTCGTCGGCTGGGAGCCGGTGGACGTGCTCGTCTATCCCGAGTAGTCGGCGTGGGACTCGGCGACGCGTTCGAGCCCGTCCATCGCCGCCGATATCGTCCCCGCGTCCGCCGCGTACGAGAACCGGAGGTACCCCTCGCCGCCGGGACCGAACACGGACCCGGGCACGGTTCCGACCTGCTCCGCTTCCAGGAGCGTCTCCGTGAATGCGCGGCTGTCCGTCGTGATCTCGGAGACGTCCGCGAACACGTAGAACGCCCCCTGGGGGCTGCCGGGGTCGATGCCCGGGATGTCGTTGAGCCGGTCGAGGATGAGCTCCCGCCGCTCGGCGAAGGCCTCGTGGATATCCGTGACGACCGAGCGGTTCTCCAATGCCGCCTTCGCGGCGACCTGTGCGGGCTCCGCGACGCTGGAGACGGTGTGTTCCTGCAACACCCGCATCGCCGAGACGACGTTTGCGGGACCGGTGGCGTAGCCGATTCGCCAGCCGGTCATCGCGTACGACTTCGAGAAGCTCTGGACGGTGACGGTGCGCTCGAACAGCGCCGGGTCGCTGGCCAGCGAGTGATGGGTCGCGCCGTCGTACACGAGGTCCTCGTAGGTCTCGTCGAGGACGGCCCACCAGTCCCGCTCCCGCAGCGTATCGCCGATTGCCTCAAGCCGGTCGGACGGGACGACGGCCCCGGTCGGGTTCCCCGGCGTGTTCAGCAGGACGCCGACGGTGTCCTCGCTCGCGGCCGCTTCGAGGTCCGCCGCCCGCGGCGTGAACCCCGTCGAGATGTCGGTCGGCACGGGGACGAGTTCGGTGCCGGCCGCGGCGAGATGGCCCGCGTAGTTCGGCCAGTAGGGGGCCGGAACGAGCACCTCGTCGCCGGGGTCACAGAGCACCTGTGTCGCGGCGAACAGGGCGCCCATCGCTCCCGGCGTCACGATGATTTCGCTCTCGGGCTCGGCGTCGACGCCGTTGTGCGCATCGAGTTTCTCGGAGAGCGCCCGCCGGAGGTCGCCGCGCCCGACCGTCTGGGTGTAGCCGCCGATGCCGTCGCCGAGCGCGCCCGCGACGGCGTCGGCTATCGGCTCCGGCGTCGGGAAGTCCGGCTCGCCGATGCTCAGGTCGTGGAGCTCGTCGTACGACTGCGCCTTGTCGAATATCTCGCGGATGCCGGACTGGGGCATCCGTTCGGCGCGGGCAGCCAGGGGGAGGTCGTCCATACTACAGGGTGGTGTGGACGGTCCGGAAACAACACCCCCTCCATACGGCGGTCACTCAAGCGCGTCGGGGTTGACCACGCCATCCACGTGCTCCCCGTTGTAGGCCGCAACGGCTATTTCGGTGCCGCGTCGCCGGAGCGTCGCCTCGGACTCGGTGGAGTACCACGCGGCGTGGGGGGTCACGATGACATCGTCGCGCGCGAGCAGGGGGTTCCCGGACGCCGGCGGCTCCTCGGCGAGCACGTCGAGGCCCGCACCGCGGAGTTCGTCGGCTTCGAGCGCTGCGAGCAACGCGTCCTCGTCGATGACTTTCCCGCGTGACGTGTTGACGACGACGGCGTCGTCGTCCAGTCGCGCGAGGGCGTCGGCGTCGAGCATCCCCTCCGTGTCCGGCGTGAGCGGCGTATTTACCGACAGTACGTCCGACTCATCGAGCAGTTCCTCGAAGCCGACGGGCGTGGCGCCGCGCGACGTTATCTCCTCGTCGTCGAGGAACGGGTCGTGTGCGCAGACGTCGAAGCCGAGCGCGGCCGCCCGCTCGGCGGCCGCACGCGCCTTGTTACCGAACGCGAGGAAGCCGAACGTCAGCTGTTCGGGGGGCCGTATCGGCGCCGCGTCTTTCCACTGCCAGGCCCCGCTCTCGGTCGCGGCGTCGTACATCGGGAGCCCGCGGACGAGCGCCATCGCCAAGCTGACGATGTGCGAGCCGACCTCGTCGTCACAGTAGGAGGGGACGCGGGTGACGCGGACGCCGCGCTCGGTCGCCGCCGGCACGTCGATGTCGTCGATACCGGTCGCGTATCGGCTCACGACCGAACAGCCCGTCGCGTCCATCGCCGCCGCCGAGACGCCCGTGTAGTGGGAGAGCAACAGGTCGGCCTCCCCCACCGCGCCCGGTATCTCCGCCTCGGTACAGTCGATGCCCTCGACGGTCACCTCGCGGTCGAGCAGCTCCCGGAAGTGTCGCCGCTCCGCGTCCACATCGCCAAACCAGTCGGGGTCGAGCATCACCGCACGCACAGTGTCGGTCATACGGCCTAGTTACAAACACGGAGCCTCATAGCTCACCCTCCGTATGGCGGTTCGGTCCGTCGGCCACGTTCGGCTCGGTCGGCCGGAGAAAGAACGTCGCGAGGCCCGCCAGCACGACGAGGGCGGCCCCGCCGAGGAACGTCGCGGACCACCCGACGGAGCCGATGAGAGAACTGGCCACGATGCCGCCGCCCACCCCGGACCAGAGTTTGGCGCTGTACAGGAGCGCGAAGTTCGTCGAGGACCGCCTGGGCCCGAAGTAGTCGCCGACGAGCGGCGGGAACACCGAGAAGACGGGGCTCCGGAGGAACACCATCGCCGCCAGCGCGGCGATGACGGCGATACCCACACCGGCCTCGGCCGCCAGGACCGCGCCCGCGAGTGCGAGGCCGCTACACACGAGCGAGACGGCCGACGTCGTCTCCCGGCCGAAGCGGTCCGAGAGGGTCCCGCTCACGAAGATGCCCGTCGCGTCCGCGAGCGCGATGAGCGACGCGCTCCCGGTCGCCGTCGCCGCCGAGAACCCGAACTGCGTCGCGAACGAGACGGCCTTGCCGACGACCATCAGGCTCACGCCGCTCGCCAGCACGAAGACCCCGTACATGAGCCAGAACTGCCACGTGCGAAGGGTCGCCCGCCAGTCGTAATCCCGCCGTACCGTCGGCTCCACCGTTCGCTCCTCGGAGTCGGAGCCGTCGTCCGCCCGACTCGGGTCCCTGAGCACGGGGACGGCGACGAAAACGCCGACGCCGGCGACGACGCTGAGTCCGAGCAGGGTCCCCCGTACGTCAGTCTGAACGGCCTCCCTGATGAGTGGAATCGCCAGAAAGCTCACCGCACCGTACATCGAGGAGATGAGCCCGGTCGCGAGTCCCCGGCGCGCGTCGAACCACTTAATGGCGGTGTTGATTCCGACGGTGTACGTGGTACCGGCGCCGACGCCGCCGAAACAGTACGCGAGATAGACGGCGGTGACCCCGGACGCGACGGCGCTCAGAGCGAAGCCGCCCGCGAGACAGAGCCCGCCGCCGACGAGCGGCCACCGCGGGCCGTACCGGTCCCGGACCCACCCGATGGGCACCTGCGACACCGTCTGGAAGACGATGAAGAGAGTGAACACGGTGCCGAGCGACGTTTCGGACGCGCCGAACAGGGCGCCGATAGGGCCACGGAGGGAGGACCACGTGAACTGGTAGAGGCCCGCGGACCCCATCGCGATGGCGGCGGCCACCACCAGCCACCAGGGCGAAAAAGGAAGCGTGCGGCGAGGCATTCAGTGAGGGTGCGCCAGGTCGCCCGTTAAGTATGGGGCCTCCGTTTGGTACCGCGCCGACGCCGATAGTTCGCTGGCGGGCGATGACGTGCGTCGCGTTCCGGGACGAAGTGGCCTCAGATGCGGGCTGAAGCTGCTCGGCAATACGGCTCGGACCGGAGCGTCAGCCACCCCAAGCACAGCGGTTTCGAGAATCCCGAATCGTGCCCGCTGTCGGTTTCGGTTCACTCTCCCTGGCGTGTCACGGATTCGTTCGTCCGCCCCCACGCACCATATATCGCCAGCAGCAGAACGCTTTTCATTTATCGGGAGACATTGACACACGTTCCGGTGTGAGGAGCGACCGTCGACAACGAGTGCTCCGTCCGCCGGCCCAACCATGTACACCGCCTCATTCAGCGTCAACGACTCGAGCACGTTCGGCGACGTCACCGCCCGGACGAACCGAACTATCCGGCTCTGGTGTAACGACGACCGGGACCTGCTCCACGTCGCCGGGTCCGTCGACGACGAGGTCCTCGATATGCTCCGCTCTACCGTCGGCGTCGAGGGGCAGGCGAGTCAGGTCGACGAGGGGATTATCGTCACGAAGGGTTGTCTCCGCGAGCGGGCGAGCGGATTCCTGGAGGACTACGCACAGGACGCCGGCTGTCTCCTCATCTCCCCGCTCCGCTACGAGCGGGGCGAGAAGCGCTTTCAGGTCGTCGCGCTGAAACCCGCCCAGATATCCAGTTTCTACCAGAACCTCGTCGAGGACGGGAAAAGCGTCACCGTCGAGTCCAAACGGGAGATACAGACCGTCGAACACGGTGAGCCGCTCATCGCGCCGGCAAACCTCGTCCCCGAGTTCACGCAGCGCCAGCGCCAGGTCATCGAGACGGCCTACGAGAACGGCTACTACGATATCCCTCGGGAGACGACGACGGCCGAAATCGCCGACGAGCTCGGCATCAGCAGACGGACGGTGGAAGAACACCTCCGGCGGGGGGAGAAGAAGTTGATGGACGGATTTATCGGCGAACTCTGAGAGCCCGCCGGACCCGACTCGCGAGCGGACGCTCGACGGGACGGCTTCCGACCTTAGAGCTCCCGTATCGTCTCGCCGTCGGGCTCGATGGCCTCGACGTCGGCCGCCGAGAGCGGGACCTCGACCTCGATTTCCACGAGGTAGTCCTCGTTGGCGAGCTGGTCGTGGCCGAGGACGGTGTGACACGGGTACGGCTCCTCGAAGGTCTCCCAGTAGACCGCCTTGTAGCCGTCGTAGTAGTGCTCGGCGGGGTCGACGATGTGTGTCGTCACCTTCGCGATGTCCTCGTAGCCCTTGTCGATGGCGCCGAGCAGGATACCGACGTTCTCGTAGGCCTTCCGGGCCTGCGTCTCGATGTCGTCGCCGACGACCGCCGAGTCGGCGTCCATGGCGACCTGCCCGGCCATGTAGAAGGTCCCGCCGTCGATTCGCGCGTGGTTGTATCCGATGTCCCGGGCGTCTTTCAGCTCCGGGGGATTGATGGCGTAACTGGTCACATCCGACCATGGCCGATATCCGGGAAAAAACGTCACCCTCCGGATGGGGGCCCGACCCCCCTCGACGGGAACTACACCCCGGTTCAGGCCGACGCGAGCGCACGGACTGTCTCGGCGAGGACGGCCGTCGCCGCGGCACAATCGTCCCAGTCGGTCCACTCCCGCGGGGAGTGTGAGTACCCCCCTTCCGACGGCGCAAAGAGCAGTCCGGCGTCGGTGACGGCGGCGACGTTAGCCGTGTCGTGCATCGCCCCCGACGACAGCCGTACCGACTCGACGCCGGCCGTCGTCGCCGCGGTCCCGGCCGCACTGAGAAACCGGTCGCTACAGGGCGTCGGTTCGCTGTCGCGGTACCGGTCCAGCGACGTCTCCACGCCCCGGTCCGCCGCGATGCGCGTCAGGCTCTCTCGACACCGCTCGACCATCCGCGTCATCGTGTCGTGGTCGCTGTCCCGGATGTCGAGGTCCAACTCCACGCGCTCGGGGACGATGTTCCGGGCGTTCGGGGCGATAGTTCCTTTCCCGGCGGTCGCCACCGCGGCGTCGCTGGTCTCGGCACACTCCCGCCCGGCCCGCTCCAGGTCGAGGACGAACTCCGAGGCGGCCGCCAGCGCGTCGGTCCGCTCGTCCATCGGCGTCGAACCGGCGTGGTCCGCCTCGCCCGTGATGCGCACCTTGCAGTTCGTAATGCCGGTGATGGAGTCGACGATACCGACGCCGGCGCCGGCGTCCGTAAGCGTCGTCCCCTGTTCGATGTGTAACTCCACCCACGAGTCCCAGCGGCCGGCCTCGACCGTGTCGTCCCCGGCAAAGCCGATCTGTCGGAGCGCCGCTTCGAGCGAGACGCCGTCGTCGTCCGTGAGCGACAGCGCCTCCGCCGCCGGCCGCTGTCCCGCGGCCACGGACGACCCGAGGGTCCCGGTACCGAACCGGCCGCCTTCTTCCTCCGTGAACGAGACAACCTCGACCGGCCGGTCGGGGGAGACATCGGCCGACTGCATGGCACGGACGCTCTCAAGCGCCGCGTAGACCCCCAGCGGCCCGTCGAAGATGCCGCCCCGTGGGACGGAGTCGAGATGGCTGCCGACCGCGACCGGCGCGGCATCCGGGTCACAGCCGTCCGGCTCCCAGCGACCGACGATGTTTCCCACTGGGTCGACACGGACGGACAGCCCCGCCGCATCCAGCCGCTCGACGAAGCGCTCTCTGACCTGTCGGTCCGCCTCGCTCCCGGTCAGAACGGTCCGACCGACGCCCTCGGACGCGTCGACCGCCCCGAACCGCGCGTTCGCCTCGATGTCCTCGCGCAGACGGTCCACGTCGACGTGCATACATCCACGCTTCGCCGCCCCGCTGATAAATCCGTGACCACCGTTCGGGTGGTCCTGTTTAGGTCGGTGCTACCGGCCCGGTCCCGTACTGGTACAACCCGTAGTCGGTTCGAACACTGTGCTGAAACGGCGGTTGCAACCGGACTACCGATGTCGTCGGTTCCGGATTACACGCCCGATGTCCCGGTCCAAGACGAGCAGGCGGTAGTAAGGGTGCACTCCCCGTCCCGGATGAGAACCTCGGTCACAGCGAAGTTCCCTGCTTCAAACCCACGCTGGTTCGCGTCGCTCAGGAACGGGTTTAGAAGCCAAGGGCCGGCTTTAGGGCTAAGGGTTAAAGCCCAGCGTATAAAATACATAAGCAGAGATGGGAACCAGAGACCAAATCGAGAACCTCCAAAAACGCATCAAGAAACGGTCAGGTATGGGCGACGAGTCTCCTGACGACGGTGACGCACCATCGATATCGGAGGACGATGCCGAGAAACTCCTCGAATTCAGCCGGCAACTCGACCTACTTAGCTCGAAGTACGGCGACTATAGGCACCTCAAGCTTCTCCGTCACTGCGTCATCATGGCGGAACAGGTTGGTGGGCTCGCCGACGCGCTCGAAAGTCGAGATGCTGCCGAAGAGGTTGTCGTGTGGATCAACAGGGAACGAGGCGTCCCAGAGTACAGTGAAGAGACGAATCAAGATTATCGGGTCGCCATTCGTATCTTCGGTAAACGGACTCTCAAGATGGCAGATGATGAAGTGCCGGACTCGTTAGCTTGGGTTCCGACAGGCACGAGTAATTCCTACGACCCCTCGCCCAGCCGGTCAGATATGCTGGATTGGGAGGAGGCCAAACGAATGGCGGTCGAGGGAACGACCAATTCCCGGGACAAGGCCCTAATCACAGTCGCGCACGAACTCGGGCCGCGAGGAGAGGAGATGCACGAGGTTAGGATGGGGCAAGTGAACGATGCAGACCACGGAATCCAGATCAGTCTCGACGGGAAACAAGGGGAGCATTCAGTCACCCTGATTAACAGCGTTCCCTACTTGCAGCAGTGGCTCAGTAAGCATCCAGCACCAGACGACGACGAGGCATTCCTCTGGTGTAATCTCGACGAACCTCATGATAATGCGAGCTACCAAACGTTCCTTGGCCGATTCAAGGAGGCAGGAGAGCGAGCAGATATCGATAAGCCTGTAACACCTACGAACTTCCGAAAATCAAACACCTACTGGCTCGCCAAACAGGGAGCGAATGAGTCGTTCATCAACGAACGGCAAGGCAGGAAACCAACCTCTGACCACGCGCGGCGGTACATCGCAGAGTTCGGGCCTGAAAACGAGAATAACCAGTACGCAGAGCTTCAAGGGCTCGAGGTACAGACAGAGAAGACGGAAGATCGGACACCCCTCACGTGTCCTCGGTGCGATAAGCAGACTCCACGTGACGAACCCTTCTGCGTCTGGTGTCACCAAGCAATGGAGCCCGAGGCGGTACAGGAACTCGAAGAACAGGAAGACGAACAGCGGCGGAAGCTACTCCGAATCGCTCAGGAAAACCCAGAGCTCCTCGAAACGCTCGAGGAGATGGAACCGCTCGTCGAAGCACTTGGTGGCGATGCGGAACTGATCGATGCGGCAGCGAGCTTCACCGAAGCAGTCGAATGAGATGAGGGGAATTGAGATCGACTTTCGGTTCCTGTTGACCGAGATAAGTCTATCGTAGAATAGTTCACAGGCCTCCAGTGTGATCAGTCAATAACAGAATTATGGACGACTCCCGAGATCACGAGCCGTTCCCAGTGCTCCCGGAGACCGACGAGTACGAGGCCCTCAGCTTCCTTGTACGCAATCGAGGTGAGCGGTTCACTCCCTCTGAAATCGCTGTACACGCAGACGTCAAGGAAGCAAGTGCGACTGAAACCCTGTATGATCTCCTCGAAAAGAATCTCGTTGAACACGATCAAGGGGATTACTACGTCAACTCAGATCGTGCAGAAGATATCAAATCTCGACTTGAGTCAGTAGACGCCGCTAAACGCCTACATGAGACTGCTCCTGACGACGATATATACGCAACAACTGATTGGGAAGAGGATTTGGATCCCTCTTGAGAGGAAGTCATAGAACAGTTACAACACCGCATTCTGTCCCGCCATGTGTGCTCAGTATAGAACTGCATTCTAGGTGTTATATGCCGGGCAGGAATACCGCTCAATGTACTAACAGTAGTTGCTAGCGCGATTTCTATATTCAGAACAGGTGCTGGAACTGTGGCAACTGAATTGGTAAGTAGAGATGCTTAGTTACCGCGTCGTTGTTCCTCAATTTCTTCTGCTTGTTTGTTTATTTTGGCGAGTTCTCGGACTCGCTGGCTGTCCGACCCACCGTGACCGATTCGGACGGACAAGTCCAGCGGGGATGGAACAAAGCGCCCCTCGGATTCCTCCTCATCGGATTTCTCACCGGATTTCTCTTTGGGTTCCTCACCTCCTCTGAATAAGGAGAGGAACACTTCCCAAACACTGAGGGCCATACACGACACCTATGAGTTGTTGGAGGATAAGTGTTGATGCGGTTTCATTAGTAGGACCAATTAATCGGTGGCTCATCTGTACTGACCGGCTGTTTCAGCTCTTACTATAAATAAAGAAACCGTATTGGCAACTACTTCTAAGGCCCATCCGAGTCTGTATCTTCTCTCTCATCATCCTCCTCATCCTCGCCATTATCTTCGGACTCGTAGCCCTTCATCCAGAGGTAGTATGCGATATACCCAACGGTCGCTGAGACAGCGATGAAAGCTCCGGCCTTAATCTCGACTATTTGTGAGTGGGAAGGAGAGATGATGAACAGCAATCCCAGAGACGTCTCGGTCAAACCGACAACGAGTAGAGCGAAAGACTTCCTCAGTCGCGTGGACTTATCCTCCAAAACACCCCAGTTGCTGTTGACTGTCTTGGCATAGTTGGTAACTATGATAGAATCATACTCATCAGCCTCTAACTCACTCTTGATCAAAGACTCAGCAGTATCAGTCGAAGGCCCAAACCCAATCTTGATCCCCAGCATCACAATAATCGCATAGACAAGAGACGCGAACAAGGCGACTATCCCGACCAAGACCGGTGGAGTATCAATCAGGGCGATACTAGGCGTCGAATCTGAGGTACGCAGTAGGACCGAGAGACCTGTGAGATAAATCCCGATGAGTGCGATATTCGCTCTGATAGCCTTCCAGGCCTTATCTTCGAAGTTTGAGACTGACTGAAACTGGTCGGCCACCATCGACTGATATCTATTCGCCAAATCACGCTTAGAACTGACAGCCTGTTCTCCTCCTCCAGAAGCCTCTCCGTTCTTTTCCTTCTGTTTCTCCTCCTCAACCTCCGACATAGATTCAGTATTCGCCTTTCTCCGGCTCAGTCAGGTCACTCGTGATAGTAGTCTGTGTAGAATCATCGCGGACATCTGACCGAACAGAAGTATCGGTGTCGACAGCGTTTTCGCAGTACCATTCTGCGAAGATGTGCGCCAGGTCAGCCAAATCAGAGCGGCGGGTGACAACGTCTTTGTGGTCTCTGCGTTTGTCCTGGAGGTTGCGGAACTTAACCCGGTACTCGTCGTCAGATACCTGTTCAGCAGCTTCAACACCGACGAGATACTCCAGTGTAGAACGGATCCACTCTTCCCGAACTCCGTTGCCAGGAATGTATTTCCGGTTGAGCATCGCATAGAGTTCGTCAACCGTGATTTTGAACTCGATAATCCGGCGAGGATTCTTACCCTGCCAGATGACCTGCTCAGTGTCATCAAGACAGTTGAAGAACACGTTGTGCCAGAGGTAACAGGCGAAGTAGAGCTCAGAGAGTTCCTTGTTACAGAGAACACCCGTTGATTTCTTGTCGTCGAAGAATCCAGGTGGCGAATCGATAGTCTCGAAGCCGCCGTCCTCTATGGAAAGACGGGTGCTAATCTGCTTACGTTCCGGGAGCACATCGTCTCGGAAGTTCTGATTGACCTTCGACAGCCTTCCAAATTCGTATTTCGGATTCGTGTTTTGATCGACGTAATCGTAGCTGAGCAGTACTAAATTTGAGTCGAACTGAAGGCCTCCCTTGGACAGGAAGTTCTGGACCCTGTGTTCCGCCGTCTGAGCATTCTGATTGCTGATGAGTAAGGCGATATCATATTTTTCGGGTATCTCGGTTTCTGACCCGTTGACCCGGAACGGGTAGCCCTGGTCATAACCGGAGATGTCCTCTAAAAACTCCTTCAGATCTTCTTCGTCTCGGGGAAGGTTATGGTAGACGTCAAACAGGATGCCGTAGTCTTCATCGAAATAGGCTGTGAAGGTGGGAGTCAGCTCTGACCCATTATACTGGATACTTTCCTCGGGAAAACGATCAAAGCTGAAGTCTCGGAACTCAGAGCTATATTGGTCATCGAGGAACTCTTCCCAGGCAGAAACGACATCGACGTATCTGTCGTATCTCTCAAATCTATCGAAGGTTTGGTCAACGCACTGTACGAAACTATCTGACTCTGTCACGGGTGATTATGCTGCTGAGAAGTAGTCGTCGAAATCGCGTTCCTGCTCCTCCTCGGCTTTGACCTCTCCCTCAAGGAATCCTTTGTTAATCTGGTCGCAGATCCGGCTCAGAGACTTTTTCGAGGCGTTGAATCCGGGGATAATCGAGATATCGCTGTCCGAGGTGAGGTAAACATCCACGCTGGTTCCGTCGTCAAAGTCGAGGACAGATGCGTGCATATACGGATTATCGTGGTAAACCGTAACAGAGGTGCGTTTTAACCCCTTTAACGCTTTTATCAGCCGTTTGTTCTCCTCGACACCGGTTATCGAGCCTTCTTCGTACTGAATTTTAATTGGGTCTGTATCTCGGGACCCGTACTCCCTGTCACGGTCTTGGAAGAGTTCTCCTTTGTCAGAGATGAAGGAGGCTAAGCTATTCAGCAAGACGTTGAAGTAGAGGTCGCTGGATCCTCTGATGTAACGAGTCGCTCCGTTACGAGACACGAAGAACTGGAATGCCGTACCCGTATTGTGAACGGTGAGTTCGATTTTATCGACGTAGAGATCGTTAGTAGAAGCCTCGTTGAAAACTTCATAGTATGGCTTGTCCTCGTGGTATTCAATCTGTGTGTCCTCTCCGGTCGACTTGAGGACTGCTTTTTTCACCACGAGATTACCGTTCACACGGTTGTCGAAGTTCTGAATAAGGCGGCGGAGATCTTCGCTGGACAGGAAAGAGCCAGTAATCTCCGAAGGCAGAGTCTCGATGTAACGGGTGAGTGCTTTATCGAAGAAATCCTTGTCAGAGACTGTGAAAATGGTGTATAGCTTCTCCTCGGAGTGACTTACGATGAAGAAGTTATCCTTGAACTGTCGAGACCCTCCTTCGTACGATTCGCCTTCGATCTCTCTAATCAGGCGGCCGCTCGTGAAGATCTCTTGATCCTCGATTGAAACACTGTATTCCTTTAACGGGTATTCGTCGAAGAGCTCCTTCGGAGTACGCTCCGAAATAACAGTTAAGGCCCGGACAGGTTCTTCGCGGTCCTCTATAAGCTCTTCAATGTATGCACGGAAGGAAGTCTCCGTCTCGTGTTCCGCGAAGTCGTAAAGAGTTCCTGTCCGTTCCATTTTCCAGTGAGTTTTGTCGAGGATACGTTTACAGGTCCGTGTTTTCTTCCAGCCTGATTATTATTCTTTTCCTTGAGCCTTACTCTCGCCACTGGCGATAGCGACCTCCCTATTTTATGCTACTCACCACCACACCTTATAAGCTGGCAAAGCCTAGAGATCAGGCATCATGGAACAGTTGGCGCACGTATTAGCTGACCCCCCAACCGCTCAATATAGGGAATACTGAGCAGACAATCTATTTCCGATACTTCCGAAAACAACCACCGTGTGAACGGTTTTATGACGCTCTATCTGGGTGACTGCCGAATCCAGTGAAACGATGGCCTCCAACCATCTCGTTGCTCTCCGTGAATTCTGTGATGCCGTACAATCGTTTTTTGTCTCAGGGAGGGTTGCTTCCAGCGTTTAGCGGAGAATACGAGTCTGTATGATATGCGACTCGCCAGAGTTTGAGAACGGCACGAGTGACCAACTCTTCGGGGGACTGCGTGATACAGGAGTCCTCGACATCAGCAGGATCTGAACTCGCATCCGGCGGCGGATGGTAATGTTCTGTCCCAGAGACATGGATGTAGTCCCCGCCGTGGAGATGGTTTCCCCAGCGAAGATTCACGTCCGCGGTATCCGTATAATGGAACTTGTAATCGTCCTGCGTCGTCCACTGGACGTCGATCCGAGCTCCGTCGGCGTCACAAAGCCCGTCATCGAGGGAGACTTCGAGTACTGATGGATTGAGATAGTCGTCGAGACGGGATGTCGCAAGCGGTTCCATCTCCTCGATGACATCTCGGATTGAAAGCAGTGCTGGCCGATCAATTGCGCCACGGAGGGTATGATCCTCCGCCTGTGGGCCCGCCATATCTCACGCGGGGACGCTATCGTCTGTGGAGCGACGATCGCCGTCGACGAACTGCTCGGCGTTCCCGATCGAGAGGGCAGCGTTTGCGAACGCGAGGTTTCGCCGGAGTGTCTTCCACTCACGAATCGTCTCCGGATCGGGTTCGTCTGGCGTGGAGTCAGACGCAGCGAGTGCCTGATTAGTCTGATCGACAGCCAGTTCCTCCGGTGACTCGACGCCAAACTTTGACTGATACTCAGAGAGTTGCTCGCGCATCTCCTGGATCCGCGCGATGAGTTCGTCAGTCGAGACGTGCTCGAGGATATCCGCAGCTTGCTCGACGACCAGCGACTCAGGGGAGCGGCGATACAGCGTAGCACCGTGCTCGCCAGTCTCTGTCTCGACGAAGCCTTCCTCTGCGAGTGTATTCAGATGTTTGCGGGCAGTTTTTGGAGCGGTCTGTGCGTCGTCAGCAACTGCATCAGCCGAGACAGGGCTATACGTATGCGCAACGACCCGCCGAATGCGCTCATAGGGGGTCGTTTCAGCCTCCCACTCCTCTCCGACTGCTTTATTGACGTCCGCAAATTCCTCTGGCGGGTCTCGATCGTCCATATAGATACGAAGCAGTCGGGGGAATATAGTACTTTGGCAAAATTTTATTTTACTTCCCCTCTCTCGTATAGGGTGAGAAAAAGGAGCAGACCCTCTAGAGATAGCCACAATAGAGTACTGCGGGGTTGATCTCGTTAGTGTTGAAGGTGGAATTCAGATAGGCTAACGTTCGCCTTCCGCTTTCGCGAATAGAGACGTTGACCAATCGAAGCAACAGCATCTGCATAATAGTCGTCCCCAGCTACATCTTTTGAAATGTAATAATCGGGTGTGCCTTCTCTGGCTTGATGTATGTCGTTCTTCTTCCCGACATCGTCATAATCAATCTGTTTGGTGAATTCTTCCGGGCTTGGCAGTTCCCAGAGTGGCACGTTTGACGCCAATAGCACTGCTGCCGGAGAGTGACCAAATTCGGTCTTCCCATCTTGAATCCCCCTCCTTGTTGCTCGATGGAATTCCAGTGCTTGATGAGCAACCCCTTCAGGAGAAGCCAGATCTGCATCGATTTGCGCTAATCCAATATACGAAAGGGCAACCATATTGCGCACACACTCGACCGCGTGATTGCCTTCCCACTCTTCTGTATCTTTGTCAGCGTTCGCCACATCTTCTATGTCAGTCGGATCTCGAAGTTCGTTACTCTCAGAATGTCTCAGTTCCTCAAAGGCCATTTGCAACTGATCCCGATCCCAGTTCTCCATCAATAGATTGAAATCCTCCATTGCTGTTTTGAAATGCTCTCGTATCTCTCGTTTTCGTTGAGATTTCGTTGATTGATGGTCGTAGTCCGTTTCGTCCAGTAGCCAATCCTTGTCTGCATCACGTAGAAAGCCATTCGACTCGTCCGGTTGTCCCATACGCCTTGAGTATAGTGAATACGTAAAATAGGTTGTTCAAAGTCGGGAGGGGTCTACGGCGTATTAGCCGGATTTCGACAAACAACACCATAAAAACCACTTCTGAAAGCCATTTAGGGTCCATTCGTTAGCCTATTTTTAGCAAATCAGATACAACGTATCTACACTCTTTCGTTGTATTATGCGGTCGTCCAAGGAAGCCGACCCGATAGAAAAGTCGAGAGAATGGTTCTACGACATCCAAGAGACAAATATGTCAAATCGGGAACTCACTGATAGGAGGTGCTTGTAATGGAAGATCTTGATCCGGACCAGTATGTGAATGAAAACTCAGACCAGCTCGCATACGTCATCAAGCATAGTAACGACCGATTCGTCCGGAGCCTCTGTCTTGCTGCTCTTGTTGAATACGGCGACGATGGAGATGTCGATAAGGTGCGAAATGAACTTGAACAGTTTCAGTCAGTCAGCGACAGTTAAGAGGAGTGATAAAAATGGCAGGAAAGGAGTTCACGCCGCTCTCTCCCCGACAAGTACAGGCCTTCGAAAGGGCAATCGAACAATCTGATGTACCGGTTAGAGCATTAACTGGGCAGTTCCTCCTCCATACCGGGATGCGGAATGGAGAGTACAATCATATGCGTCCGTCGTGGCTATCAACGGACGACGAAGACTTTCTAATCAACATTCCCGAAAAAGAGGAGTGCGTCAAAGGGGCTGGTCCAACAGGAGCTGGGAATCGAAAACAGAGAAATCTGAACGACAGGGGTGAGCCCTGTACTAAATGTCGAAATAAATCGCACCGGGAAGACGACTTTTGGGAGGCCACTACCTCAGCAGCTACCCGAACAATTTGGATCAGCAGAAGCCACCAAACGCTAATCGAGCTTCTAGACTGGTGGAAACGGGGATTCGACTTCATTCCGCTATCTCACAGGGGCGTCAACTATCATCTCAACCAGCTCGCTGATGAAGCAGGCTTGGATCGGCGTGTAACTGCACAAGACCTCCGGTTTACACATGGAATGATGTTAGGAAGGGAAGGCTGGACAGCGCCCCAGATTAAGGAGCGACTGGGCTACAGTTCGCTCGAACCTGCTCAACAGTTCACAACTGATCCTGAATAGGTTTTCTACAATTCGACCGCCGAGATAGAGGTTCAATTCCCGTCCCGCTTTCCAGATCTGGGAGATGAAGAAATCCGATCAATCCGAACGAGTATCTGACAGAGAAGATCAGCAGCGGTCTGAACGAGAGCGACATCTCCTTACGGGAAATTATCAGGCAGTTCGCTCAGATCACAGAACTCCAAATGCAACGTCAGAGTTCACATGGGCCTGCTGCCGGTGGTGTGAAGAGGAGTTCAGCAACCGAGTTGAACATCATCGCCATCGCTGTCCGGAGCAGGCGAAGTGGGATCGGGTTTGGTCATTTGAGCCCGATTCAGATCCAATTCTTCGGCCCCAAACTCACGAGATTGGGGCGAAGCTATTGTTCACCAGCCAAGACGAGGGTTTACTGCCGTTCATAGAACTTTCAACAGCGTTAGACGGCCATTTTGAATGGACAGGGTGCAACCCAGAGACTGGTACCGTCATTGCAGAGGGAAACTCGGTCGGCCAGTTTAACGCTGCAGGAGAAACGTGGGAGTTCAATCATAACGAGTCAAAGATCACGACTTGGCAAAGCAATATCAAACCCAGAGAAGTCGACGGCTGCAGTCGATATTTCGAGTATAATGTTGGGGTCGTTTCGACAGATGATGTTGGACGGAAGCGAGTAAATTTCCAGTTTCGACCGGCGCTATCAGACCCACATCATATTGAGTCGAACGAGCCAATTCGGCCAATACCATCAACCATTCGTCTTTAGCTAAGACTCACACCTCGGTTGCGTAGCGGTAGCGAGCGTCTCCTGTAAGACTGGTCGTTGCTGGTGAATCTTCTGCGCATCTTCGATCAGCCGCTCCAGCAACGGCGGTGGCGAGTAACCGAGATACTCACCGAGTTTGTGGAGGATGAGCTGGGCGTGCGACCGGAAGGTCGCCGCCCAGCGCTCCGGCGGAAACACGATCTCATCGTCAGTCTGCTCGGTCACCAGATCCAACAACTCACGACTCACCAGCAGTGACAACAACGCCGCGTACAGCAAAATCTCCACGACATCACGGTTGCTTGTGTCGAACTCGTCCAGTTCGTACTGTGTTTTTAGCTCACGGAACAACGTCTCTACTTCCCAGCGACACCGATACAGCGTCCCTAGATCCGCCGGGAGAAACTCTTCTCTCGGCAAATTCGTGATGTACAGATGGTAGTCGTCGGCGTCCGAATCGCGGACGCCGACGACGCGGAACCGCTTCGTATCCAACGAACGCGTTCCCTCGTACTGGCCTCGCTTGAACTGGGCTTCGACCTCCACGTCAATGTACTGTCGTGAGAGGTCATCGACGACATCCTGGATCTGCTCGCCTTCCAAGGGAATGGCGCGCCCGCGCCATTCCCGTAACTCCTCTGTTATCACCGGATTCGCGTTGTCCTTCAGCCGGCTCACAAAGTAGCCGTCGTTCTCGTCGATCAACGCGAACCGGCGGTACTTGAAGTACGCCAGATCGAACAAAACCAGTCGGCCGTGCAGCCACGACCCCGTGTTGAACAGCGTGCTGTCGTGTGTTTTCTCGTCGGTCACGTCGAGTCGTTCGATCGTCTGCTCGGTGGCGTTGTGGAGCAGGTGGAGCTTCGCTCCAGCCTGCTCCTCGTGACGGGCTTGGAACTCATCAGAGAGGAACTCGTGCAACCGCAACACCGTTCCATCAGCGATCATCACGTCCCTGAATCGGTCGATATCAGCGTCAACAGCGTCGGGAACAGCGACCTCGTCGAGGCCGCGCTCGACGAGGTCGCGGAGATACTCCGCCAGCGTCGGCGTCAACCGCTGATAGAAGCCACCGGGAGAGATCGTCTCATCGGCTGTGGAGTTGTAGCTGCGTCTGAACCCGGCGAGTGTTCGGCTTTCGCCTGCGGCGAAGCCGAACACGAGCGCCCACACGAGGACTGGAATCTGAAGTTTGCCGTCTCGCTCGACCACGCCGAGTTCCTCGGCGTGCTCTTCGAGGAACTCAGAGGGAAAGAGAGTAGTGAGCCGACGCATAATTCTCGATGAGGAGGCTTCGTTGTGCACACTCGTCGCCTCCTCATTCCTCTCAAAAAGTAGCCTCGATAAGCCGCTGCTGTCACGCGGTTTCTGGCTTAGCTAAAGACGGATGCCCACGTCATTAATACAATCTCTAATCACTACGACTGGGTCTTCACGAATACCTGAATCAATAGCAGTGTGAGAGCATAGCGATTCCTACGACTGAATTTTCACACTGCACGGAGCAGATTGAGACAATTCCATTCTCTGAATCAGACACCTGTTTGATTGGCGTTGCTCTGACTGTGGGCAGCCAGTTGTGATTAATCGGAGCGCAGAGAACACAGCTATAGAGAACTACTGAAAGTATTCACTGACAGACGAATAGCCCGCACGCCCGGGGGACCCCTGTGCCCCAACAGATACACGCGCGCGTTAGAGCAGCACCAGCGGCCGCCCGACGACCCGTTCGCGGACGGCGAGTCGGACGGCACCGCCGCGAGGAAATCGTGAGCTACGCGCTTCGTCGACAGCGGTCACTGTCTTCGTATTGAATTAGAACACACTCAGCGAAGGCGACCTCGCTGCAGTGTGGAACGACGTCAAGCGGCGCTGCAGGGGCGGTAGTCCAGGAGTCAGTCGGGAACGAAATCACAGGGGAGACAAAAAGCCGATTTTGCCGAGAAATACGCCGGATAACCCCCTCCCCCGCGTTTAATAGCGCGCGCGTACGCAGCCTCAGTCAGTCAGTCAGCTGACAGAGTTGCAGAGGACCGATTCCAGACCGGACCCCCCGGTTCTCACCGGTTGACCAGCGCTTCAAATTGAGAATCGCCAGTACTTGAGGTGGCAGTCGGCCCGTCCCAGGTCCCATCGCGAAGTGTCTCGAGTCGGTAGCGCTCGGGCTGTTCGGTGGGGTCATCGTCGACAGTGGTGACCGTTCGAACCGGTTCGTCGGTGTCGGGCCGGTGGACCAAGGGCGTGCCGTCGCGATCGGCGTCGACACCGGCGCCACGAGCGACCGCACGTTGTGTCGAACAACTCGAACAGGCATGGAGCTCGTTAGTGTCGTTCCCGAACACACGAGCATATTCTGACGTGACTCGTTCGCCGCAGTTCTGGCAGGTGACGGTGGTGACCATCGCTGAACGCAAACCCCTCACTCGGGAGTGCTAGTAAACCCCACACCCATTTTGACACGGACTCCACCGATGTCAAAATGGAATACCCTTTTACTAGTGCTTCGACCCCAGACAGCGATGTGCTCATCGCACGACAGTGGGCACACACACAACATATGGTCCGAATCAACAGCCTGCAGAAATCGAACAACACGGGCTTCGTCTCGCTGCCGAAAGACGAACTCGAGATGTGCGGCCTCGTCGACGAGGACGGCAAGCCCGACACTGACATCCAGCTGCTCGTGCAGATGCAGGAACTCGGCGAGTGGCACATCAAAGTTCTCGACGAGGACGCCGTCGATTCGTCCTGGTACGAGGGAGACGGGACGCCTGATACGGGCGTTTCGGCCGGCTCGGCTGGCGGGACGCGGTAGCGCTATTTTCGGAGTGCCCCCCGGGACCCCTTGACTCTTATTTGAAGCACGCGCGTGTGTGAAGGCCAGCGGGAAGAATCAATCTACAATCGGTCGTACATCCTAAGGATAGTAGGTACCCGAGTATTATGTTCGTGTAATTTCGGTCTGAGTTGCCAATTTAGTTGCTTTCAGCCCTTTTGCCCATTCTGTGTCGAAACTCAAAGTGAGTCAAAACCCATAAATAGATGTGAAATATATATGTGAGTATGGCGCGAGAGATACGGTTCGAACTCGACGACGACCAGTATGAAAAAATGAAGGAAATAAAAGACGAACAGGGTAGGACCTGGGCAGGCTTGTTCATTGCAGGCGTTAGAGAATTAGAAGGTTCTGACGCAAACGAAGATCGGTTGGATGGACTGAAGCACGATTGGGAAAAGGACCAGCGAGTGTTCCCTGAACCCGGGAATGACCGAGTTGGGTCTTTCAAGGCTGGTTGGACAAAAGCAGAAAACGGCGAGGAATTTGGTCCGAGAGCACTTGAAGGACTCTCGTGGCATAACCTCGGATGGCGGCTAGGGATGGTGTTCGACGACACACCAACCGACCTGAAAGAAGACCTCTATCGGTGGTGCGTTGAGCAACAAAGGGAGACGAGGAAAGAAAAATAAAAGAGAGAGATTCTCCTTACTCGGTAGTTGCTCATCTGTATTAACCGATTCAGCGGAAATGTAGCAACGGTATAAGAACGGTTCTATAACACCCCCTGAGAGCGACGGCAATTATGCCGTTTCCTCGTCCGACCCGGCGTCCGGTGTCACGAGCGGGAGGTCGATATCGAGTGCCTGGTACCAAACCGACAATCGCTCCGGTTGGTCGTCGTCGACGAACTCGATTAGTGGATAGTCTCAGTACGTCTCGACATCGACACCGAGACGCTCGAAGTCATCGACGTTCCGTGTGAGAACCGGTTCATCGACGACCTCGGCAGTCATGCCGATGATCATATCACCGTCGGCGACGGCGTTTCCGTCGTTCATCAACTCGCCAGAGCGACGCCCAGCCTTCCGCATTATCGCGGAGTCAGCTGGGTGGACTGGCTTGGATTCGAGGACCTGTTCGATTTTTTCGCGTTCGGCCTCCGAGTCCGTCGCTCGAGCGACGCCATAGTACAATTCAAAGAGCGTCATTGAGGAGAGGCGTTGCTGGACGAGATCGGTTTCCAGCTCACGCGCTTTCTCCACGGCATCCTCGTCGCCGTTCATCAGGTCGATGAGAAACGAAGTGTCCAGCAGCACGCTACGCGTCCTCTAGCTCGCCGGCAATCTGTTCGAGCTCGCGGCCGCGCTGTTCGCGGCGTTCGTCGACGGCGTCACGCAGTGACGCTGCCTCCTCGTCGCTGAGAATCCCCGCAAGTTCGAGGAGTGATCGCTCGCCGGCGAGGCGGAGAACCACCTCGGAGAAGGTTTCGTCCTCCCCTTTGTGAGCGGCGAGGCGCTCGTAGGCGTCCTCGGAGAGACGGATGCTCTTCGACATGTGCATACAGTTGTATGCAGAGATACAAAGCGCTGTTCCCTGGCGTGGTACACATTCACAGAACCTACTATAAAAACGGCTTACGCCGTCGCTTCGTCCGACCCGATATCCGGAGTCACGAGTGGGAGATCGATATCGATTGCCTCATACCAAACCGGCAATCGAACCGATTGCCCGCAAGAACTCGAGTGACGTGAGATCTCTCTCCCACAGTGAACTCCTCGATAGATTAACCAACAAACCAGTCGATATCCCGAGAATGTTGGTTAGCTCGGGTACGTAGCGATGACCGGACAACCCCAGTAGTTAGACAAACGCAGTCAATCGCGCTTGGTCTGCGTCCTCGGGGTCTGGAACCAGGTCATAACGCTCGAGCATCGACTCGGCGCCTTCTTGGTCGTATTTCAGGCCCTCAAAGACGAGTTCCGGTGAGACCTCGAGCGTGTGAATGTAAGAGCGGCCCCTGGCACGACGGAGGTTCCGCTCGTCTCGTTCGAGCAGGCCGTACAGACGGATGGAGTCGAGGAAGTCGTTCACACGGCGTTTCGACCGGGGTTCGTAGCCACAGACCTCGCAGATGTTCTCATACACCTGGTAGAGTGTTCTTCGCTCGCGGGGAGGATTCATCGTCGAGGTTGAGGAACGTCGTCGCGAGCAGTATAGCCCGGTTTATTCTATACTCGGCCCCCAAGAGCGGAACTCTGGCACGTTTTCGACCAGAACATGCTCAGGACGGAGCTTCTGAACCCAGGTGAGGAAGTCCCACGCGGGCATCCGTTTCTGTTCGTCGACGGGCTTGCCACCCCGGGCCGTCGACCAGTGGGTACACTCGATACCGCCGGAGAGAATAGTGACTGTAGGGTCGCGCTCGTCGAAGACTGCTCGCGGATTCACGTTCTGGATATCGTCGTGGAAGTGCCGGGCCCACGGGTGATTCGCTGCGTGGGTCTCGATAGCTCGCTCCCAGTGGTTGACCCCGACGAGGTCGATGGTCTCCTCCAGAACAGCTCGGGTCGGCTGTGGGATAGTCATCGCGACGTCTTTCAACGCCTCAACCAGCCCCCACGAGAGGCCACCAGCGCCACAGAAGAGGTCCACTGCGCGGATGGTGCGATTCGACTCCTCGGGATGTGGGTCACTCGACATGGGTGTCTGTCGGGACGTACTCTCTGGCACGTCCCCGCACCTGCCGGGGGAGCAAAAAATCGGGCTCCAATGAACTACTCAGACCGTGATAGGTCTCTATAGCCGTGCTGAATACAAGCCGCACATCTACCATACGGGGTTCTTCTTTCGTCAACAGAATCTAACGTAATCGTGCGGATTCCTGTAGGTCAATAAAAGTGGGTTAGGACAGCCAAACAATCACCGCTCCAGCGGCAATTGCGACCACGTCACCCAGAAGGAAAATGCCGCTACCCTCCGAACCAACATACCCAAGTGCCGGTACAGCTGCGACCCGCGGGGTGTTCAGATACGGTTCTGCGAGCATGTTGTACGCACCTACAAACACCAAGACGATTCCCGCGGCCATGAACAATATCTTCAGTTTCGCCCTCGCTTTCAGTCCGTAAATCTCTGCATTGACTCGCCATCTCTCCCAGTCCATATCATGACAATACAGGGTAACTTAATTAATCCAGTTAGGGCAGGAGAACACATACACACTGCCGGCCTTGTTGAAACCTTCAGCGAGTGATATGTTTTAGCAGCCGTGCTGCATACACAGCGCATGGTCAGCACGGAGATTGCGAAGTACGAGTTCAGCCTAATCGCTCAGTTCAGAGCATATATTCAGCAAGCAGCCAATCGACTGAGTTCTCCTCTGGGGGTAGTCGGCCGCGTGGGCGTTGCCTTCGTGCCCCTGCTTCCCGCAATTACGATTGCGCAGTGGCCCGCTTCGCCCCGATACCGAGCGCAACTACCCCGACACCGGCGACACCTAGGAGGAAGATCCGCAGGACAGCACAGAGCCCCGCCAGACACCGTCTCTGTGAGGCGCGGACGAGGTAGTGGGTGTCGCCGTCGCTGACGACCGTGACACCGGCTGTATCGGTGCCGTACTCGAACTCCTCGGGCCATCGGTTCGTGCGGATCGTTATGTCCTCGCCGGCCGCCGCTCGCCCTTTCCGGAACACGCTCTGTGCCTCCGGGTCGAGTTCGTCGTACGCGTACACCGCCGTATCGCGCTCACTCGCGTTCGCGGCGGTGTCGGCATCGCTCGCCATGACGTGCAGTCGGTAGGCCTCGCCCGGCACTGCCGTGTACAGCCACAGGCCGCCGACGAGGGCCAGCACGCCGAAAGCGAGGAGGATCAGGGACCTTGAGTCCATTGTCCGCACTCGTCACACCACTGTAAAGTGCTTTCTGCCCTCTGGAGGGCGGTGTTTAGTTAAGCGTGAAAAGTGAGGCGGATGACGAACCTCCTCTTTTTCGAACTGTTTCAGCCACGTCGAACCAGAAACAGGTCACACACTTACCGCGCCCAACGGCTACTTCTCAGAAGTCTATTAGAAAAGCCGTGCAAGACTTAGGAGGCGCACGTATCGGTTAAGATAGGGAGATTGCTCAGCAAATCGTGTACGTCGATGAGGGAGTACCGTCTTCCTGAATCATCACATATGCGCCTCCATAACACTGATTCGTCTTGATAGTTACCTGCCCGGTTTCATTACGCGCAGTCCAATAGATCTGAAACGTCTCGATACCTTCAGGAGACGCTCTATCGGTGTTGTAGACCTCTCGGTCTTCGTCGGGGTCAAGTACATAACTCTGATTGTGAACGGTCTCCCCCGTCGCATTTCGTACAACAGTAATGTCGAACGATGCGCTCTCATTGCCATAGTTTTCGAGATACACTGGATGATCTGAGGCCGGTTGTTCCGAAGCGGGAGTCCCCATACCATCCATCTTCGGTTAAGCGGTCAAACCGCCAGACAGCCCGTTACTCACCTCTCTGATCAGTGTCTGGCGTGATGCCGGTTGATTGAGTGCTTCCTGAGTGAGAAACGCCTCTAGGTCAGGCGGTGGATAGCTGTAGACCGCAGCCAGTTCGTGGAGGATGAGCTGGGCGGCCGACCGAAAGGTCGCCGCCCAGCGTTCCTTCGGTACACCTGCCACGGGCTGATCGGTGTGATCACAGACCGTTCGAAGGATGGCTCTGCTGACCACCAGCGTCAGCAGAGCCGCAAGGATCTGAATCCGTACGATGTGAGCCTTCCCTGTCTCGAAACTCGTCAACTCGTACTGCGACTTGAGTTCCCTGAACAGCAGCTCAACTTCCCACCGGGCACGGTACAGTAAGCCGATCTCGTCGGGACGGAACTCCTCTCGCGGGAGATTCGTGATGTACAGATGGTAGTCGTCGGCGTCCTCGTTGCAGACGCCGACGACGCGGAACGTCTTTGTATCCAGTGACTGCGTTCCGTTGTACGGCCCGCGTTTGAACTCTGCTTCCACCTCAACGTCGATATACTGCCGAGAGAGGTCCCCAACCACATCGTGGATCTGCTTGCCTTCCAAGGGAATGGCGCGGCCGCGCCATTCCCGTAGTTCCGCCGTTATGACCGGGTTTGCGTCAGGCTTGAGCCGACTCACGAAGAAGCCGTCGTTCTCGTCGATCAGAGCGAACCGTCGATACTTGAAGAAGCCCTGATCGAACAGAAACAGCCGCCCTCGGAGCCACGACCCGGTCTTGAACAACGTGCTTTCGTGGACACGCTCGTCGGTGATCTCGGTCGAGATCACCGACTGATCCGTGATGTTGTGAACGAGGTAGAGCATCGCGCCGGACTGGTCGTCGTGAGTGGCTTCGAACTCCGAGAGAAGCCGATGCAACCGGAAGACGGTAGCATCGGCGACCATCACGTCTCGAAACCGCTGGAAGGCAGGGGCGACGTGATGGGGCACAGCGACCTCCTCGACGGCGTGGTCGAGGAGGTCGCGGAGGAGGTCAGCCAACTGGTCGCTGAAGCGGTCGTAGAAGCTCGATGCCGCGACTGATTGATTCGTCGCTAACTCGTAGGATCGACGATATCCGGCGATAGAGCGGGCTTCGCCGTCGGCGGCGAAGCCCAAGACGAGCGTCCAGATGAGCATCCGAACGTCGATCTTCCGGTCACGTTGGACGACCTCGCGCTCGTGCGCGAGGTCTTCGATCAGTCCCGATGGAAACAGCGAAGTCAGCAGAGATCGTACTGCATCTGAGGAGGGTTCCATTCCACTTCCTCCTCATCGCTGCATGTTCAGATAGCCGTCGGCTTGCGGTTCCACTCCTTAACCGAAGATGGATGGTCCCCATACATCCAGTTGCGAATAATATCGCTGTGAAAGCACAGAACGCCTTCAGCCAGCGGTCACGCATGACTTGAGCATATAGTAATCAGCATGAATACTTTCTGTTGCATACGCACGCACACTGAACAGTTGATCCAGCAGTGAATAGCCGAAAGAAACAGAGTCGTCGTGCTGAGGTCACGCTCTATATTCAGCAGGCAATTTGTATCAACGATTGAGGATTTCAACAGGACTGAGAGTCCCCAAGTCCGCTTGGACTCAGTCCTCTTCACCCCCGATATCGTTCTCGATGTGCTCCCGGAAAGACTCGGTGGGATGGTCCAGGTCGTACTCGTCGACGAGATCGAGCGCAGCGAGTGCGGCGCCGGCGTTGGCGAATCCGGATGCCAGCAACTGCTGGAGATTTGACGCGGCCTGGTACGCTCGGTCCTTGTCGTCCCGGTCGTCACGGACGAGGAAGACCATCATCAGTCGCTTCCACTCCGGCGCAGGCGCTTCGATAGCGAGGTCCCACTTGGGGGCTTCCGTCGGACAGGACGACTGTCGCTCGTACACCGCCGAGCTGTCGAGGTCACCTAAGAGCCGGTCGACGAAAGCGCCGCGTTCGATTGTGGGATAGTGCGTCCGGAATGTTGGGTTTACCAGCCCCTCCCACTCGCTTTCCGACGCTAGCGTCGTCGTGAACAACAGCTGGACAGGCGTCGTTTCGATACAGGACATACTGGTCCCAACCTGCTGGCGCCGCTCTGCGACGCCCTCAGCCGTCACTGTTAGCGTTGGGAAGTCGGGACTCGACTGCTCGGACTCGGTTGCCTCGCGATGCTCGCCGTCGGCGGGAGATGTCTCTGTGCTCATGATTGCCTGGGACAGCGCCTGCTGCCCCGCACCCCGCTGGGGCACAGAAAATCGTCTCTATGTTCCTCTCAACAACGACTGATCCACGCCGGCGCATAATCGTGGGTCCCGCCGTAGATCGACCCCTCTGGATACTGGTCGTCGTCGGCCTCGACGCTGACGATAACCTCCCCGCCGCTTTCGAAAATATCGGTCGCGGTCCCGACCACGGTATCGAGCGGACCCTGCCTGTCGCGCCAGTCCACCTCGACGTGGTCACCGCGGTCGAACTCGTAGTCGTCGAACGTTGGCATCAATTGGTGCCTCCAGCCGTCAGCGGCGACAGAAATTAACCAACGGTCAGACCGTATCGGCCCAATCTGTTGGTTAAAGGTTCCGAACGATACACCACAGACCAGTTCAGCAAGAGGGTCCCGTTCAATCCCGAATGGCCGGCTCTATGAGACGGGATGCTGGCGGCCCCTCGAAAGGCAGGTCGAACTGTGTGTACGATTCGCTCGCGGACTCACTGTCCGCAGGTTCGTGTCGGGGCTGCCCACAGGTTTTACACACCCAGATCGGCCGGCCACGGTGGGGATACGGGGCGATACTGTCGCGACCGACTGCCTCGTGGCCGATGATCTCCCCACAGCCGACACAGTATAGCGGCTCGTCAATATTGTCGAGGTCTGGTGTACTCTCGTACTGCTGTACGATGCCAGGTACGACCCAGTACTGTTGGTCGGCGGCATCGATTTCTGCCTCGAGTGTATCGAGCTCACCGTTGGTGGTCACCGGGCTGCCATCCTCGCGATAGACCCGTGGGTCACCGTCACCGTCCCAGTGTGTCTTGTCGACAGCAGTCTCGAACAGTGTCGTCCCGTCGGGCTCGTCGATGGGTGCCTCAGTCGGAAGATCGGGCCAGCCCGCTGTAAGATGTGACGCCGGCGCCGTCTCGAAGGCAGCCCGGAGTTTCACCTCGCCATGGGAGACCTCCGGTCCGGTCGCGACGTGGTCGCTGACATCGAATGCCGAGGCCCCCAGCGCCCGGGCATGATAAGTACTGTTGCCAGGAACGATAGCAACGACGATACGACCGAAGGTCCACTCCTGAAGGGCTGTGCTGTCCTCGTCGGTCGACGACTCACTGATTTGGTTACTCGCACAGTGAGGGCACTTGATTTCGCCCTCGGGAATTGCCTGCCAGCAGCTGGCACAGGTGTTGGCCCGGTCCTGGCCATCGCGATGGGTTGGGTAGTTCCCTGGGAGTGTATCCCCATCATCCGCCGCATCTTCCGCACCGGGGTCAGACCGGGCTGCTCCACGGATATCGGCCGGGTCATACTCGGGATTCCGGTCGGTCACACACAGTGCATATCTCGTCATCGTTTTTAAACTTCCAGGACGGCCCAGGTTTACAGAAAAAGAAGGCGTGTCACTCTAGGGCCTTGAGTGCGCCGACACGAGCGGCCTCGTTCGTGTGATGCTTCACCAGCGGCGAGCCTCAGCCTGGGCTGCGTCGATACGTTCCTCGTCAGGATCCGTGTTGGACTCCCACGCCTCGCCATCGGTGAGACAGTCGGCACAGGCCTGTGCGACCAGTTCGAGCGCTCGCTGGCGTGCCAGCCAGTCTAGCGTCGCTTCGATCTCCTCGAGCTGGGCAAGATACTCGATGTCCTCGCCCTGGTTGTGTTGCCGAAGGTTGGCGGCCTCGCTGATGACGGCCCGACCATCGCAGATGCGACTAAGCTGCCCGTCGTTTTCGATGCACAGCCAGGCCAGGTTTCGAAGCAGTGTCGTGTCGAAGTCGCTCGCCATCCGCTCGGCGAAGCTCGATTGCCGATCGACGGACGAGTCTGAACGGTCGCTATCCATCGTCGCTCTTCCCGTCGTCCTGTTTCGAGGGCTGGATGTTCCGGCACCGGTCGCTGTACTCGGCTTCATACTTCTCCAGCAGGAACTCGAACTCTGCGGCCGCTTCTTCGGCAGTCTCGCCCTTGGCCTTGATCGTGAACTGGTCCTCGTCTCTGGTACCAGTCCCCCGTTTGAACCGGGCTTCGATACTGGCGCCAACATCAGTTCTCTCGATTCGCTCTGGGTTTGCAGTGTCCTCAGTCATGGTATGTAGGGTCACAACGTCGTGCCCCGCACCCGCATGGGTACAGAAATCCGGCATTCATTACTCCAGGTCGTAGCGGTTCTCCACGGCGTGTCGATACTGGGCTTGGTGTTTCTCGGCCACCGAGTCGCCACTCCCCACTGGCTTCGCGATGATGCTCGCGAAGTCCGCAGTCGGTTTCCACCCGTCGTCCTCCCGCTCGGCGTCCCATTCCTGGACGACAGCTCGGCTGCTGTCCTCGACGATGTACAATACTCGACACGCGGGCCGTTCGCGGTTCGGCAGACCGGTCGGTTCCCCCGTCCGAGGGTCCACCTCGAACTCGAGGTGGAGGCCCCATCGGTACTGAATGGCATAGAAGGCCTCCTCACCACTCTCTATGGGTTCGTGGCGACCGTGTGCTGCCCAAGAGTCGGGCAGTCCTCGGTTCTCGCTTTCGTCCTTCCAGCGCCATTCATACTCGGTCCCTGAACCGCCGTTCCGCTGGGAACTCCTGCTCATCTCTCTCAGTCACCAGAGAGTCCACAAAATTGCCCAGAGAGCACCCATCGCAACCTTTTTCCGGTTTTAGATGTTAGCAAGTAACACGAGGACTCACCCGATGAACACAACCGAGTCCCCCGCCCCGACAAGCGACCGGACCACGCCAGCGGCGACCGTCCCTGCGCAACCTGCTGGCACAGAACCACTCGATTTTCGCGCGATTCACAAGAACCATCCGGCCACCTGGGAGGCCGCTCTCGACGCCAATACGACCGTCACGCAGGGCGGCCGGCCCGACCTATTCCTCGTTAACGCCATCGACGAGGTCCCCCAGAACTGCAGTCTGGCCCAACTTCCGGACGGTGGCCACGCCGGCTGGTGCAGCTGCCAGAGCTTCGACGTCGACGGTATCTGTCAACATCTCTGTGTGCTCCGACAGCGAGCCACGCTCGATAGGCTGACCATCCCACTCCGAGAGAGGGAGTAACTGTTCGAAGACAGTTTCTGTAGCTACAGAAGTGGCTGAAAGGGCTAGTTAGTGTGAGTGGTTATTGAGCAGGCTAATTTAACAATCGTCGCCACTTTTGATTCCGTAGGTCGAGATGGTGAGTTGGGTATGTAGACCGATGTTGTCTGAAGCGGGCAAACCCTTCGTCTAACCCGCTAAAGGTCTGGTCCAAGTCACATTCTGAACAGGTGAGTCTATAAGTGATACTGAATATTGGGCGTCCACAGTCATATCCCCTGTCTATGGTGTGCCATGTTCAAACTGTACTGACCGATTCACGACTATATTAACAAGTCGTAACTGATAGTTTCAGAAAGAATTCAGTGGAATCGATGCTCCATACATCTGCGTGTTGACCAAATGTTGATAAGAAGAACAATTATATCCGTACTACATTAACACCTTATCTGAATGGACGTTCCCTCCACTCCATCTCGCCGTGACGCACTCCGCATTGGTGGGGTCGTCATTACAACGGCAACAGCTGGCTGTAACTCCTTTTCAAAATCGGGTTCCACTGGACTCGTTCTCCACAGCGCCCTTAATGTCGAGACACAGGTGATGGTAACTGTAACGAACGCCGATCGGGACGAACCAATCCTCAATTCAGAGGTTGTGACTGTATCTGGTGGAGATCAAATAGTCGTGAGTGATGACATCCCACAACAGGACGGTCATATAGTTACCGTATCTGTAGATATTGACAACCAGCCCTCCGGTGAATTAGAGTGGGAGCAAGTTAGTGAACCGCTTCATGTCATCATTCACCAAGACAACATTGTATTTACTGTTGAACCGCCGGATTAGCGACCACCAGTCTCGCCTGTACTGACCGATTCGGGCATCTCCTAAGTTACCACCACCAGTACGGATTGCCCCACCGAGGATTAGCAGCTGTTACCGATGATCTGGCGGCGCCAGCAGTCCGTACCGAACGTCGTGAACGGCCCGAAAGAGTGTCCAGCCGTACAGTACGACCGACAGGGATCACAGCCACCGGTGATGTGGTAGGTCAGCGCGAGCCGCAACAAGCACGATAGGTGACATTACGAGTCCGACGCCGGCGGCGATACAGAACTGGACCAGCCCACCACCCACACGCCATGGAAGCCGACGGAGGGAATCCTCCAAGGCGATGGCGGCCCCAGCAGCACGATGCCGCGACCAACTGCACCCAGCGTGAATCGCAACATCAGTTATCAACTATAGAGAGAACTGCGAGTGGCTGGACGTCCACTCGGCCGAGCTCTGACTGGGTTAGCACGGTACACAGCCCGTTTCTGGCTTCGGCCCGAGAACAGGGCTCGATATCCATCCCCTGGCGCCGGTCGATTCGCACCCTGACAAACGGCTCCGAGGTCGTGACGCTGAGATGTTCCGTCCGAGAGAGAATCCACTCCGTGCGGAAGTCTGGTGCTGACTGGAACCGTGCAGCGACCGGCTCGTGACGCAGTTCGACCACCACACACTCGGCGAACGCCACGGCCTCCGTTCGCGAGCGTAGCATCGGGACATCCGCTTCCAGGTCCTGCCACGCTGCGGGAGTGTCGGGCACACCCACCGTCTGCGAAATGATTTGGTTGTTCGACGCTGCCGCTTCGGCGACTGTGAGTGACTCGTTGTTTCGGGACATAACGGTGTGTGGGCGCCCATTCTCGGACGCCCTGCACCCGCCTGGGGCCCAGAAAATCTGCTGGTCGTGACTACTCGTCGACGTGCTCAAGGAGCCGCTGATGCCACATCCGCAACGTCGGTGGAACTACCCCGGCGGCTTCTGCGACAGTCGTCTGCGTCCATTCCTGACCCGTCTCCTCACCGGCGAGATAGACACATCCCGCTGCGATACCCCGGCGGCTTCCGGTGAACGCCGGGTCACCGTCGACTTGCCGTGCTAACTCCCGAGCCCGACGACGAGTCTCGTCGGTAACCGGTACAGGAAGCGCTGCCAGAACCCGGGGAACGCGGTCAACCGGACGCTCGATGGGAACCGGGAGTTCGAGTTCGAACTGAAACGCACGGTAGACGGTCCAGACATGGGACTCCGAGCAACGTGCCACGTCGGCGAGCCGATGCATTTCGATACCAGTGCTGCATCGACAGGCGATATACACCGCTGCTGCAGCGCCACCCTCTATCGACCGCCCCATTAGCAGGTCCGAATCCTGGGCGGATTTGAATAGCGAGCACGCCTGGGTTCGGAGACTATCGCTCAACTCGAGCGCACTGGTCAGGCGTCGGATCTCACCGAGGCCGTGTGCGAGATTCCGCTGGCGCTTGGACTCGAACTTTGCCCGACTGTGCAGCCTGCGCTGCCGACTGAGTCTCCGCTTTTTCCGCGCCGACAGCGCCGTCCCGTTCGCATCCGATTGGTCGCGACCAATCTCCGTCGAGAGCCCCTTATCGTGCCGGGTTACCGTTCGAGGAGCGCCAGTTCGGCGACACTCGTCCGCATCGAACGCCCGCCACTCGGGCCCGTGGTCGATCTGCTGTTCGTCGACAACAAGCCCGCAGTCGGAACAGTGTGTCTCCCCGCCAGCTCGATCAAAATGACCGCTACACTCGGGACACGATGATACAGGACTGGGCTCAGCTGTGGCTACAGGTTGCGATGACATTGAATCTCCTCCACTCACAATGGGAGGCAGAAAATTCGTAGTCTCGTGCGACAGCGACAGAGCGGAAGGCGAGCGCTATCCCCGTTAGAGATTCTCTGCTTGGGAGAGAACTTTCGAATACAGGTCGTCAGAAATCCAGAATCCGGCCTCTCGAAGCGAATCAAGTTCGTCTTCTAACTCAATCTGTCCAGTTGTAGCGCCGCGAAGTAGGATGCCAATGACCCCGGTCATGGTCAGATCGTGTCTGCGAGCGACTTGGCGACCGTCCTTCTCATCCAATAGAATTAGATCGGCATCGTGGTCAATAGCGTAGCAGATAGCGGCTGTTTCTCCCCGATCCAGTTCATGAAGTATCTCAGTGAACAGGTTTGATTGTTCAACCTCTACCACACTGAGAAACTCACTCTCTCGTAGCTCTCTGAGCGCATCCAGAACTCCCTCACCAGCAGCGAGTTCGTCCCACACCTGCTCTGGAACAGTAATACTCGAAAACTGGGATTCGAGAAGGTCCAGTTGCTCAATAAGAGCCAGGTTCAGAAGTGGGGATGTGTCCGAAACAACGAGTTCGTCATTCGGCATATTCGAGGTCTTCGGCGAGTTCTGCTTCCGTATAGTGACGGGGTATCTCTCGGTCACCGAGGAGTGCCTGAAACTCTCGAGGGGATAATTCGGCTAAGGCTCGCGCCTTGCCGAACGAAAGGACATCGCGTGCGTACAGTGAAACAGCTAATTCTTCCTTCATCGCCTGCGGCCGCTCGGCTTCAGGAATACGGAGTGCCTCATACACCTCCTCGTCGATTTCAATCGTAGCCATAGTTGCCTGTAGGATAACCCGATTATTGAGTGTTTGGCCGTGCTTTGTCTGGAAGCCGTCCATCGGGCCGCGGAACGAGCCCCGCCCGAATCTCGATATCGACCCGACGCAGGTGCTTACACCGCTCTGCGATGTCCGGACAGCTGCACGATTCGGCCAGCACGTCAGCCTCGTAGACACTGCCGGACGCCGAGTGGACCTCGTAGCGGCCGGGCTTTGCGAGGAAGGATATGTCCATGTCCTCGCGTTTGGCCCGCTTGGTCCGGTCCTCGTCGTCGCTATGGACTGCGAAGGGGTCGTCTTCGGGGTCAATTAAATCGCCATCGTCGAACCGTGCCTGAGCGACTCCGCCGTCAGTCGCCGAAAAGCGAGGCTCCCCAGCGACGTGCTCGCCCAAGTTGTCGTCCAGGCGCTCTCGCCGCACCCAGCCGGGAATCGGCCGCTCCCCGGTTGCAAAGGCGACCCGCCGGCGGTGCTTGCAGGTGACCTCGCGGTACTCGTCATCCGGACACTCGCAGGTCTCCTCGCGAGTGTCGACGAGATACTCGGATCCGGAGCTCGACACGACCAGATACAGGTCTGGCGCACCGCGAGCTAGCCCGATATCGTCGAGGACGCTCATCACCTCCGTCAGGGCGTCCTCGGTACGGTCGGGAAGGTTGCTACTCTCTGGCTCGTCGGTCGTCGCTGCGAGATTCTGTGTCGCCATCAGTATGAGGTCGAAACGCACTCTCTGGTACGCCTCTCACCCCCTAGAGGCCCAGAAAATCTCGCTACGAGTACCGCCTGCCGAGTTCGAGGGCGCGTTCGTGACGCTCGTCAAGGTGGTCGATATCCTCTCGGTATATCGTCCCCGGACGTGCAACGAATCCGCAGGCTCGGGCACAGAGAAACACCACCTCCCAGCCACCCGGGACCACACTGAAGCGATACAGCAGCGATGAACTGCATCTGGGGCAGGTTGCATCGGGATGTTCGATTATCATCGGTCCACCAACCGTTCGTGGATATCGGGGTTGACCACCGGGACAACGCCGGTCACCTCGGTTTTCCTGTACTCTTCGCGCAGGAGATCGTGGATATCGTTCGCGAGAGAGACCGCTTCGTCCCGCTTCTCAGGGACCTCCGCGTTGGCCGAGAAATCCGACGGGCTAACGCCCCGGACTTCGATGAAGAACCGTGGGTCGTCCTCAGGCATCGGGCTCAACCTCACTGACCAGAAGGGTCGTTTCACTGCCCTGTGCCGTCATCGAGACCCGGTGCGTCCGGACGAAATCTGACGTTGCGAGCGTGTGTTCAACGAGCCCGACAAACCCCTCCTCAACGTCGTCACCGAACTCGATTACTGCATCCGGGTCGGGAACAGCTGCATACTCGTCGTCCGCTGCTGTCGCTGGCTCTGAGACTTGCTCTTTCGACATGAACAACCACGCGGTGCTGGAATAGCCCCGCACCCACTCGGGGCTCACAAAACGGGAGCCGCCCCAGCTTCGTCGTCTCCCTCCTCGCGAAGTTCTCTCGCCCGCATCCGCAACGCGGCCTGGACCTGCGTGCGGTCGCGGTGCTGTGTCTCGTAGGCGACGTACTTCTGGATCGTCTCGATTGAATCCATACACCGTATGCCGGCCCGAATCGGCCGGAGATGGTCAGAGTCAAGCAGTGTCTCTGGGGGAAGCCGCTCAAGAATCGGGTCTGAATCTCGTTCGGGCATTGCACTCACTCTGCAGCAGCAGAAAACTTCCCGAGGGTCAGCTGGTCGTCTACTTTAAATCGACACTCTGGGTACTGGGCGAGGATAGTCTCGTCAAAGACCTCCCAGAACACCATCTTGTGAGGGGCGGTCCGCTGCCAGAACCGAGCGTGATGCAATCCCTCTTCGACCCGTCGGGCTTCGACCTGCGGCCAGCACTCGCGCTCAATCAGCGCCATGCAGCCGCACCCTCCGGCCGATCCTGCATATACGAGTTCGCCAACGACAGGCCTGCGTCGAGCGTCTCCCGTGTCCCGACAGGCTTGGTCGCTCGTTCAAGTCGCCACCTGTTGTCGTCCCGTTTGAGCAGGACCGTCGCCCCGGTGTCGGGGATGTGCCAGCCGATCGTATCGTTCCCAGCGGCGAGATACTCCCACTCCCCAGCGACAGCCTCCCGGGCCGCGACTTGCCTGTCGATCTGGCTATCCGAACGGGGCCCGCCGGCGCCGAAATCGCCAAGCGTGGCTACCTCGCCGGTCATCGCAACGCCCCCCATTTCCAGTGTTCCAGTTCGGCAAGAATTGCATCGACGATGAGTGCGACCCGATCGACCAACGGGACCTGATCATTGACGTCTACGGTCACCTGTGCTCGGAGCTCAAGGATATCCGGTATCGACAGCCACGGAACCCGGTCGACCACGCGGTCCAGGACGACAGCCGCAAGGTCGGCGTCAAGCGGTTGCTGCTCGCGAACAGCCGCCGTGACAGGAACAACGAGGTCCCACCGTTCGGGGAGCGTGCCACCAGTCCGACTCTGTTCGTGTCGCAGGTGCTTCTGAGACATCCTCTCACCCGCCAGAGGAACACAAAATCTGGCTACGCGCTCCACAGGCCAAGAACAGCCTGTTCGCTCTCAACAGGAGTCCCGCTAGTCGTCTCGGAACTTTCTGTATTGAACGGTGGCTTGGCCAGCCGGACAGCATCGTCATTGTACGACCACTGACTCCGCTTCACACAGTCGATGGGGAGAACAGGACTGCAGTCGACACAGGTACAGACTCCCCCGTCAAATCCAGCAATCTCGACTGACCAACCGATGACACTCTGGATTCGATGTGTGTCTTCTGCTGGCCGGCGTGTACCTGCCGACTGGCATCCGACAGCCCCACAGCAGTCGCAGGTCCGCAGATACTCCTGGTCTGCCTCGTGGAATAGGTGGGCCGCCTCCTCCGTGTTGTCCCGGTCGGCGAAGGCACACTCGCCACAGATTGTGAAGTGGTACACACCTTCTTCCCTGTCAACGTCGGCAGGCCACCGGAGATACGTTCGCGTCTGCCCGAGGTACTCCCAGTTTCGGCTCCCGCAAAACCGGCAGTACTCGGCCTCTGCAGAGTTGGAGATGTTGCTCATGCTGACCACCGATCCAGCGTCGACTGTCCGCAAATGCGTTTGACGGGACAGAGGAACCGCCACTTGTATCGCTCGCGAATCGGCTTGTCCTCGCGATTGCTCGCCTGCCCTGGCTCCCGATACCCGGTACAGGTCCAGCCCTTGTCCCGCAATGCCCGGACCATCGCACCGTCGAAATCCGCTCGCACCCACGTCAGGAGAAAGCGGACGTCCCCATCATCGTGTTCGCGAACGAACCGCTCTTGGGCCCGTGCAAGCGCCGCCGAAGCGAGGTTGGGCATCCGGACGCCGAGGCAAATCCGAGCAGCCTCAACGATGGTGTCGCCGGAGATCACCTCGCTGTCGACAATAGGCTCGTCCGTCGACGGGAGTACCCGCCGGGCCGTTGGTCGAAGGCTCGCGGGGAGGGTCTCGATGTCCAGCGGTTCCGGCCGGAGCTGCCCGCCGACGCCGTAGTGAATACGCTTCTGCGAGATCAGCGGATACCGCCACGTGATGGCACCGACCAGCGCTCCCTGGAAGTACACGCCGTGGTGAGTGAGGTTCACCGACGGCAGCGAATCCATGTAGGAGTGGTGTGCGTCATAGACCGCCGCTGCTGTTTCGTGGTCTATTGGGTCAACCTCGACATGGTCGGCAAACTGGATGCCCAACGGCGCCGTGAACGGCTGTCCGTTTGCGTGGATGGGGCACGAGCACGATGCGTTTGGAAGGTGCTGGAACGACTGTGGGTCGGGATATGAGGTTGATTTTGCCATCCTCTCGCCCGCCAGAGGAGCACAAAATTGTTCTGGGCTCTAGACCGGTAGTGAAACGGTTCGAGAACTAAACCTTCGAGATTGGATTGGTGCCATACCGAATCAACTGCCAGCGTGAGCGTGCATATTGAGTAGAAATCTCACCGAGATTATATGAAATTGCAGACAAGCCGTGATTTTATTTCCTTATGTTTGTCCACAATTCCAGAATATCAATAGAGTTTAGTCACCAACTATGTTTTAATTAGATAGTGGGCCTCTTGTCGTCATCTCTACTATTTTCTCTATACGTTGTGGTTTTCGTTTTGGCGGCACTCGGCTGTTTCGGCAGTCTCACTCGCCTCCAGCGAATTAGTGATGTAGACACGCGTCACGGAATGTTAGCACTTCTTCTGACGAGCGGTGGGTGGGCAACTACACATGTCGGGTTTCTCGTTTCGCCAACGAAACAGCTTAAACTCGGCTGGTATGTGCTCGGCCTGATTTTCGGCCTTGCAGCTGTTGGTGCATGGCTGTACTTCTGTTCGGCCTATACGAACCGAACGTATCATCGCAACCCACGGTATCGTCGCCTCGCTGTCGGTGTTTTCGTCGTACTCGTCGCTGTGAAAGTCACGAACCCACTCCATCACGGGTACTTCACAGCGACTACTCTTGCTACGCCGTTTTCTCATCTGTCTGTCTCTACGGGTCCGCTTCATTGGACCGCAATGGGATTGTCCTACGCGCTAGCCTTTGTGGGCTATTTTATGCTCTTAGAGTTGTTCACCGTGATCGACCTCAATACGCGGCCGCTCATGCTGCTTGTCGGGATTACTGGTCTCCCAGTCACAATGAATCTCATAGGCTATACAACTCCCGCCCTCATCGATATCACATATGAACCCCTCGGTGTGGCGGTTTTTGCGGTAGGTGTCATGTTCGTCTATCTCGACCGATTCGAGGCCGTTCAACTCGCTACAGAACAGGATTCCCCTATTATCTCTCTTGATGCGGACAATCACATTCGGGACACGAATCGGGCTGCTCGGCGTTTCTTTCCAGAGATCACCACTGCAGGCGGTGAACCGCTTGAGTCGACGCTTCCGTCCGTGGCGGAGTGCTTAGAAAGCGAAAATGAGCTCTTGGAGATTTACCACGATGGGGAGATTCGGTATTTCCGACTCACGGAAACACAATATGGAACGGTGAAACGGGGACTTGGTAGCACCCTGACGTTGACGGATGTGACCGAACGCGAGCAGTATCAGAAGGAATTAGAGCGCCAGAATGACCGTCTCAATAGGTTTGCCAACCTCATAAGCCACGATATGCGGAATCCACTCAACGTCGCTCAGGGTCGGTTTGAACTCGTCCGTGAAGACTTGGAGTCGGATGACGACAACGTAGCGGCAATTGAACGGGCACACACGCGAATGGAGACGCTGATCGATGAGATTCTCACACTAGCACGAGATGGCCAACAGGTCGAACAGTGGGATGCGGTACGGCTCTCGACAATCGCTACGGACTGTTGGGAGATGGTTGACACTGGCGATGCCGAGATAATTATTACATCTGATCTCACTTTCAAGGCGAATCCCGACCGGGTGAAGCGACTATTCGAGAATCTCTTCCGAAATGCGATCGACCACGGGGGCTCGGATGTCGCTATAACCGTGGGTGCGCTCGATGGCCCAGCCGGGTTTTACGTCGCTGATGACGGCCCCGGTATTCCCGAATCTGAGCGTATCAACGTCTTTGACCCGGGCTATACAACTAGTGACACTAGCACTGGATTCGGGCTTGCCATTGTCTCTGAGATTGCTACTGCGCATGGATGGACGATTCGCATTACCGATAGCTCCGCCGGTGGCGCTCAGTTCGAAATCGTGGACGTAGAACTCGTTAAGTAACACAGTTCACTCTCCACAGCGATCAATACTCAGATCTGTTATTGGCTAAGTTGATACAGCTCGGCTGGAACTGTTATGGTCTAGTTCACTGACACCATTTCTCATGTTGAATCGCTATTCGAAGCTCAGCCCGTTAGTGAACAAACCGACTTGGTGGTAACGAGTACTGTCGGTCACGACTTGTTCTCTCGGCTTCGAGGAGGTTGTACTGAGCCATCTTCGACAGACAAGTCCGGACAGTCTGTTTCGTTCGGGAGTCATTGATGACATCGCTATAGTGATCATGCGAATGTTTTAGAAAGAGAAATATTCAAAAACTCACCTTTATATTAAATGCCTGATTGTGGTCCAGCATGGGCACACAAGAAGTTTCTCTGGAAAGTACAATTGGAGGGGTAACTGCGGAGGGAAAACTCCATACACTAAGCGTCTGGTTCATCCTCGCATTGCGATTGATGATGGGTCTGGCGTTCCTTACCGCGGGCCTTGGCAAACTGCTCGGCGGCGGGTTCAGTGCGGCAGGCTACCTGGCGAATGCGCCAGCCGCAAATGGGAGTCCGCTGGCCGATCTGTTCATTTCGATGTCCCAGACGGGATGGTTCATGGACTTCGTGAACGTTGCCGTTCCGTGGGGCCAACTGTTAATCGGTCTCGGTCTCATTGTTGGTTGTCTCACCCGCTTGGCGGCATTCTGGGGCGCGTTCATGATGCTCATGTTCTATTTCGGAAACTGGGACGTCAGTCACGGATACATTAATGGTGACTTCGCATACCTACTGGTGTTCTTGTCCGTAGCAGCGTTCGGTGCAGGCCGCATCATCGGACTGGATGCCTACATCGAGCAGTACGACGTGGGCGGCGAAACACTCATCGAGCGGTATCCATGGATGCGGTACATCCTCGGATAGCAGGTCCGCCACTAATTAATCCAATATTGAGCGGTAACCGAGATCGGTCTCACATATCGGTAACTGAATTCACTGTACTGAGCGATTCACGACTATATTAACAAGCCGCAACTCCTCTTTTCAGGGTGAAGATAGTGGAATATCCTCTCGGTCCATCTGCTATCTAACCGGCGTTCAGAAGCACTCCACGGGTAGTCCCCCTTCTGTCGGGTCTGGAACCAGTTTTGACTCGTCTTCCTGGTGCCCCCTTATGACTCTCCGGTGTACTACTGCTTCGTCAATGTAGTAGGAGGCATAGATGGTCGGTGAATCCGCCTCAACTTGCCTGTCTCCTTGCGCATATCCATAACCGTATGTGTACTTGAGGCGTGCAATTGCTGCTCCTTTCGGGGCCTCGTATGTCCATGTGTCGTAGATAATAATGCTCGCATGGATAAGATTAGCACTGTACTGAGAGTATAGGTCGTTTAGTCGGAATGCCCGCTCGTATGCCTCTATGTAGGGGAGAACCACCGACTCGTCCGACAAGGACTCCGGGCGCTGTGGATAGGTGTAACGTCCGTCCACTGGCTCTTCGCTGGTGGGTGGTTTGGGCGGCCGGTTAGCGTCTTCGCAGTCATACACCGGGGTTTCTACTACTGTCCGTGTCTGCGACTGTGTTCCCGTCGGTGACTCGGAAGTCCCACTCATACAGCCACTCAGTATCGTAGGCATAATACTACTGCCAGCGAGGAGGGCAGCGCGTCGTTTCATTTTGTCAATCTTCAAAACCCGCCGGTAAGTGCTTTGTCTGTATCGAACGAATCCATATACTCGGCTAACAAGAGTGTTTATCTCGCGCCTACATTTGTGGTGTCCGCTCGGCGATGACGATACCATCCTCTGGTCCCTCTATATACAGCGGCTCGTGCCCACGGAAGTACAGCGTGTATCGCTCCGGAGTGTACTGATACCCACTGGACAACGTCGCAAGAGCTCGAGACAGCAGCCGAGCCGAGAACAGCGGCTCGTTCCGGTGGTTCGACAGCTGCCCTGACTGCAGCGATTCCCAGCCCTCGAAACCGTAGTTCGCCGGCGGCGTGTACGTTGACCGAGCCGTCGCGATGAGATAGTCGGCTCCATCGACGATCCGTCCGGCACCTCGCGCTGTACTCGGGACATATTCGACACGCCCGTCAAATGCGGTATCTGACTTCTCTTGCCAGGTCATCTCTCCCGGTTGCTCAACGGTGGGTACAGGCGGGCCCCGAACCCGCTTGTCTCGGAGATGGGCTTTCGCGTCTGCTTCGCAGCTGAAGCTCTCTCCGCACGAACACTCGAACGTCTCGTCGTTCCCGTAGTACCCGTCGGTATCCTGCGAGCGGACTATCTCCCCGTCATCGGTGACGTAGATCCGGTCGGCGTACTGCCACGAGTAGGCGGCCTCGACTTCGTGGCTGTCGGTCGCCGTGTCGAACTCGAAGCCAGCGGGTTCGTCGGTCTGTGCGTCCTTCTCTGGAGTTGGATCGATGGTTGCCATCCTCTCACCCGCCAGAGGAACACAAAATTTGACGCGCTTAACCAACACTGAACCACCGAAACCAGTCAGTGTTGGTTAAACTCTGGAACCCGACAATCAGCCGTCCTGCTGGTTCTCGAGTCGAATTTGCCTCGTGGCACGGAACCGGTCGTCGACGTCCTCGAACGCCTCGAGGCTGGCCTGTTCGGTGCCGTCGATATCCACTCCCTGATGGCCTGTCTGCCACGAAGCAGATTGCCGTACGTAGCCACCGTCGAAAGCCGAGAGTTCTGCACGCCGGGCAGGGGCCGCCTCGGCTGAGAGCTCGTCGGTCCGCTCCGAGAGCCACGCCATCTGGTCGAACATCCCATCGAAGTCACGCTCCTGGAAGGGGAATCGTACGGTCGCCTTTGGCGGGAGCGCCCGGTGCGTCTGGCGACCAGTTCGGATCGCGGTCGGACGGCCACTGAAGATTTCGCGTTCGCGCAACGCGTCGATGTAGTCGCTCCCTGCCAGGACGACCAGTTCTCGACACGGCGATTCCTCCTGATCGGCGGCAAACGGCCGCCGAAGCCAGCTGCTCAGCGCCGAGTGGACCAGCATCGCCCACCGGTCCAATTCAGTTTCGACCCGCTCACCCGAGGGCAGTTCGTACGTTGGCTCCCCCGCAATCGGAACACCCCGAAGGTCCTCAATGGTCGTGTCGTACGGGTCGACCTCCAGCCGGGGCGGCAGGACCGCGTGTTCCGCCGACAGGATGGCCCACGCGTTCGCCCGCCGGTCGGCCGTCCCGGCCCACTGGACGGCGGCTTCGGCGTACTGGCGCTTGACCGCAAAGTACGACGACGTGTACAGATCGCGGGCCTCCACTGGTTCCGAAGCTTTCGCGGCGCCGCATCCGATCAGGACGAAGCGGCCACGGGTTCGCTCAACCGTCATGCTCACCGGCTGTCTGGGTGTTCTCCCTCAAACACCTCGCCGGATTCCTGGGCCCGGCGATGCTCGGCCTCGATATCCTCGGGCTCGGTCTGTACCGCTGGGTCGTCCGCTGCATCGGTCGAGTCTGTGCTCATATTGATTCTCCCTCACTCGCATGGGAGTCACAAAATCCAACTCTTAACCAACACTAGACCACTGAGCCCGCAACTGTTGGTTAATACAGGTTTCACGGCCGCTCCTCGCCGACTGGCATCAATCCCTCGCGGTACTCGATTCGGTCTCGTTCGTGCTTGGACCGATAGGCCAGTGTCTGGCCATTTTCGTACTCGACGACAATCGCATCCTCGAGGTCCCGACCGTTCGCGTGCCTCCCATCGACAGTCCAGACGGGGTCCATCGGTTCCGCTGTTAGCGGGTTCCGCCCTTTTTCGCTCGCGGGCCACACGCCGACCGACTGCCAGTATCGCTTGATTCCTCTGAGGCTCTCTCGAACCGTCTCCCGAATCGAGAGATCGTCGGCGTCCCGATAGCCGTGAGGCGAAAACGACTCCCCTTTGAGTGCCGCGAGGTGGATGCCATTCCAGTCCACGCCGATGATGTCTGCTGGCTCTTCTCCGGTGACACGGGGTTGTGTGAGCTCGTCGATTACCTCGTACTGCTTCGGGGGACTCGCACCCAACAGATGCACCCGCCGGCCCCGCCAGTCAACGATGTTCGTGTACTCCTCAGCTATCTTGTCTGAGTATCCCATCGGATAGCCGAGGATGATGTCGTCGTCAATCACGTCGATTGCGTCCCGGCACTTTGGGACGACAATCAGTTCCGTTCCGGGAAACTTCGACTTGAGTTCCCGTGCGGCGCGGTTATACTCGCGGGCTTCATCGATGTCGTAGGCATCCCCGAGTATCCCGACCGACGGTTCGTATTGCTCAAACCGCTGGATATACCGGTCCAGATCGGGATTCCGGAAGTCGTTGTCCAGCATCTCGATGGGGACATCGACGTTGCGCAGCGACGACTGGAACGTGTAGTCCTCGCGAACACCGATGGTGAATCCGAGTCGATACGCGTCGACGACGAACGGCTCACGATGGAGGAATCCCACGTATTCGGCCCGCTGTGCATTGTCGATGGCCGTTGCTGACCAGGAGTGGATTGCCTCTGAAGACATGGAACACCGAGCCCGCCCATCGGCGCGCCCAGCTGATCAGCGCGCCACAAAACTACCCTGGTGCTGCCCACAGGAACCGAAAACCACCGAAGACTTACTGCCGTCGACGAATTGTTTTTGATTGGAAGGAACCTGTCACACGCTCCTTCCATTCCCTTTCGTATGCCCAACGACGCAGAGATACTCGGTCGGTGTCCGGACTGTGGTGAGTCCATCTCTCGTGCCTGGCTGCTCGTCGAATACGAGACAAACGACGGCGACACCGGTATCTGGGCTGAGTGTCCAGACTGCGACGACGTTGTCGCCCCGGAGTGACGCTAGCTACGCTTCAATCTGGACGATAATATCGCTCGCCGTCCGTGAGATCCGATCCAGTCGGTCCCGAACAGTCTCCGATGCTTCCCCATCCCAGGCCGCGAGATAGAACGCCGCGTTGTCCGCGTCCAGTCCGAAGTGCCGACTGACGATATAGGCCACCGCCTCCGCTTCGACCTCCCGACTGGCCCGCTCTGGCTCGTCATCACACCCGAAGTGCAGCAGTGCATGCGTGTACTCGTGGATGAGTGTACTCGCGAGGTCAGCCCGATTCTCCCGGTCAACCACCTCGACTACCGGATTCACCGTTGCCGGACTCCGTCGCTTACACACGCCTCGTGCGTCTCCATGCTCCCAGTCCGCCGGATCGACGATGCGGGCGTCGACACCGAGTTCCTCGCTTGCCGACAGCAGTGCTTCGACCAAGCCATCCGAGTCACCGTATGCCTCTGTCTCGAGTTCTGGGAGCGGCTCACCCTCTGTCTGGGAAATGTCGAACACCGAGGTCGGCCGGAAGCCGACGAGTCCTCGCGACCACTCCTCGGGCTCGGTCTCGTCGTATTCGCAGTCGGCACGGTCGTGGTACGATGGCGAGTTCCCGCACTCCGGGCATTTGTCGGTGATGATAGGTGCCCAGATCCAGATTGCCTCCTCACCTGCCTGGACCTGCCGGTCGAACTCGTCTTTCCAGGTCTGATACCCGGCGACTTTCGTTGCCTCGGGACACTGCATCTTGATGAGCAACGTGTTCCGGGCCGAGTAGTCGTGGAACTTCGACTGGACGTCCAGCCATTGCTGAAACTGCTCGCTGGCCTGTGCCTCGTCAGTGAGGTTGGCGAGGTCCTCGACCCACGCTTCCAGCTGCTCTCGCATCTCGTCTGCTCGCGTGTCCGAGTTGTCGAACGAGTGGGTGGTTGCCGCACTGGGCTCCTGGTTAGGAGTATCGGAGTTCATAGTCGACATGAATCTGTGTTGGGACGCACTCTCGGGCACGCCCCCGCACCCTCGTTGGGGGTCAGAAAATTGCTGTTAACCAACAGAGTGAAGATTCTGGCTCCGAATGTTGGTTAATGGCCATGGCAGAGGAACCCACGCCGCCGGCGGCACTTCCGTCGGGGATTGCCGGTAAGTGTACATCTCTGTCAGCGGACCAACTTCGAGACCTCGCGAAGTACGCCGAGTCCCTGGCCGAGTATCGCGAGCAGGAGTCGCGACTCGAGGCCGAAGACGAGTCGTCGGATGAGGAAGCCAATGACAGACCCGATGGGGTCCCGGCCGGGGCATCAGTCACAATCAAGGAAATCAACGACAATCGCTACCGTTACTGGCAGTGGCGTGACGGCGACAAAATCAAATCGAAGTATATCGGTCCGGCTAATCCCGACGACTAATCTACTGTTGATTATGGTTCGTCGGTGGCCGCTTCCCAGCCCCGGTGGAAATGGGCAAGCGCGATGTTGGAATTGAACTTTTCACCGGAAGGCCGGTGTACGAGGCACTGGTCCTCGGGCACTGCCACGACGATGCCAGCGTCTTTGAGGTCCTGCACAATCTCCCGAGCCCTAGATTCCTCGAGGTTGAGTGTTTCCACTCGTCGGTTGTCCCGGTCTTGTGCTATCTGGCGGCGCTCGAACCGTTCGTAGTCTGGTCGTGTTTTGTCCATGGTTGCTCCGCACTCTATCGGAGTGCACAAAACACAGCAGAGTACGATACTTGTCTCGATTAGCACAAACAGATGCGTTGCTCTATAGGACGACACATAGCTGTATTCTGAACGTTCCCACTCCGTATTGCCGTTGTAAAAAGACATTTCGACCGGTTACTGTCTGGTCTTGTGTGCGTCAGACGCCCCGTGTTGCCGCTGTAACGATGGCTGATTTCTGTATCTGCCAGAGAAATTAAGATTGACATCCTCCTCCGCGTAAACTCGGAGGAATCCCGAGCGGTGGGAGTTTCAGGTTCGCAGTCCAATCACCGGACTACCAGACCTTTTGGGCACGGGTAGTCCCACGGTATCGGACTGGTGGACTGCTGGTGGTGCCAAGACGCCGTTACCCCTATCCTCAACCGTGTATGGCGTCCCAACGTGTTGTTTTTGCCACGGGGACCCCAGCAGGCGTCAGCAGGCTCGGGGGTATCGTCTGACTCGCTTTGAACAGTCGGCACAGACACACCCTTCGAGGATGTGACGTTCACCGCCTGCTCTTTCGGATACTGTCTCATTAGATGGGTGGACAGGCCACCTCCGAAGGACGGTTCGGAATCCGCTCCGTTCCGACCGATTCCTACCCATAGACATGGTTGCCTGTCACTTAAACGCCAGTATTCTGAAACTCAGAGTGCTGTCGAACGTGGGCTCTCTCCCAAGTGACGGCGCGTATCCACGGCGTGAACACCGTGGTATTGCGCCTGTTCAGCGTATAAATACCAGAGCTATCGACAGTCACACCCCATGTTGCCGCTGTAAGTAATAGCGCCTACCACTGTATCTCACAACGATTGCTTCCTAGCAGTTGTGGTAGCTTATCTCAACAGTTCTAATCTAGTGGTTTTTTATATTTCCATGTCGTTTGCTACCGTACTGCAATTTTGGCGTCTAGAACTGCCATACTCGTTTTGGCAGTGATAAGGCGAATCTATGGTTGCTAACTTTGGTATAATATCCACTAAATTCAGTAGTAGCGAACCTCAGTATGGTATTTAGGCTAATCAACCTCTTGTTCTACTGGGCCGTACACTCAATCTTGTTTACAGCGGCAATATGGGGTGTGGGGGGAACTTTACATCCATGTTACAGCGGCAATGTCGGGAGGTATCCAGACACCAATGAATTGAAACTCTGTCGCACGGCGCTTCTTTCCTCTATTCACGAGGGGATGTTTACATGCGAGGCTGTTTTACAGCGGCAATCAGGTGGGATAGATACTTAACCATCTGTGATAATGAAGCAGTATGTCCGATTTGGGTTCCTTTTTTGACGAAGATGACCCCATCTTTGCCAACAAGGATTTGCTTCGCGTCCAACATCTCCCTGATAAGGATCGAATCATTGGGCGCGATGAGGAACTCACACAGCTTGCCAATGCGATTAAAGACGCTACCCAAGGTCGGACACCGAACAACGTGTTAATCTATGGAAAGACCGGCACCGGGAAATCGCTGTGTACGAAGTATATTACCAATGATTTGACCGAGTCAGCCAAACAAAACGATGTTGAGGTCGGTGTTGCCTACGTTGATTGTTTTCAGGACTCCACCGAAACGCAGGCTGTCCGGTCAGTTGCCAGTGCACTCAATATGCCTGACGAGACTAATATTTCAGTTCCTATGTCTGGACTGAGTACATCGAATTATTATCGAAAGCTGTGGGATATTCTTGATGCCCAGTACGACGTCGGCCTCGTCATCCTTGATGAGATCGACAAACTTGACAACGATAATATCTTGATGCAACTCTCACGAGCTGCCGAGTCGGGCAAACTCACCGAGAGCACCTTAGGAATCATCGGCATCAGCAACAAGATTCGGTACAAAGAGAATCTTAACGAGAGGGTCCGATCAAGCCTATCGGAACGTGATCTCGTCTTCGCTCCGTACGATGCCAACCAGCTACGCGACATTCTTTTATCTCGAAGTGATGCCTTCCATGATGGCGTCTTGGGCGATGAGGTCATTCCGAAAATCGCGGCCCTCGCTGCACGTGAGCATGGAGATGCACGGAAGGCAATCGATATTCTGCGATACGCTGGTGAATCTGCATACGAACGCGGTAGCGAAATCGTCTCTGAGGAGCACGTCGACGAAGCCCACGAACGGGAGGAACGAAATCGCCTGTCGGAACTCATCTCGAAACTACCGACCCACTCAAAACACCTTCTGCATGCCCTCGCACTACAGGCTCAACAGCACGACGAGGACGAACCAGAGATTCCGACCGAAGACGTGTATTCATTATACGAACTCATGTGTGAACAGGAAGGTTCGGAGCCGCTCAAAAACCGTCGTGTCCGTGATCTGCTCTCGGAGTTAGAGTTTTTATCTGTAATCCGGCAACAGCACAAGGGCCGGGGTCGAGGACGCGGCGCCCATACGGTAAATCAGTTAGTTGATGACCCAGAACTCGTCATCAAAGCCTGTAAGTCCGCATAATAGCCGTTTACAACGGCAACACGGGGTGTCTATGTCAGTGGAATATATTGTCCACACCAATATTGACAACCAACAGCTTAATGTTAATAATATGTCTTTTTACAGCGGCAGTGAGGGGTGTCTCGATCGGGACAACAACTCCTTACAGCGGCAATAAGGGGTGTGGTTTTCATATCATAGTATATTGAGTCAGATAAAATACAGATGGAATATGGCACTACATATTGAGTCATGTCCGTGATTGGTTCTATAACTGCTCTCACACAGCTCGTGCTTCCCGCGATAATCACGACCACTTTTGCAGAGAGCTAGCACCTCTGCTTAGCCCTAATCGTAGCAATGCTGGTGGCAAATATTCCGTCTGAGAATTGGCAGCACACTCTTATGATATCTGCTAAGAGAGATTTATATATGGGTCATCTGCCAGACGTTCATGTTCTACACGTTGATGACGAGCCGGATTTTGCTGACGTCGTAGCTGACTTTCTCGAACACGAGGACAATAGACTCGTAGTCGAAACCGCAACGAGCGCCAGCGAGGGATTAGACAGACTTGCTGACGAGGACTTCGACTGTATTATTTCTGACTACGATATGCCCGAGCAGAACGGAATCGAATTCCTTGAAACAGTTCGTGAGATGGCTCCTGACCTGCCGTTCATCCTGTTCACCGGCAAGGGGTCGGAAGAAGTTGCTGGCGATGCCATTTCGGCTGGTGTTACTGATTACCTGCAAAAAGAGCGGGGAACTGACCAGTACACCGTGTTAGCAAATCGGGTCCGAAATGCCGTCGAACGATACCGTGCCGAGCACGCCCGGGAGCGTCAGCGTAAAGCCAGCGAAACCGTGCGCGAGGGCATCGGCATCCTCAACGAGGACGGCGAATTCATCTACGTCAACCAGGCGTACGCGGATCTCTACGGCTACAACCCCGAAGACATACTCGGCCAACACTGGGAATTGGTGTATCCCGACGACGAAGTAGCAGTCGCACGGACCGAGATTTTGCCGACGGTCGCTGATGAGGGCTCCTGGAGCGGCGAAACGACCGGTCTCCGAGCTGATGGTACTACCTTTCCCGAAGACCACCGAGTCGTCCAAACGGATTCTGGAGAATTGATTTGTTCGGTTCGGGACCTCTCTGCAGAACAAGAATTGCAAATCGAACTGACGCGATTCTCGACGCTCGTAGAGACGCTCAGTGACCCCGTCTACGTACTTGACGAGACGGGACGGTTCGAATACGTAAACGATGCGTTCGTTGAGATGGTCGGGTACGACCGCGAGACAGTTCTTGGGGCGACACCAGCACTGATCAAATCACCAGAAGTGGTCGAACGGGCCGAAACCAATCTCGGTCGCATTCTCTCATCAGACGGTCCCGACAGCGTGCAGTTCGAAATCGAGATCCAGCCCAAGGACGGGGAGCCGATTCCCTGCGAGGACCACATGGGTGTCTTACCCTACGAAGGGGAGTACTTCGAGGGCTCAGTCGGGATGTTGCGTGACATCTCCGAGCGCAAAGAGCGCGAACAGGAATTGAAACGGCGGAACCAGCGTCTTGATGAGTTCGCCAGCGTCGTCTCTCACGATCTCCGGAACCCGCTGAACGTGGCCATCGGTGGGATAGATCTCGCACAGGCGGAGTATGACAGCGAACACTTGGAGCGCGCCGAACGTGGTCTGAATCGAATGGAGGCTTTGATCGACGACCTCCTGACGCTGGCTCGTGGAGGCGAGAGGATAACTGATCGCGAATCAGTCGATGTCGCGCAGTTCGTTGAGGAGTGTTGGTCGAACGTCGAGACAGAGGACGCCACGCTCGTCACCGACGTTGATTGTACAATCGACGCCGACGAAAGTCGACTGAAGCAAGTGTGTGAAAATCTCGTTCGTAACGCTATCGAACACGGTGGCGACGACGTGACCGTAACTGTCGGTGAGTTTGAGGAGGGGGTCTATATCGAAGACGATGGCTCGGGGATCCCCGAGGACGAATACGATGATATATTCACTGCGGGATACTCGACGAGCGACGAGGGAACGGGCTTCGGGCTGAGTATCGTCGAACAGATTGTCGAGGCCCACGACTGGGAGATACGCGTCACAGACGGCTCCAAAGGCGGTGCGCGCTTCGAAATCATCAGAAGTGAGTTCGTTACTGCGTAAGTCGACTGTCGTAGCCGATACTCCGTCTGTATTCCAAAATCCCACTGTCGGTGTACGTCTACTTTCGATATCGATTCATCCGACGGGTCGTCTGACAGTCCGTCGACGAGCTGTCCGTGGCTGCCGACGGAATGAAGATGATTGTCGGCGCCGGAATTTGAGCTGGTCTCGCCGGAGAGGATGGCTGAAGCTACTGTTTGCGCGTACCGACACCTGAGATGACGATACGGATTCCGTCTTGATACGACGTATCGAGCGTTGCCTCCCAACCGTGGGTCTCGGCGAGCATCCGGAGGTTCGGAAGTGTCAATCCGGCCTCAGCGTCGGGAATCGCGCTCCCATACTCGAAATACGATACCGGGTCGGTGTTGCCAGTCGGCGCACCGTCATCGGTTATCGCAAAGCCAGTGTCGGTGACGGTAACGGTAGTCTCGGTCGCACCGTTGTGCGCACCGAACGTGAACGCGTTGATAAACAGTCTTTCGAGACGCTCGGGGTCAGCTGTGACTTCTACACTGGATTCAATGGAGAGGGAACCATTGTCAACGTCAGCAGTCGCCCATGCCGCCTTCGCGATAGTTCCGAGGTCAACCGTCTCGGTCTGGCTGTCTTCGACGCTTTGGCCGTATCGAGCGAGTTTTGCCAGGTCATCGACGATATCTGCCATCCGTTCTGAGGTGTCCGAGGCGGTCTGCAAGCTATCCCGAGCCAGATCCACCTCACCGTCTTCGACCGCGTCGCCAGCGATGTCGATTCTGGCGCTGACAATCTGCAGCGTGTTGAGCAGTTCATGCCGGATAGCGGCGGCGAACCCTTCCAGTTGTTCATTCTGCCGTTCTAGCTCCCGACGCTGCCGTTCGGTCCGAGTCACATCGGTAAACAACACCATCCGGCCGATGCCAGTCTGGCCCAGAGAAAAGCGCGTGTCGCTGACCAGATAGTGTTTGGTCTCACCGGCGCTGGTCCGATCGAGGATCCAGTTTCGGTCACCGAGTTCCGTGCTCGCGGGTGGGATAATGGTGTCCAGCGGTTCCCCCGTCGCCCCATTGAGGTCCGGGAACAACTGCTCAGCGCGTCCATTGTAGTGGCTGATTCGGTCATCGTGGTCCAGATAGATGACCGGTGCGTCAACGCCGTCGGTGAGCTGGACGGCGAGAAACTCCTCTTCGAACACGTACAAGACGCCGATTGCGAAGACGGCAACGCCAAGCGGCTCGTAGTTGATGTCAATGAGAGCATCGCTGGCGAAGCCGACGATATCGAACATCACAGGGAGGCCAGTAATCCCGACGAGAGCGGCCAGTGGCCGTGTATCGTAGTCGGCATCCAGAAATAGTTCGTACAACATAAAGAAGCCCACCGCGACAAGCGCGTAGGAGAGCCCGGTGACGACCCAGTGAAAAGTACCATGCATGATTGTCTGATGGGGGAAGGGCTCGGTGACGAAGGTTGTCTGGAAGTACCAGCCGTGGAGCGGGTTCGTCAGTTTCACAGCGACGATAGCGAGATACAGTGCCACTGCTAGACGTCTATACATCTTATTTCGGTGAAAAGAGCGTCCGGTATAGGCTGAGGTAAAATAGAGCCAGGCCCCGACGGTAGTGAGTCCGATGACCAGGCTGAGGGTGTAGGCTCCGTAGCCTACCGTAGGTGTTGGAGCGACCAGAAAGGCCAATTGTAGCGCGGCCCAGCCGCCACTCCCGACCAGCAACGCGACCAACCCTCGACGGGTATCGGTGTCTGTGACCTGCCTGGCACGGCCGAGTGCGGCTATACAGCCGAGCGCGGCCAGTCCGTAGGCGAAAACATATGCCAAAAACGCTGGAGAAACGCCGAGGACGGTCATCTATCAGATTTATTTGACTGACTGATTTGAGTCCTATGCCCGTATTACGACAGTTGATAATCACGGCACTGCGGTCAGCCAGCTACTGTTATATACGAAATTGTGGCAATCAGTATTCATTCACGAGATAAACAGGATTTTCCGTCTCTCTATTGCACGCGTGAAGGGTGATGCAAGAGTTTATACAATCACACAGCTAAGATTGAAGTGAGCTATGAGTCTTGATGAGGCGGTTGACGAAGCGCTTGCGACATATGGGATGTCGCGTAGTGAGGAGGCCGAGGAAACGGGCCGATTAGTCGCTACCCTTCAAGACTAACGCAGTCCACTAGTCGAGTTGCCGGATTTTCTCTGCGAACTCCGCTTTAGAGATCCCCGTAGTGTCGGTCAATTCTGGAAAGCCAGCTCGTTCGACTGCTTGCTCGACAAATTCTATCCAGAGGTCTTCGTGCTTTTCGGCGTAGAATACCTTCGCTTCATGCGGATACATATCAAGCTCATACTCTGACAAATCGATCATGACCTCGTGTTTCCGCTCAAGTGTCGTGGCTCCGAACCCACGCAAATGTTTGAATAAGACGTTCTTCCGACGAACAGTCAGAAGGCGCTTTGATTCGTTAATATACTCGTTGACCCACTCTCGCCAGTCGTAGGTCTCGGGCTCGATTTCGGTCTTTGTTTCGGGCATCGAAAAGTCGGCATTGATACGGCGCAGGTAGAACTGTATCAACGCCACAGCCGTCCGATGGTTGGCGTTGGGAAGAGCGTGCTTGAGAATCAGATTCGACGCGAGGCGCCCAGCGACATCTGTTGCCGTCCCCTCCCACGATGTCTCGTCAAACGCTTCGGGGAGGGCGTCAACGTCGATGTTCTTGTAGGCCTCCACAGGTGTTCCCTCTTCTTCCTCATTCTTCGAGAGAAGTGCCCGATATATCTCTAGGAGACGTGCGACAATCGTCCCGTTGTCCTCAGTCATGTCCGCAAGAGCGTCACTGATGGTGAGTTCGATATCGCTTACTGCACCGCCGCCCACGCGAGATGTGTAGACACCGTAGAACTCCGTATCCAGCTCGTATTCCATGACTTTCACAGCCACATCCCCGTCGTAGTCAACTATTTGCGACACAAGATTCTCCGGGTCTGGATTGACGAAATCGAGAGAGAACTGCTTGTCTGCAGGGTGGTGGTAGTAGACGTGCCCCATCTTGCTATCGGACAATTCTCGGAGAGCTTATTAAATGACTTCGTGGACGGGTGCAGGTTGGAGGACGTCCCCGATTGTGTCGAGAAGCACGATCTGGTATCTGTTGGATACTCGCTGTGGAGGGTAACCTCTGTTAATTATCGGGAGCAGTCCGGTCTGGGGACTCTCGTGATGTTCGTGCGGAGGTGGGCAACATCGGAGGCAGATACGCCGAGAGAGACGGACTACAGGTGGCGTATCTGATAATGTTGAACTGCCTAGGATATGATCAGGGGCCGAACCTATGTATTAAAAGGAAACAGCGGCGTGTGACTGTCGAGAGCTGTCAGGGCCAGGTCCCGGTCGACTCACCAGCGTCGAGAACGCGCTCGAGCGCAAGGACGTACGCGGCAGTCCGAAGAGACGGCAGAGAGCGACTTTCGTATGTGTGAACCAGATTCTGGAACTGGTCGACGATTTTGGTGTCTAGCTCTGTATTCACACGTTCCTCGGGCCAGTAGAACCGCTGGCGGTTTTGCACCCACTCGAAGTAGGAGACGATAACACCACCCGCGTTCGCGAGGATATCCGGAATCACGAGCACGTCCCGTTCACGGAGGATATCGTCGGCAGTCGGTGTGACCGGTCCGTTCGCAGCCTCGGAGATCACATCGGCATTGATATCACCCGCAAGCGACTCGTCGATGGCGTTCTCCAGTGCTGCAGGAATCAATAGGTCTACATCAAGGGTGAGCAGTTCCTCGTTGGTCAGAGTCTGTTCTGCACCCGGGTACCCGACAACGCTGCCGGTTTCCTGTTTGTGTTCTCTGACAGAGTAGGGGTCGAGTGAACCTGTAGCATAAATACCGCCGCTCGAATCGGACACGGCGACCACATCGGCACCCATCTCGTAGACGAGTTTGGCCGCGATCCAGCCGGCATTTCCATATCCCTGTACAGCGACGGAGGCCCCACTGAGGTCCTTGCCGAGATATTCAAACGCCTCGCGTGCGGCGATGACCGTCGACCGGCCGGTCGCTTCGACGCGACCCTCGCTCCCGCCATTCGATGTATCTTTCCCGGTGATGACACCCGGTTCCGTCGTATTCTCCAGCGTCTCGTACGTATCCCTGATCCAGTTCATCTCACGCTGCCCCGTATTCACGTCGGGAGCTGGGATGTCACGGTCAGACCCGATGAACGGCCTCAGCTCCGCTGCGAATGCGCGGGTGACTCGCTCGAGTTCCGACTCGGAGTACTCACGCGGGTCGATGATAATCCCACCTTTGCCGCCACCGAGTGGAATATCACTGGTGGCAGTTTTGTACACCATCCACCCCGACAGCGCCTTGACCTCATCACGAGTCACTCGCGGGTGGTAGCGGATACCGCCTTTGTAGGGGCCACGGTCACCGTTGAACTGTGACCGATAGGCACGGAACACCTCGGTCGAGCCGTTGTCCATCTCGACGGACAAATTCATCTCCACCACTCGCTCGGGTGTCTTGAGACGCTCTAGTTCACCATCTGACACATCAACATAGTTAGCTGCTTCATCGATCTGTGTCCGCAAACTCTGGTACGGATTTAGCTCCGACATATCTCTCTCAGGAGAATCGAGATACCAAAAGATGACTATCTTAGACGTGATTTTGTCCGTTTTCTGAGTTTAGTAGTCACTAATCGACAGGCGAGCAGAAATGATATTATGAATTAATTTCTATCCGATTTCCATTTTTATATCAAATTTCTTGAGTACTCGTTCGTCCCCGTCGGCGACCACTTCGACCGTCGTCTGAGTATCGATGGCAACCGCGTCTCCCACACGTTCGCACCCACTGGTCGGGACATCTATCCTGTCGACCCCTGGAAGCAGACAATCGCGGTGTCGCTCCCGTTCCAGCAGTGCGTGGCCGGACGGGAAGTGCCAGATTCGGGTGACGGCGCTGAAACACGCCGCAGTAGCCGGATCTCTGATGTGTCGCAACTCGGCGTCTCCGCTAGATTGGTTTTGTTCAGGCAGCATTGGACCACGCGAATTGCGCGTCGTACATTCGTGGCGTTTCGCACCCGTCGCTGGAACGCGCCGGTTGCCCTGACCGACGACTTGGCCCGATATCGGGGCCAGCAGCGACACCGAGGAGGCTGTCTCGACGGAATTGCTCGTGATCGACAGACGGAGAGCTATCCCAGTGCAGTCGAGAATCGGTTCGGGTTCCTGAGAGTGCGGTCCAGACCCGTACCATCGTCACTCGACCGGTGTCTGTCGGTTCCGCATCTCGCCACCACAGTCAGGGCAAGGGTCGGGATTGTCCTCCGCAGTGACGACAGTTCCACACTCGAAACACTCGTACGGCGTTTCCTCGTCGGGCGTTTGCGTGACATCTCGCATTGAGTATTCACGAGTGCCCGCTATCGACGCGCGACACTCACGAATACATACGCAGTACAGAACCCAATAGTCAGAAGTTTACTATCAAGGTATTCAGGCTACGGGGGGTTCGTTATTCAACCTGCTCTGTCTGACCGGCTACAGGGTGGTTCGCTTCCTCGAACACCGCCGTGAACAATTTCCGCTGTACCGTCCGGATATGCTGATAGAACGCTGGAGGAGAAATGCCGAGTAACGCCGCCACCTCTTCACCCGTGGACTCGCGTGGTGATTCGAAGAACCCGCTGTAGTAGGCCGTCTGGGTGACTTCCAGCTGGCGATCTGTCAGTGCCCCGAGAAACTGGGCGTGGATATCTCGTTCGAAAGCCTGGTCGAGCGTCTGTTTGCTCTGGAGGGTAACATCAGCGAATGTGTCGGTCACCAGTTGCCTGGCAGTCTGGCCATCGACACGTTCCGGAGCATCGATGGTGAGTGTGGTCTCCGTGGGCGACGCGACCGCTTCGCGAAAGACAGCCCCGTGGTCGGCGAGTTCCAGCGCGAGGAAGGGCTCTGTTAGCCCCAATCGCAGGACGCCACCGTCTGTATCGGCACTGATGGGCTGTACATCATCGATACCGGCTAGTCCCGATGCGGAGTCCTGAAGCGTCTCGATAGCAGCGCCGTCGACAGTCACGAAGACGTAGCTCCTATCGGTCGTCTGCTGGACGCCACCCTTGTACGTCAGAGTGCAGTCGGCTTCCCGCGCCAAACGCGAGAGAATAAACGTCGAATCCTCGATACCGAACACCAGGCGAGTTATCGACGTCGTGAGAAGCGCGTTCTTCCGTTCGATGGCGCTGAGTGCGGCAGCGATAGTCTCACCGAGTTCTGTCAGCACCGTCTGTGCCATCTCGTCGAACGCGTCTCTGGTGCTCGCGTAGACGGTGAGAACGCCGTAGGTCAGGTCATTGTACACCAGCGGAATACTCAGTACCGACATGAAATCGCGTCGCAGCGCGTCAGTTCGCCACGAATCTTCCCGCAAGTCGGCTGCAACGTTGGGAACCATCGTCACCTCATCAGTCGCCGCCGTTTGCCCGGCCGGCTCGGTCCCGGACGCTCCGACGGCAAATTGGTGGCCGTCCAGATATCCCTGTTCATTGCCGGCCCAGGTGCGAGCCTCCAGCGTCTCTGTTGTCGGGTCCACGGTCCCGATCCAGGCGAACCGAAACCGGTCATCGCTGGTCAGCAGGTCACAGACGGCATGGTCGATTTCCTCGCGGCTTTCAGCTTCGACAACCGCCCGGTCAATAGCCCGAATCGTCTCGTTGATCTGGTTCAGCGTCGTGAGTTGGTCGTTTTGCTGCTGGAGTTGTCGCTCCTGGGTCCGGAGCGTCGATTCGCGGGTCACACGGTCCAGGGCTGCCTCGGCGGCCGCAGCGAGCAAGTCGGCGAGTTCCCGTGTCACGTCGTCGAAGGCGCCTACGGCGTCCGATCCCGCTACGAAGACGCCATGGTCACCCAGCGGAATATAGCAGGCACTTCGCAGATCCGTCGCTCGGTTCTCCAGACGGTCTGAGTTGTGGATATTCTCGAACACCTGCGTGGAGCCGGTGATGAACCCGTGGCCTGGGAGTGTGTCGCCATCGGCGTGGACTCTCGGTAAGGGCCCGTGCAGGTCCCGCATGGTCTGTGAGTGCGCCGCCGGCCGGAGTTCGTTCGCGTCCGCGTCAAACAGATAGACAGCACTCGCCTCAACACCGATCACGTTCGACGAATCCTCGACGATGTGCTGTGCGATCTCATCGTGGGTCCCCGCATACAGGAAGGATCGCGCGAGTTCCTGGAGGGTAGCCAGGGCCTCTTCACGCTGTTTTCGTTTCGTAATGTCACGACAGCTATAGAGGACAGACCCTCCCTGGATGTCGACTTCCCTGACGTTGACCAGGAGTGTGTGTTCGCGACCAGCCTTATCGGTCGCCGTGCACTCGATGTTCTTGAGAACTCTGTTTTCAGCGAGGTCGTCACGGTCGAAGAGATTCTCACCAATTAACTCGTCTATGGTTTCTTGCTCGTAGATCTCTTCGGCGGTGTACCCAAATATAAAGTGGACGTTCGGACAGACGTAGGTGTATTCCCCGTCGTCGTTCGTGATGAGGACGGTATCGGTCATGTTTTTGAGTGTGACCCGGTGGAGCTCTTCGGACTCCTGGAGGTCGCGTTGCAGTCTGACCTGTTCGCTAACATCGATCCCCTCAACCACGATTGAGACGAGATCGCCACGGTCGTTCTTGACAGGGCGGACCGAGAGGTCTAAGACGCGGTGGGGGTTTGCTGGCGCCTGGAAGACGACGACGTTGCTAAACTGTCCCTCGCGTGCCTCCGCTACGAGCTGTCGAACATCTTGTCTGGCCGTCTCTGTTTCGTCCCACCACGGGAGTGTCCAGAACGTCTCCCCGATGAGAGCGTCACAGTCCTGATCGATCATCTCCCGTGCCGGTTGATTGACGCGCTTGAGTGAGCCCTGTCGGTCGAGTACCCACGTCGCCGTCTGGGTGTCCTGGAAGACCGCCTCGAACTGCTGTGCTCGCTCGTCACGAGTGGTCGTCTCCTCTGCTATACGAACCGCGTCCGCTGTCCGTTCGATCAGGTCGTCCATTGTCTGGTCAGCGGACTCGGTTACTGCAATATAATCGGTGACGCCAGCCCGGATAGCCTCGCTCGCGACAGCCTCGCTACCGGCTGTGGTGCCGAGAATTATCGGAGTTGACGGTGTCGTTTCTTTGAGACAATTCACTAGTTCGACCCCGGTTTTCTCCCTGAGCGTATACTCGGTAACGACACAATCAATGGAGATCTGACCGACGGTATCTAGTGCCTCAGACGCGTTAGAAACCGCCCTAACAGACGCTCCAGTTTGGCTGCGTACCGCATCTGTAAAGGCTTCGAGCCATTCAGTCGAGCCAACAACGAGGATTTGGGCCGTGTCAAGGGTGGGGGCAGTCACTGTCATCTGATTACACTACGTATCCGTGTGGACTGCTTGGCGCTGGACTCCATGTAGCGATTAGAGATGCTTCAATATGTATTCCCACACCCTCCTAAACAGTTTGGAGTGAAACCCGGAGTGACGGTCTGGTAGCCCGTCTGCATCCAATCGAGACCAAGGTGTACGATGGCACACACCGTCGTCAGTGAAGTCGAGTCAGGGACGTACTGTAGTGTGCTGATAAGGAGTTCTTGACGATGAACTCCATTTTGGTAGTGGAGATCGCGGCGATAATCACGACCAGACTTTTCTTGGCATATTCTGTTCCACAGTACTGGGAAAGACACAGTTTCGGATAGCCTCTGGTTCCTATCCGGCGGCTCATTTGTTGGCTCGAATGGGGTAAACGGGTGTATATGAGATGCCCGGGAGAACACAAATATCAGGGAGCAGCAGTGGCCCCGTCTCTAGGGTCGTGAGCAAGCGGCGAGACGACGAGATCGTCGTAGGGGAACACTGGTTTCTTTGCCCGTCCGACTGCCTCGAAGCTGATGACGCCAAGCGCTTCCAGTGTGGTCAATTCTTCGTGGACGTTCTTTTTGTCACGGCCGACCAGTCGTGCTGTCTCACGAATGCTCTCGGGTTCTTCGTCTCTAATCACGCGCAAGAGCGTGTAAGTCCGCTCGTTGAACACGTCGGTCAGCTGGCTCTCGTTCGGGAATCGAACAGTAGCCGGCCGGTCAAGGTATTCTCCCTCTTTGAGTGTCTGAATCGCTTCGAGGCCTTCTTCGTACGGATTGGTCTCGTCGTCGACCGTGACCACGAGTACGTTCTGTTCAGTCATGGGTATCACCGTTGTCGTCGGATGGACCGAATCGTGTCTTCGGAATCTCGTCCCAGAACCGTTCGTAGAGTTCCTCGATGCCGGGGAACTCGACGAACTCGGGCTCCGGGTCGGGAGCGACGTGTAATTCGTGGCCTTTCGTATCCTCGTGTGAGTTATCGTAGCGACGGATCGTTCCGTCGTCGAGTGTCTCGGGACCGGCGGTCAGCGCTCCGTAGTGAAGCGTGTACCGCCATCCCGATGGATAGGCATTGTCGTCCGTCCGCCGGACAGACACGCGAATGACGGTCCCATCCTCGTACACTGTGGCGTTGTCGTATCCATCGAGGTCGTCGGCCGTTGGTTCCATCCGGTACTATGTTGGTTTCGTGGCCAACGATAAAGGGGTGTTGGTTCCTCAAACAACGCAGTAGTTCAGGGTCCAGCACATTGCGATAATCACGACCGTTTTCTTCGAGAGAACTGCTATCTCTGCTTAGCGTGAGAGGTACGAGTGGAAATCAAAGCCGCGTGGTCGGTGGCGGAGGGCTGTTCTCACAGAGTTGAGTTCAGAACGGTTGGGACGAATCAGGTGATAAGTGGGTCTGCTTGGTGAGAACAGCGTACCTCTTTCCCCAGCTTCCGAAATAGCGACTCTGGATAAAACTTTTACAACTTCTGGATGCTGGCTAAAACATGAGCGGCATTTCAAGAAGTCGGCTGTTAGTGTCTAGCGGAAGCCTTCTATTGGTATTTCAATTAATCGTGTTCCAGCAAGCTTTCAGTTTAGTCGAAAATGCCGGAGTTACAGGCACACTCAGAGATATTATCAGCGGTGGGCTGTTGCTCGTTGCCACAATCTGTATCACTAGCGGGGCGTATCTTCGGTATCAGCGTCCCTCGGTTACATAGAAACCACATCGAGCGACTGAATCTGGTCTGTCGAACCGAGTCGGTCAATCTCTCTGCTGTATTGACTGTCTGTCTGGTCGGTCGAGCATGCTGGGATAATCACGACCAAAAATTCTGTGGCCATGAGGTGATTCAAATCTTGACACTCTTTCATCCTATTCCTCTTTGCAGTCTCGATATTCTGACTTTCAAGAAGATCTATAGACTGATTTTCTAAGCACACTTTCCACCCCATCCGAACCATCCAGATACAGCGCCAATCACAAATCCAGATGCGTGACCGGCATTAATCCATGACGGCTCGAAATACGGTCCAGTGAACGGGTCAACTACCACCGATACCAGTGCTAGAAAACCTATGAGTGCAGCTACCTTCTCACTCCAATTGAACTGTTGATGACTCCTGAATAAGTGGATAAGCGAGTAACCGGCTAAGGCGTAAACGACCCCGCTTGTTCCGTAGAAGGCCAACGGGGATTCGGAGAAAATCCACATGAACCCTGTACCAGCCATGATGGTCAGGTATCCTGTCACCACCAGAAACAGAGAGTACCGTTTCCGATTCCAGTGCTTTTCCATTGGAATCCCTACCGCTAGCAATCCGACCAGATTGGCAGCAAAATGCGGGAATCCACGGTGCAAAACAGGCGAGAACGGCCATGCAATTACAGGATGAACTCCAAATATTCCTGTAGCAAGAATCTGGATGCTGTCCAGAGATGTGATAGCCGTAAAGGCGACTTCTAAGAGAAATACTGCTGCAACGATTATACCCAGCAGATACGTGAGCGTAGAATCACCCTCAGTATATTCCTGATAGGCCTTGTTCAACGCAGAGACAGCAGGATTCTCACTCATTCACTGTATTCTCCGGTCTCCGATGGAAAGTAACTTGCCTGTAAAAAGACAGTTTTCAGACCTTATCTAGCATCCCCAGTAGATAAGACAGGGCGGGGCCATCGTCCCTAACGAATGGATGACTATCTTCGCTGGCCGACAACAACAATATTCGCTGTTGTAACCGGAATCTCTCTACTAATAGCAGAACTGTCTACATTGGATCCATCGGGGAACGGGCAGCAAGTACTAAGCACACTGGCATCGATACAAGCCGCAGTCTTCGCAATCGTATTCTCCGTCATCATCCTGGGAATACAGCTCTCCACGTCCCGGTACTCCACCAGGTTAGCCGACTTATTCAGAACTGACGGAGTATACAAGAAGACAGTAGGCATCTTCGCAGTCTCCCTCGCTGTGGATGTCGCTGTTCTCATCGCTTTCAATCATATCTCAATCTATCTTCTCAGGTTCTCACTTTCTTACGCTGTTGGATTAGCAGCCACCTCGTTCTTTTTGCTGTACTTTTTCGTCGATAGAACACTGCAGCAGACCACGCCCGATGGAATCATCAAACGGGTCAAGCAAGAGCTCACGCCATCCCAGATTGTAGCTGACGCAGAGGCCGCGGACAATGATCCATCTGAGACAGACCCGTTTCTCGTACCTGTATCCATCATCCGGGCAGCAATCATTGATAGAGACGTACCAGCTGCAACACGAGGCCTCAACGTAATCGACAACCAAGTTGAAAAACTGCTAGAATACGCTTTTACAGATCAACTGGAAGACGAAACCCCGGTAGGCGACTCCGTTGAGGAGCTTTGTACAAACAGGCTTCCCAGCGCCGGAGAAAAAACGGTCGAGGAAGATCTGTATGAACTCGGAACAGAAACTGTCGGCACAATCTCCTCGATCGGATGCAATGCCGTCGATCAAGGACACGGATCAGTCACAGTATTCAGCTCTCAAGGTTTGGCCGAACTGGTTGGCACGGTCGATTTCGATACCACCGGTGAGAAGATCCGGAAAAAGGCAGTAGATGATTCCGGTGAAATGTTAAAGGAAGCGGCTGATGCAGATCTTTGGGATGCTGCCGGGACAGGTATTCGGGTGCTTGGTTGGCAGGCTGCTGGGTCAGTCGTACGTCGAGGCCCTACAGAAAGACAAAGATTTCCGTACAGTTCGTTATCACTGAAATACATTCCAGACGTGTTTGCAGAGGTCGTGGACGGTGCTTCAGACGATGTCGATGAAAACCGTATCTTCAATACTACTCGTAGGGACGACAATGATACCTCTCCTGTAGAGTGGGCCTTGTGGAGTTGCTATGCTTCGATGACTGAGGTCACTTCTGCCTTCATTCGATACGAGCTCCGACATGGCGAAGACATTGTCGACTGGAGCAGTGCGGGAGGTGGATGGACAAAATGTCTTTCAACATTGGCCGATTCCGATTTTGACTCATTACTTCAGTACTGGTTGGGTACGATCCTATATTTGGAGTACATAGAGTTCGAGGCAGATAACCGGGTGATGTCTGACTTCCGTTCCGCTGCCCGATACGATGTTTCACCGGATGTGGTGGAGAAGGCTATAGACAATATTCTGGACGGTCACTCTGAACCGCAGAAACATATCGATTATCTGCCGGGGCAGATTGACCCTGTTGAGTACCCTCGGACAGGCCACCGTGTGCCACCGATCTCTGACCCAAAACGCTCGTTCAAGGACTGGCTGGAGCTACAGAAAGGAGTATATCTGGATCGGGCAAAGGGCGAAGGAATGTTTGCATCTAAGATCAGCAAGGACGATGGGGACTCGTAGCGCAGAGTTATATCTTGGGTTGAATACCCCTGTATCGATTTGTAAATCAACGGTCTCTGGGCTTCAAAAACCATTCTCGTCTCTTATACTACAGAACGAATCTGAGGACTATAACCAATCAACTATGTAAAACACAACGGCATCGAATACGAAATCACGGAACACGCAAGGCTACGGTGGACCATGCGAACCAACTCTTCCACAGATCTGAAGACAAAGTATGGAAACAACGCTGTCAGAGTCAACTTGGCTGATGGATACTCTCGAGGTTTCTGGAAGCAAGAACACGGTGCAATTCTTCTCGTGACATGTGACTCGATTTCTACGGTTATCCCAGACACAGATTTAGAACTGAGAGAAGATTTGTATCAGTGCCAGAACTGTGAAGCCCTGATAATGGAGGACTGCAGACTCGATAACTGTCGCTGATGCGGAGAAACAGACTACGAGGAACCTGTTACCTCACTATCGGGCTGAAGACAAATCTCTTCAGTTCTGTAATTCACTTCCACCAGGAAGCCACTGAAATGGAACTGTACAAGGCTTCGGCCGATTTTCCTGACGGCGTCGGCTTTCCTCCAGCAGTGAATCTACAACACTCCAATCCGTATTCTATGAGCCGTCACCTGAGATACACTGATACGGCTCTGTTGAAGTCCTATCGTTCCAACATTTGTCTCGCTGGAATAGCCGTTAGGTAGGTGTGTATATTGACCGGCGTGAGAACACATGGAGCCAACCCCGACTGAGAGCACGAACGAAAATAGTTTTTGAGAGCAGTGGACGTACTATACACATGCCCTCTGAGAAGGTCTGTCCGGACTGTGAGGAATCATTAGAGCAGATGGAATTACAGGGGACAGACGTCATGGGAACGCTCTCTATCGTTTCAGAAGCGTCAGACGACGGATTTCTTAGCAGTATGCGAGCGGACGAAATACTCACGCCAGTTCCATACGTTTGTCCCAATTGCCGACGAACTCTCCTGTATGCCGAAAAGTAACCGATAAATCAGCTATCTGTATCTAACGTTCAGAGTGCCTTGTCGATGTTGTGAGTGAGACAGCCGACAACGAGTTCACGGAACTGCTTCCACCAGCGCCGTGAGCGGACGAATGCCCCGTACTTGCGTTTGAGGCGAGAATTTACGGTCTCGTTCTGACTGCGCTGACCGTAGAGATCGGCGTCCAGTCGAGCGTTCCACGCCTTGTGAAGCGACGAAAATTCTCGATGCTTGATGACCGGACGAACACCAGTTTCACGGGCTAACGCCCGAATCTTCTGGTCGTCGTATCCCTTATCGCCAAGAAGAACCGCTACTTCTCCGGTGTTTCGCTTGATGAGCGACGGCGCAATCTGCGAATCGTGTTTTCGCGTGGTCGTCACGTGTAAGTCGATGATTGCGTTCACTTTCGTGTCTACGAGAAGCGTGACTTTCAACTGCTGAATCGTCAACTTCGTTCGCTTCGTGTAGTGCTTTGAGGCGTGACTCCGGTCGAAGCCGGAGGCGTCGATACCAACGACACCGTTGGTCGGGAGGAGTGTGACAGAAAGGTTGAGTAGGACACGCCAAACCGCCATATCAAGCCGATTGAACGCCTTACACAGCGTCGAGGGAGACGGAAGTTCCTCAAGGTCGATGGCGCTCCGAATCCGGGGCATCTCGATGAGTTCGTCGAGAAGCGTTCGGTACGTCGTATTCTTCCGAACCTTGAGACACAGCAGAACGATGTGTTGGTGGAGTGTGTACCGGCGTTTCGAGAACTTCGAGGAGTACCGAGCGACAGCTCGCCGAGCCAAGTGATACGCCTGCTCAACAAACCAGAGTAACCGCGACTTCGGGAGGGCCTGCATTCTGTCAAACTACCGGGCGAACCTGTAACACTCTGAGGATTTCAACAGAGCCACTGATACTGTTAAACCAAAACTGGAGTACACCTAGATTATGAGAGAAACTTGCAGAAGAGATGCAATAGCAGAGTTTTTGTAACTACCAGTCTCCGCCAAACGCTTATAAAATGTAAATGGTTACTACCTGGCACAAACGATGCCTCTCTGCCCTGACTGTCGAGACGACGCATTGAAAGGTCTGATCCAGAACGCCGAACAAGAGTGCGATGAATGCGGGGAAACGTTCTGAACCCATGCCACTGTGCCCTGACTGCAAGGACGGAGCACTGACCCACAGCGCCGAGCTCGGAGACGGAGAAGAGAAAGACAAACACACCTGCGACGAATGCGGAGAAACCTACTAACAACACAGCCATGCCTGTATGCCCAAAGTGCAAGGACGAGTCAAGTTTCAGTCCCCTCAAGAAGAACAAGGGAGACCGCGTCTGCGACGAGTGCGGCAGAGAATTTTGAATGACCGACAACGAGGGCAGCGACGACGAAGAAGACGGCAGCAGTGATAGTGATGTAGATCTTTCTCAGCTGGCCCTCGAAGAAATCCGGCTCCGATACCAGGAAGAATCAGACCGGCGAACCTCAGTCGAATCCAAGATCGGTACCGTACTGACCGTCGATGCAATCATAGTCTCCGTAGTCAGCATCTTCTCCAGCCTCAACATTATGCACTACGCAGCGATGGCGGTCGCACTGATCTCAGTGTTCAACGGGATCTCCGCTCTCTGGGTCCGGGACTACCACAGACCTGGACTGGATGAAGAAGACTATCTGCAGTACATCGATGATCCGCCGGAACCGGTTCGACGTGAACTCGTCATATCCTACCTAACGGTGATTACAGGCAACGAGGAAACTGATGACCCAGAGATGTTCTTCAAAGGGAACCGGACCAGGAACGATGAGAAGCTGAAGAAGCTAGATCAGTGCCTGAAGTTGACCGCTGCATCACTGACCCTGGTAATACTACATCCAGTTCCAGGCCTGATCTAAGGAACTCCACCTACAGGAAATCGTAGCGGTTGATGTACTCTCGGATATGAGTTTTCGGGATCCCGCTGTCCAGCAACGATTCGATAATCTTCCTTTCTTCCTCTTCATTCACTTCTTGGACCCTCTCCTTGGCCGCGATCAATTTCTCAAACCGTTCAGGGTAATCGGAGTCGCTCAGCTTTTTCAAACCTACTCTATCCTCCTCATGCTCGTCACGCACCCAGACCAATTCACCATCCTCTACCCTGACTTCAGCCTCGTACACATCTTGACTGGCAAAGAATGAGTCTGAATGACGCCGGTACAATACTTCGTTCAAACCAGATCTGAAGACCAATCTATCGCGGGGGAATGATCCCATCGACACGAAAATATGATCCTGGATTTCACAGAGCTGCTCAGAGACATGCCCCGTGACGATAAACTGGGTATCAAGGTTCAGAAGCCAGATCCTCCGGGATGTCTCCGCGTGCGCCAATACGATATCGTAGCTTCCTGAAAACTCGTTACCCAACTGCCGGGCCTCCCGGAGATAATGTGTATGGGAATACGGAATCCCCAGTACCTGTAGACCGTCAAATTCAGCGGTTTCCCCGGATATTTCTCTTGCGTACTCCAATTCCTCGGTTTGTTCGACTACCGCTTCATAATTCGAGTACTCATCGTGGTTCCCCTCTATCGTGAAAGATGTGATCTCCAGTTCCTCTAAGTACTCCAGTAGCTCGATGAACTCGGAGGTATGCTCCTCGCTGTTCATGCCGTCGTTGATTATATCTCCTGCAAAGAGAACCAGTGAGGGTTCCTCATCAGAAATCTCGGTTTCCAACGTTTCTAAAGTATCCGTGTCAGGGGTCTCCCACAGAATATCGCTGATACAGAGAATCGACATTGGAAGGTACTAACTGATGTTTCAGATTCAACTGTCTAATTTTCAACTAGTACTTGGTCAAGTACAGAGAACTCTGACGCTCTCTGCTAATTTGAAATGTAGCCTATGATCTTGATGTTCTTGTATCCCGGGGTCTCAGTTTCCGCTTCCCGATCGTCACCTACTGGTTCCTTCAGAGAATCGCTGTCCAGTTCGTAGCTGACCCGCCACTGGAAGTGGGTAAACCCTGTTGTTTCCTCGTCGACGGCGTCAAAATCTACTTAGGCATCGCTCTCGTCGAGCTTATAGGCTGTGAGATGGCTATCGATGTTCTCGACTGTGTCGACGACAGGACCGTCATGCCTCGGCATTTATCGGACACTTCGGACAGATGGCCGCTGTTGTCGAATTGTCATAGTGAAGGGTTGCGAAGGACTGTTTTTACAGAATCCTGACCGCTCCCCACTTCAGCGAATCCAACGCCTCATTTGAGGTCTCCGTAAACCGCTCTGCCAGCTGGCCATTATCTAGACTCGTATTGATGTTCCCTGCAGAATGCGAGATCATCGAGAACTGCTTCTCCACCTTGTTGATTCTCTCCCTCTGACGCTCTCCAAGAAGATACGATGCCTGAAGACGGACCTGCTTCAACTCATCCTGCAGCAACAGGATATCCTCATCGGTTAGTTCTGAGTGAGCGCTGTCCGCCGATTTCAAATCAGCTTCTGAGAGCTCCCGTGTCTCCTTCAATACAGATCGAAGCCGGTCCAAGTCACGCTTCCTACGACGGAGAAACGCCCATCCCTGAGCAACAGTACCTCCGAATATCCCGCCCAGAAAACCGAGAACCGGAGCCGAAGTCAAATCCATCATCCCTCTACTTTCCGTCCATCAAGTTCCGAAGGTTTTGCTGCGTGTTCGCATCCTCATTGACATCAAAATCAGTTGCCGCCGCGATCTTCGCCATCCCTTCCTTCGCATAACGATTTCGGATTTCAAACTCAGCTATCGAATTCCCATCCTCACTCGGTTGCTTCCGGAAGATACGTCCACTACCATCCTCGAACTGAATTACGTAGAAGTGTCGGCCATCGTCATCAACGAACTCCTTGAAGCTATCCAGATTCACCTCAAAGCTGTCGGCATCGCTGGGCATACCCAGGAATGTATCCCCTCCTAACTTATACCCCGGCGTCATAGCCAGCATAAACCCGGATTGAGGATTACTCGACGTGCAAAGCTTGATGTCTACTTACCAGAAAATCACGTACAAGTAGTAATCATGGCTGGTGCAACCATCAAATCAGTATTCGTCAAGACCGCTCCTTCAGAACTCGAGGACGACGACAACGTTGGATACGAGCTGCTGAAAACCAAGGACGACTACGACAGCCCAACCATCATCCAGGAACTCCCCGACCGGAACGCCGTGGGCAGACGATACACACTGGTAAGCGGAGCACACGTCTTCCCGGACGACGTCCAGGCAACGATGAAACCGTACTTTGACAGGGCAGACTTCGACCATCACCTCAACCCAGGAACCTCGGACACCGTCGAAGAACAAGAAGTGCGTGTCATGGTCGAAACAGCGGACGGCGAAGACTATCACATCCAGAAGCTCGACCAAGAGCGGTACTACGTATCCAGCGACAACAAACCGGTGAAACCACCGCAAGCCGTCAATCAGAAAGCAGAGCAGGTGTTCCCCGATTACGAACCAATGCTGTAACCCTGATTGAGGAAGAGGTCTATCCTCGGTACAGGTCTTCCAGATTCTCAGTGAAGTTGATGTACTGGCGACCCACCGTTTTAACCCTCTATCCTCCCATTCGATTTTGGACTTCCTCGACTTGAACCACACTGCCCTCAGACCTATTTCCATCACAAACGCTTCTCCTCAGAGATGCCCGAATTTCTGACCACAGTGTCAACAATTTCAACAAACTGGAATAAATCTACCAGTGCTGTTGTGTTATTTACTTAGAACAATCGTCTTCACACCATAGCCTAGTCAAGAAAGAGCATACAGCGGTTGGTTTTATGTTACGTGCTAATTACGTAAAGCCATGGCTCTCCAGCAGATTTCCAAGGAAGATATCGCGGGCTGGAATTCTCTCGATGCTATCGCTGATTCCTTCAAGAAGCGTGGACTGAAGCCACGGGAAAATCTCGGCGAGGAGAACGAATTGGTCCTTCAGCTCACCGACACCGAATTCATCGTCGTTGTCGAAGCGGGGCCGGGCGAATCGGCGACGGATTTCAAGCCGGACAATCGAAACCGACGGACGAACCTCGTCGCGACGAACGACTACGAGGATTTCACCTTCCTGACTCGTATCCGGAGCTGGGAAGGCCAGCAGCATGGCCGCATCAAGCACCAGAAGCTCTCGTTCACCAAAGAGCAGATGACGAGCGAGAGCGGCGAGAAGAATACCGTTCTCCAGAAGCTCAATAGCATCGAGTACGGCTCTGCTGACGCCATTCAGGACACACTCTACGACACCAAGCAGGTGGTCAAGGAGTTCTACCAGCAGTTCGAGGAGCTTCGGACAAATCTGGTCCAGGAAGTCGCCAATATCCCCGACAATCGTGGAGACGCAAAACAGCGGTACGTCCAGGTCCTCCTCGACCGGATGATTTTCCTCTACTTCATTCAGGAGAAGCGGCTTCTCGACCGCAATATCGAGTATCTACACGAGAAGCACGAAGCGATCGTTGACGAGGGCGGCGACGTCTACGACGAGTTCTATCACCCACTGTTCTTCGAAATGCTTGCGGAGGGGAAGCAGGACCCCGACTTCGGGAGCTTGCCGTACTTGAACGGCGGATTGTTCTCGAAGAATCCGGTCGAAGAGGAATTCGAAGACGCGCGATTGGGCGACTCGTCAGAGCAGACGAACGAATACTTCGGGGATATCTTGGATTTCCTCTCGGACTGGAACTGGAACGTCGACGAGCGCCTCGATGTCGTCGACCCGAAGAATCTCTCGCCAGCGATTCTCGGACACATCTTCGAGCAGACGGTCAACCAGAAAGAGATGGGGGCGTACTATACCCCCGAGGAGATCACCGGGTTCATGGCTCGACATTCGATACATCCCTATCTCCTTGACCAACTCAACGACGCCGTTGACGCGGAATACGATACAATCGATGACGTATTCGGTTTCCCTTCGGTGGAGGCAGAAGCAGATATTACTGCGCTTGCTGATGGCGGGGCTGTAACAGCCCAAGCACCTAGCCAGAATATCGAGACTCAGCACGTCGAGACTCTATATCACGACGTGCTGACTGAGATGCGAGTGCTCGACCCTGCGGTCGGTAGTGGTGCATTTTTGCTCGCATCTCAGGAGGTCCTATTGGATATCTATATGCAGTGTATCAACCTCTTTCAGCAGTTGGAGTCTGAGGGGAGAGGATGGGAACTGGAGAACCGGACGCGTGAGGAACTGGAGCACATCGAAGGCGGACGGGGTAACGCATCGTTGTACGCTAAGCGCTCAATCATCCTGAACAATCTCTATGGTGTCGATATCGACGATGGTGCCGTAGAAATCTGCAAGCTTCGCTTGTGGCTCTCAATGGTTGCGGATATCGAGGATGAACCAAGCGAAGTAGAGCCCCTCCCCAACATTGACTTCAACATTCGACAGGGGAACTCACTCATTGGGTTTACTGAGACAATGGAAGTTGCGACGGAGGCGGGTGACGGTTCGCTGAATAACTGGGGTGCCGGGACAGAATCGAGTGTCAGAGAACTCTATGAGGACGTTATAGAGGCGATCGACCGACACCGGGAAGCTACGAGTGCGAAAGAGGCGACCAATGCCCGGCGATTAGCTGAATCTCGTATAGCCTCACACAGTGAAGAGTTGGATGAGAAGGTTCTCAGCCAGTTCAAGGAAGCTGGTATTGATGATGTTGATGCGGATGTACTCGAAGAATTCCATCCTTTCCACTGGGTCCTGGAATTCGCACCAGTATACCGGGATGGAGGCTTCGACGTCATTATCGGAAACCCACCGTGGGACGTCCTAACGGTAGATCGAGACCATTTCTTCCCGAAGTACGACGAGCGATTTCGCACCCGCCCCCCAAGCGAAAAAGACGAGATGCAAGAAAAGCTGCTGGAAGATCCGGAGGTGCGTGAAGCGTGGGAAGACTTCCAGCGTGAGATGGAACTCAAAGCAGAGTACTACAATACCACTACCCAGTACGAACTTCAGAGTCCGACTGTTGGAGGGAAAACGGTCGCCACGGAAAATGAACTCTCGCTGTTTTTCTTCGAGCGAACGACTCAGTTAGCGAGTGAAGACACGTACGTGACCCAAATTATGCCGGGGAGCTTCTTCCTCGGAGCTACTGGCAAGGACTTACGCCAATATCTCATAGACCACACCACACTCGAACATTTTGTCCAGTTCCAGAATAAGCAGATATTCGATGAGCTGGATGACCGGTATCGGTTCTCTGTTTGTACGTTTAAGAACAGCGGTAGTACAGGGGCTGTGAAGGGTGGATTTAGCAATGGAGACGTTTCGATACTGGAGCATTTCGAAGAGCGTTCGATAGATGTCCCAGTAGAGGTTCTCAAACACTATTCGCCCGAAGCTGGAATTTTCCCCTATTTCCGGTCTCAGAGCTTAATAGACGCACTGCGGAAAATGATTCAGTATCCTCCTATCGGTCAGGAGGTTGACGATACATGGTTCGCTATCCTCTATATGAAGGAATTGGATCGAGCGACGGACTCTGACCGCCTTATTGAGTCAGAAGAGGAGGGAGACTACCCAATCTACGAGGGGAAGAACATCCACCAGTTCGCATACGACAACGAAATCGAAGAGAATCTCACTCCAATCTCTCTGTGGGGCGTTAATGAGGATGACCCCGAGCTAAGTGCCAAACATAGAGTTCGAATGAAGAATTTCAGGTCACGAGATGTAAACACGAGCCTGAAGAAGTCCATCTATCAGAAGTTCGATGGCACGGGCTCACAGAAGGGATTCGTCAACGATCTGTTGGAGCAGCACGGCCGGCCAGAGTTGTCGAAAGAGGATGTCCTTTTGGATTGTACTGAATACCGTATCGGGATTCGAAATATCGCGAGAGCGGATGACGAACGAAGCCTGATCGCGACAGTACTACCGAAAGATGTCGTAACTGTCCACACTATCTGTACAATCCGCCCGTACGTTATCGACCCCAGCGAAGAAGACCTCGGAAACTATCCTATGCATAGCGCCTACAATCGGGCGTTCACCGATAAAGAACTCTTCGTGGTGGCTGGACTTCTCAACAGTGTTCCGTTCGATTACCTAATGCGGACTAAGGTAGACAGTCATATCGTCCAGTACAAATTCAATGAGTCCCAACTACCACGTCTCACAGACGGAGATGACTGGTTCCACTACATCTCTGATAGAGCTGCTCGGTTGAATTGCTATGGAGAGGAATTCGCAGATATGCGTGAGCGTCTTGGAGGTATTGACGCTGCAACGACAGGAGACGAGCGTCAGCGCCTTCGGGCTGAAATTGACGCAGCAGCCTTCCATGCGTATGGGTTAGAACGTCGTGAGGTCGAATTTATACTGGATGACTTCCACAGAGTCGAGAATCCACGTCTGATGGACGAGGAGTACTTCGATATGGTCTTCGAGAAGTTCGACCTGCTCGCAGAAGAGGGGCCCTTCGAATAATGGTCTATCACGTCAACGGACAGGGCCTCGATGCCTTGGAACCAGCGAGCTTCGAATCAATAGACGTCACGGAGGCCAATATCGAAGAGTGGGTTATCGAGACGCCTGAAATTCTAGGTGAGGATTTACTGGTCGTTGCGTCACAGTATGCCAAGTTCGACCGGACTGCCGAACGACCCGATGTACTGGCACTTGACCCCGACGGCAAACTGGTCGTAGTCGAATTGAAGCGAGACCGTGCAGATGCGACGACCGACCTCCAAGCGATCAAGTACGCGAGCTACTGCTCGACGATTAGCGCAGAAGAGCTCCAGCAGGATTATCGCGGCTTCTGGAATGATCGCCGGGACGAAGAGGACCAGCTGACGCCAGATGACGTCGGGGAAGCCTTCAGGACGTTCCTCGGTGAAGATGTCGGGACCGCTGAGGACGGGTATGCTGACTTCGCACTCGACGACAGACCGCGAATCGTACTAGCAGCAGGCAGCTTCGGTCCGGAAATCACGACACCTGTGGTCTGGCTTGAACGCGAGTTCGGGATGGACATCACCTGTGTAGAACTGGAGGCTCACCAGCGTAACGATCAGGTCTTTATTAGTTCCCGACGGGTGCTCCCGGTTCCAGAGGCAGAGGAGTACATGGCGAAGCGTCGGCAGAAAGAGCGGAAACAGAGTAGGAGTACCAGCCGTGCAGAGCGGGCGATTACAGTCCTCCTCGAGGCGGGCTTAGTCGAGGAAGGGGATATCGTCATGTTTGACCCGGGGAAAGTTCCCAACGACAGCGAGATAGAGTACGATGCGGACACTGACTTCTGGCGCGGTCGTATCACGGGCAAGACTGGCCGGAGCAACAACGTGGAGTGGCTGGAAAACGGGACCGAATATTCGTTCACAGCACTTGCACAGGCCGTCTTAGAGCGAGCGACTGGGCGAGAATTCAACGTCAACGGCTATCCCTACTGGAAACACTCAGAGCACGGAATGAGCCTCTCTGAGTTGCGTCGAACAGAGGTTGGCGACATCGATTGGTAACAGAAGTCACCTATTTTCCGATGATCCCCCAGCAGAGTAGCCGGGCCTGAACGGCACTCTCTCCCACGAGCGTGTCCTGATACTCGGACGATGTCTTGATGTTCTCTTCAAGGAACGCATCCACCTCAGCAAGAAACTCCGAAGGCGGCCACTCAGGGAGAGATTCGTACTCAGGATGATTTCGGAATGTCTCCCGTAGAATACGATCCTCGTCTGTGTTTTTGAGTTTGACCTCGTTTAGCTGCTTCTGTAAATCGGCAGCCCACTCTCCCAGCGTGTCGTGGTCGTCTACCGGAGCAGTCTCGTCGTCGTGATTCAGGAGAATATAACCACTCAAGAAGTCCAGAATCGTTTCCTGCTCCTTCGAGAACTTTTCACCCTGCTTGAACGCAGCACCGACTTGTCCTTCACGGATTGATTCCAGCCGGTTGTCCAGGTGCTCTTCGATGTCCTCACGGTTCGATAATATGGAGTCGGTGTTCCCATCGACAGGTTCGCCGCTGGTGCCCGGCTCGATTCCGAGATGTCGAACTGGGCGCTCTTTCACTTCACCAGCGAACGGTTTGTAGTAGAATGCCCGCCGGACACGACCGAGCGGAGCGGGCTCGGCTTCACCGCTGTCTTCGTCCTCGAACCAGAGATGGGCGAGTCCGAACACACCTGGTTGTGGGCCGGACTCGTGGCCGATAGCGTTGGTGTATAGCATTTCACGCTCTCCTGGTGCCTCATCGAGATACTCCTCGGCGAACTCGAAATCATCAGTGTCGAGTTCGAAGTCGTCGTTCAGCTCCTGCTTCAGCAGATACCGCTCGAAGGCAGCACTCTCGTCGCTCCCCGCGTTTCGGAGCAGGGGGTTCTTCGAGGTGTCGTCCAGTTCGTTGTAGTCGTCGACCTCGCGAGACTGCCGTAGCGACTCCTCAATCTCCTCAACTTCGAGTTCGCCGATAGTTTTCTGCGTCTCGACGCCTGCCCGCTCCAGTACGGCGTCCTCGTTGGGGTCGAGAATATTGTTCTCTTTGCCGACGATGAGCGCGATGTCGTCGATCTTCGCCTGCAGACGCTCCAAGAGTTTGATCGCCGCCTCGATGTCGCCGTCGGGGTAGAAGTTGTGAACGTACTTTTCCGCCGTCGACCCGATGCGGTCGATTCGCCCGACCCGCTGGACGATTCGCATGGGATTCCACGGCAGGTCGTAGTTGACAACGACACTGATGTCCTGAAGGTTGACCCCCTCGCTCAGTGTGTCGGTGGCGACAACGTACTGGAGTTCTGTTTCGTCACTCTCCGCGAGCGTCTGTTGATAGCCCGCTGCGTCGGGTGCGAAGCGCCGGATGATGTCCTGCTTGTTTTCGTCGCCGCCTTTCACCACAGCGCTGTTAGCCGACGTGAGCGGGGACTCTGGGTCCTCGATGAGCGTCCGATGGACGTAGTCTGCCGTCGCTCGGTACTGGGTGAAGATGAGAACCTTCTGTTCGTACCCGTTGAGCACCGTCGCCAGTCGGTCAATCTTCGGGTCCCGGAACTCTCGGAGTGCGAAGACTGCCTCGTAGAAGTCCATCGTTTGGGTGTCGGCGTCAACGAGTTCACTCCGATAGAGCACTGGATTGTGGTCCTCCTCGGGGACTTCAGGCAAGACTGCTGCCCCATTGTCTGCGAGCCACCGCTCCAGCTCAACCTCGGCATCCGCGACGCCGCCAGCGTCCTCGGCGACGCGTCCGATGAATCGCGAGAGAAAGTATGCGATGAGTGTGAGGTCCTCTCTGATGTACCGCTTTACTTCACCAACCGTCGCATCGGCCAGCTCGAGGTCACTGTCGTCGTCACCGCTGTCAGATCGGAGAGCTCCCGTATCGAAGCCGAACTCTTCCAGATTTTGCTCCAGGTCTTCGGCGGCATCCTCCCCCTCGACAAAGTCGTCGATAGTGGTGGCGGCTTCGTCATCCTGGACGGCTCGAAGTACCTCGATATCTTCGTCATCAGGTAGGCCTTCCAGAAATCCGAGCAACGACCGCTCGCTCTCGTGGAGTGTTTGAATCGACTGGACGAAGGCATACGTTGACGACTCCAGCCGCTTCAGTAGATTGAGTTTGTAGAGCGCTTTCAGCGTGCCACCCGCCTGCGGATTGCGAATCGTGATATGGGGGAGGTGGAGTGCATCCATCACGTCCGGGAGCATCCGATAGATGGGTTGGTACGCTGGCGGGAGACTGTACTGCTCCTTGTGGAGTGTCGGTGGCGAGAAGTCCATCTTGAACTCCTCGTCCTCCTTGATTGTCTCCTTGACGTGCTTCCGAGTCCGGAGGACCATCACCTCGTTCAGAATCTCGGAAATCTCCGTCGAGTGTCGCTGGAGCTGCTCGGTCAGTTCCTGTTCTTCGTCCTCAGTCACCTCCTCTTTCCCAGCCGCAATGCGCTTGCGCTGCTCCGATTTCTCGATATACTGGTCGAAGGCATCGAAGTCGAGTGACGCCTTGTTCATCAGCTCCTCTGGGCTGGTAAAGAGACTGATGAGGTTCTTCAGGTCCGTTGCTGAGTTGTTAATCGGCGTCGCGGTCAGCATTATCATTGTCTGCTCCCTGAGCAAGCGGAGATTAGCATGCCGACGCGTCCCCTGGTACGCGTCGTCGTGCCCAGGGTTCGGATTCCACTTCCCCGAATTACGGAATCGATGGGCCTCGTCGATCAGCACCACGTCGAAGGCGTCGTCGAGTTCTTGAACGTCCTCGTATGAGAGGTTCTGGAACTTACTGATGCTCATTACCCGGAGGTGGGTCTCATCGACTTCGAGCCCGAAGAACGGGTCCCCGTCTTCGTCAGTGGCGCTCTCCAAGAGATCGGCCCACTGCTCGGTCAGGTTTGCCGGAACGACTAGGAGACATCGGTCGCCCCGTTGTCGGTAGTCGTAGAGCAACTCACTCCCGATGAACGACTTCCCCAGACCGACTGAGTCGGAAATGATACAACCATCGTACCGCGATAGTTTCTCCTTGGCACTCTCATACCCGAGCGTCTGGAAGTAGTAGAGCGGGCTGTCACGTGTACCTACGTTCCCGCTGAGTTCGTCATAGGCGAGCAGCTTGTACATCTCGAAGGGCTCGAGATATGTTCCGAGTTCTTCGTCGTCGCTGTCGTCCGATTGCTTCTGTTTCCACTGCTTGTACCGGCTGCTATTCTCGATGATTTGTACGATCTCCTCCGAGAATTCTTCTGCATTCGCCCACTGGTTGTCGTACCACTTTTCGAAGGCCCTGGCATCGCCGCGTTCCTGACTTGTGAGATTGAGCTCGACGTTATTTCGCTGGCCACTCTGAGAGAAGTTTGACGAACCGACGATGGTTACAGCTGCCCGGCGGTCCGTTTCGCCCTCTCGAATATCGGGGTCGTCAACGGCACCACGGAAAGACACCCCCTTGGCGTGGAAATAGCCCTGTTCGGGATTCCGGACCCGTATATCGACTAAATCATTTGCAATGAAGTCGCGCAACCGGTCGAGCCGTTCCAGCTGGGCGTTGTTCAGGCTCTCGATGTCACTCTCCAATTCATCCGTAAACTGTTCTCGGAGAGTCTGTCCTTCAGAGATCTCCTCTGCTGTAGCCCGATTTGTTTTTCGACCCATTAGAATCCGTAGCGGAGCGTACGCCATCTCATCCGGGTCACGTAGGTTCGCTAAATCTTCCTTGATGAGATTGAACCCGGAGAGATAGAAGTAGCCCGTCGCGATGCGTATCTCCTCACACTCGGGGCTGACTTTTCGGTATGCATCTTCGAGTGTGCCGTCAGTATTGTCGACGAGTGGATCCAGTGATAACATCAGATAGTTACCACTGGTTGCCAAGTGTGTTGAAAACTTCGCCTCCCCTGAACGTCTTCGTTAGTAATCGTCGAACGAACTCTGGTCGTCAAGGAACTCCTCTACAGTCTGCTTGATTGCTTCTCGCTCTGCCTTCCGCTCAATCAACTCACTCTGGTATTCTTCCTTCAGGGTGGCCAGAATCGTGTCCATACTCTGTCCCGAGACGCTGTCCTCATCGTATCCGTAGAGTTCGACACTGGATCCCATTCCTTCCTCTGATGGGTTATCCTCCTCAATCAAACCGAAGTCCAACAACTTTGATAGCAATTCCTCGGTTAGCATATCGGCTACAACCTCAGTGTCGTAGTGCGGAACGTTCTGTTGGTCGTTGATAAAGTTGTGAATTTCAGCGCGCGTGAAGTTTCGAATCGACCCATTGTCCTCACCAGTTCGATTCCAGAGAATCTCTGAGAAAGTATGCTCCATGACCGTGAACGGGTGTGAGTCCGGGAAGAACGATGGCGTGAGCAATGGACAGTCTGCAATCCGGATTCCATCACCGGTAAGCATCTCCGCCAGACGGCTCTCATGCACTGATTCGGATTCGGAACGAGTTTCGAACTGCTGGTGGAGCTGGAGAGTTTCGTCTTGGAAGCGGTTCAGCTTCCACAGATAGATGGGTTCATCCGGGCTTTCCTCACTTTCTTCGGCCTCTATTGCTTCGATTGCACGCCATGCTTTCTGACCAGGAACACACAACACACGCTCAACGTTCTCGAAGGAGACGCCGGTCTTGTTCTCTAGATGGTCTGCGTGATTTAGGATGATGTCGCCGGCATCCCGAATCTGTTCAAGTGCGTTTCTCGGGGAGGATAAGCCTGATTTGCATTCGATAGTAACGATCGTGTCCCGGTCATCATGCCCTACAATAGCGTCGGAGTTCCGAAGCGCGGGGTCAATCTCGTACAGTGGTTCAGTTCCGAGCAGCTTCCACCCTGTCTCATCGAAGATGGTCGATGTGGGGCCGAAGGCCGTGATGGTTGAGTCGAGAAGGTCATCGTGGTTCTGCTCTGTCTTGATTGCCTTCTCAACTCGCTTTTTGATGATATTCTCGGTATCTTCGGTCTGACCGAGACTCTCTTGCTTGATTTCTTCCTTGCGGTCGCGCCATCGAGGATGATGATCCTCAATATACGAATAGATGTCAGCGGCATCGTCACTAGGCGCGACCTCGTCGCACATGTTTACGTCTCAACTACCACACTTGCATCTGGGTCAATGTTGCTCTGAACGAATTCGTGGAATCGAAGGAAGGAACCAAGATTATCATCTGTCTCCTGTGGGAACACCCGAATCTCGTCCTCACTGGCCTTGATACGGAACTTGTTCTTTTTCTTGGTGTCCATCACCTTCGACGAGAAGTATAGCGACCCTTCCTGTTGGAAGGAATCAACCAGAAGGTAGCCTTCCTCGTTCATCCGCGATTTGACCTTTTCAACCTCGCTGTATTCGAGCTGGCCACTCAGTTCAATCGATGCAGGCTCGGAAGTCGGAACGCTGAGCGTCTCGGTGGTGGCGAGCATCTTGAACTCTGACTCGCCGTATGCTTCCTTGATCTCGAGGGCTTTCTCGATGCAGAGTTCGACGTATTCGAAGAGTGTGGTCAGGTCACCACGCCCGAGGGAGAACACACCTTTGCGTGTGATGCGGAATTTAGCTTGGTTTGGGACGTTGAAGGTGATGTTGCGGGGCCGGACACCGTAGTTCTCCTCCATCTCTTCGAGTGCTTCGATGCCATCATCGCCGTAGTACTGGATTGTGCGCTCAACTTCAGGCCGAATCCGGCAGGGGTAGTCACTGTCCTCTAAGCGGTCAGCGACGAACTTTGTGATTTCAGCGATTTCCTCGTTCCTGATGATTTCTCGTCTTATGTCCCTGAACAGGCTAGGGCCTATGTACAGGTAATGGAGACCTCGCTCCCCATCTAGAAGCTTGGCCACGGTGTATTTGATCTCCTTGGTCTTTCGCTGGTCAGTGTAGAATAGGGTTACACCGCTCTCTTCGTCGTAGTAGAGGTAGAATTCGGCCATTCGTTCGCTGCCATTGTCTTCCTCTTCGGCTTCTTCTTGCTCTTCTTCCAGGATTGCGTCGTCCGGGGCGTCGCCACTGGTCGTATATGTGCGACTGATCTTCTGAATTGCACCGAGGTCTTCGATTGTGTACCCTCGTTGGGTGAGTATCTCGAAGAATTCCTGTTTGGAGAACTGTGAGAGTCCGGCTACAATATAGAGGTCGCTGGAAATGTTCTCACGTGCGCTGCTTGCGAGGTGGTGGTTGAAACTTGCGAGGTCGTCGAATGAACTTTGTTCGACCTCAAAGACGCCCATTGTGCCATATTCTTATAGCTGGCTACGTAAGCGTTTACATAGTGACTATTTTGTTGTTATCGCTCTCAGTGAGCGGTCTAAGCGTGTTTTAGCTACATTCCTCGAATTAGATAGGGCAATTTTCCAGAGCTATAACGAATAGTGGGTACCTGATGTATCCGTGATATCAGGATAGCAGATGTGTCCCAATTCTATCAAGGGTATCGTTTTCCGTAGATAGGTAGTCCTTCTCACGGGCCGTTCAAAACCCGGACAGTTTATCAATTGAGCTGTCGCCGCAGAAAGTCCGGAGTAGATCCCCCCTCACTCGCCTATGGGTCTTCCTCCATAGGCTTATGTCTATGGAGATGATAACATAGGCTAGCGGATGGCGTCCTACACGACAATCGAAGACTGGCGGGATGTGAAAGACGGCTGCGTTGTTGCAGTGACCATCCGACAAACGGACCATGAAAAGTACCCGTGTGGCTGGGACTACAGCCTGCATCTCGGTGAAGTTGGGGGCGATACTATCCTCCGATACGACAACGCTCACGAACGACAGAAAGGACACGAGCGCCACACCCAGACCGATGTCGAATATATCGAGTTCCCTGGGATGCTCACGCTGTACGACCGGTTCAAACAAGAAGCCGAAGAACTGTCACCGGTCTCATGGAATTGGTAATCGGTAGGACGCCTCCAGGAGGAACACAACATGCCAACGCTCAAAGTCACAGTCGGTGAACGCGACCGTCTCGATCAGCGTACCCGCAGTCGTATCAAAGCTGCACAGGAGGGTCAGGATCTTGAAGACGTCCAACCGGTATTGAACTTCGACTCGTACACCGAACTCAGTCGGCTCCTCAGCCCAAAGAATCTGGAACTGTTAGAGTCGATCTCGGATCACGGTCCTGAAAGTATTCGCGAGGCCGCTGAACTCGTCGACCGGGACTACAAACAAGTTCATCGGAATCTCACTGAACTCGAGTCGATCGGTGTTATCGAATTCGAGGGAGGTGGTTCCGGGCAGGCAAAGAAACCGCTATTGACCTACGATGGGCTTGAAATCGATATCCCGTTCGCTGGATCAAGTGATAATATTGGTGCTGCTGCGCCCTGACATTCACTGGGGTCTTTCCACTCCTGACTCGAACACTTCGCATCACGATTGGAACTCGTCCAGAACGCAATAGCCTCGAAGACACGCTCGGGGCTATCGACGCTGGTGACGGCGTATATCCCAATCCATCCCGACTGAGCATCGAGAGTCTCACAACCTTCGGCCGCATCTTCGGGCCGACAAATCTCGAACTGCTCGAAGCCATCGTCCAACACAACCCTTCGAGTATCCGAGAGCTCGCTCGTCTCGTCGATCGTCATCCACCGGAAGTCACTGAGAACGTACACGAACTCGCCGACTATGGCCTCATCGAACTGGAAGACGAAAGCCGAGCCAAGCGCCCGACGGTCTGGTACGACGAGCTCGAGTTCTCCGGCGCTGTTCCGGTTCAAGGGCTCGACACCGACAGTGATACCCCAGTAGCTCCGTAGGGTGTCTGGTGCAGTCTTTTAGGGTATATTCACCGGTGAATAACTTATACACTGGATTGACACCGCAGAAAGTATGCCTGTGATTGGGATCTACGCCCGTGTCTCGACAACAGACCAAGACCCACACCGTCAACTCAGCGAACTTCGAGAGTTTGCCCAGGACACGTACGACGAGCCGGAGATTCACACCTACGCGGACATTATCAGTGGAACCGATACCGAGCGCGGTGAAGAGTACCAGCGGCTCCGGACAGATATTGAAGACGGTAATCTGGACATCGTCATCGTCCACGAACTCTCTCGCCTCTCCCGACTTGGCGCCGGCGAAATCCACGAATTTCTCGAATTCTGTCTCAGTCAAGAAACCGGAATTCGGGATATGGAAGTCGGACTCGAAATCAGTCTCGACGATGATCTCGTCGACAGAGCAGTAAGCCAACTCATTGCCGGGGTCATGGGCGACCTCGCTCGTATCGAGCACAAACAGAAGCTTCGCCGGATTCAGTCCGGCATCGATGCAGCCAAAGAGGCCGGCCGATGGACTGGACGGCCTCCAGCCGGGTTCGACGTCGAAGACGGCTACCTCCAGGTCAATACCGACGAATTCCTGACTGTTCGACGGGCACTCGAAAGGGTCGGGCAAGGATACACGTACGCTGAGGCAGCTGATGGAACGCCCGTTGCCGAGTCAACGTTGCGGGCCCTGTATGATGATCGTCGTGACCTCTATTTCTACGCCGAAGCTGAAGACGAGCGGCTCAAAGCTGCCGCCCAAGAACTCGAGCCACTCGAGGAACCGAATATCCCAGCTGGTACGAGTCTTCCTGAGCAGGAAATCCGGACTATCGTTCGCGATGAGATTCACCGTCATCAGCAGTAGATGTCTAATCAGCGGTGGACCTGCTCTGTTCCCAGTATGATGGATTTTAATTCTCGATTGTAAGTTTGAGGAGCTTTGTTCCCCTGGAATGGCAATAGCCGACAGTCTATTGTCACTCGGACGTAACCTGCTAGTTCTCAGACCACATAATTCCAGGACCGACAAAAGAGAGTAATTCCCTCAATAGGTCTGCGAGTGTAACAGTTGATGCAACATGTGCCAGTGTTATAGAAAGCACTTACCAAGACTGAGCATATTTTTAATATGGCTTCACTCCATAGCAAGTCCTGCTCTTGCCTTCTTCTTGTTTGTCTTGCGGTGGCCCTCGCCGGTTGTGGGTCCTTTGTTTCATCATCTGGAACACCGACTGCCGAGACCACCTCGACTGCATCACTGACTACTGAACCCCTCCAACTGCAACACCCTCACCGACAACACAGGGCGTCCACGGTACCACGTACCCAGTCTACATTGAAGTGTCCGCCAGTGTGACCAGCAACCTATCAACTGTTGACGTTGAGATTCCAACACTCACTGAGGCAAATCTTACACAGGAGCAACGGACGGCGGTGAGTACTGCTATCTCAGCAAATGAATCCGCCACATGGAGTGGGCAAAGTGACGAGACCCCACCGGCCAACCTTCGGACATTAGTCGCAGCCTCCGACCGCCTCCCACCATCAGTCTTCGAGCGTGACCCAGCAGAGGCGTGGCGAGTCGCCCGTGAGACGACAGGCTACGTCACCTATCAAAATACGACGTACACACTCCAGATGGTGAAAATAGCATCGTGATAGAATCCTCATCTGACAATCAGTGACCGACTCGCGCGCTGTATCTTGCGCGGTTCTGAGAACAGTAGTATCTCTGAAGAGGCTCAGTAGTCAGTTCGTCTACCGGCTAGATTATATAATCCCACAGTTAGGAGTGTTTTCCGGGGGTGAAGCAGACATCGCATACACTTGATCCGCTATACGAACCCACAATCCGTACTGATTCCCTTGGTACGTCAGATAAGTGTCTTCGCTACCCATTCTTTCTGCAAAAGAATGCATCGCATCTGGAAGTTCCGGACAAGCATGATAGAAGTTCTCGTCTATGGCTGTCTGGACGATATTCTGCTCCTCAGCCGGCAATTCATCAAACAAGACTATGACGCTCTCTCCGGAGGGCGACTTTTGCTCCGTCTTTATCGTACCATCGCTTGCCATTCCGGTACAGCCAGCGAGAGAGGCAGTCCCGAACAGTGCAAGAACCTGCCGACGTCGCATACTCGAATCTAAGTGCGTATTGGTAAGTGTTTTCTCTATATTGACCATCGTGTTCAGATAAGCTGATTCCATGCGAAGCTGAACGACTGGAGCCAATCGTCGACGGTTTCTGCTTCGGCGTTGCTGAAACAGTTTGAGAAACAGATAGTTCGACGTTTTACTTCTCTAAAGACACGTTCGACAGCATTCCGATTTCCATGTTTTGCATATCTGAAATCGAATCCATGTCGATGACACGCATCTTGTAATGAGTGCGACCCATCAACAAGAAACACAGCTTCGTCAACGTCGTGTTTCTCGCTGAGTTCGGCTAGAAACGAATGAGCGAGAACCTTCGTGGTGGTCGGTCTCAGCTTTGTATGGAGCAATTTGTTCGTTTCTGGATCAACAGCGGCATACAGCCAATACTGCTCGTCATTGAGTTGGATCACGGTCTCGTCGACCGCAACGTGATCCGGTGACCGTCCATCTTCAGGCTGTAAATCTGCCTTGTGAACCCAATTATGTACAGTTGAACGAGCGCGTTGGACACCGAATACCTCAAGAATAGAAACAGTATTCGAAAGTGATAGTCCAGACAGATGCAGCTGAATACTCAGCTTCATCAGCAGTCGCGGTGTCGCTTCTCGCTCCACAAAATCTAAGTCGATTTGGTCGAGACTTCCGCTGAGGCTAGCGTTTTCGGGCATAGAGCACTCAGAAAACGCTACGCCTCACTCTTCAATCCTTATCTGAACACTACGATATTGACAACAATCAGCCTGAGCTATTGGAACATATTCCAACGGACCAGCACGTGTCACCTTCCCTCAACCGCAGTTACGACATAGACCGTCTCACCGTGAAATGTCTCTATGGAAATCGATGTGAACGTCTCTTCGACCGATTTGATGATGGGGGCGTCGGGATACCAGTTGGTCATGTAAGCTGAGACGCCTTCGATGAGCGGATTGAGCCAGCGAAGCGGTGCAGTCTGGAAGGATTGCGCGTCGAGCACCGCGATTCGTCCACCGGGCCGCAGAACGTCAGATATCTCTTCTACGACTGTCCCAACATCGCCCATTGCACTCAGAGAAAGTGTCGCACACACCCCGTCGAAGCGTTCGTTCGCTACTGGTAATCGTCCGGCGTCGGCTCGAAGCACTTCAGTTTCACAGTCGAGTTCCTCGCCGCGTTCTCTCGCCCGCTTGACCATGCCGGGGCTCGCGTCGACGCCGACGATAGTGCCAGTCGGACCGACAGCGCCAGCAAGGCGCTCGAAGTTGGGCCCTGGCCCACAGCCGACATCGAGGACGGTATCACCTCGCTCCAGCGAGAGGGCGGCCACCGTCCGGTCCCGAAATTCACCTGTCCGACCCAATAGAAAGGCTGTGACGAAGCCGGCGTACACACGGTCGTGTCGGCTCCACCAGTCGTAGACGCGCTGGCTATGTGCGTGGTCGCGACGGTCGAAAGCCCATTGGCGAAACGCATCCATCACGAGAGGTCGACCCCACGGAGTCTGCGGGCGTTGATAGCAACGATGACCGTCGACAGCGACATGAACACCGCGCCGATGGCCGGCGAGAGAAGAATCCCAATCGGTGCGAGGACGCCAGCCGCGAGGGGAAGTGCGAACACGTTGTATCCGGTCGCCCAGACGAGGTTCTCCTGCATCTTCCGGTAGCTCGCCTTCGAGAGCTTGATGAGTCGAACCACGTCACTGGGGTTGTTCTCAACGAGGATGATGTCGCCCGACTCGATTGCCACGTCGGTACCCGAGCCAATCGCAATCCCGACGTCTGCTCTCGTCAGCGCTGGCGCGTCGTTGACGCCGTCGCCGACCATCGCGACCAGTTTCCCCTCGGACTGGAGCTGTTCGACTTTCGTGTCCTTCTCCTCGGGGAGCACTTCGGCGAAGTACTGGTCGATACCCAGTTCTTCGGAGACGGCCCTCGCGACGTCTTCGGAGTCACCGGTCAACATCGCCACCTCGATGTCCATCGCGTGGAGGGCGTCGATGGTCTGTCTGCTCTCCTCGCGGATGACGTCCGCCAGCGCGAACGCCGCGACGACGTTGGACTCGTCCTGCACGAGATAGATGACCGTCTGGGCGTTCGAGCCGGCTTCCTCGGCGAACGACGTAATCTCTGCCTGGAGTTCGATGCCGAGCTTTTCGAGGAGATTCGGACCGCCAAGGTGGACTGTCTCGCCGCCAGCTGTAGCTTTGACCCCGAGCCCACGAAGGTTCTGGAAGTTCGAGACGCTCGCCCGCTGAACGCCGCGTTCCTTGGCGGCAGTCCGAATCGCGCGGGCAATCATGTGTTCGGAGTCACCTTCGACGCCAGCGGCCACCTCGAACGCTTCCTCCTCGGACCAGCCGTCCGCCGTCTCGACGCTAACGACACCCTGTTCCCCTTTGGTGAGTGTCCCGGTCTTGTCGAACATCACCGTATCTAGATTCCGGGCTTCCTCCATGGCGATACGGTCGCGGATGAGGATCCCATTTTGGGCGGCCGTCGACGTGTTGATGGCGACAACGAGCGGGACGGCAAGGCCGAGTGCGTGAGGACAGGCGATGACGAGGACGGTCACAACGCGTTCAAGGACGGCGATGTTCAGCCCCACCGCGAGGACCCACGCGATGGCTGTGATGGTCGCGACACCGAGGGCGCCGTAGAACAGCCAGCCTGACGCCCGGTCGGCAAGCAGCTGTGTCTTCGACTTCGACTGCTGGGCGTCCTCGACGAGCCGCATGATGCCAGCGAGCGCCGTCTCGTCGCCGGTCTTCGTCACACGGACTCGCAGACTACCGTCCTGGTTGACGGTGCCAGCGACGACCTCTACGCCCGGCTCCTTATCGACTGGGAGCGACTCGCCCGTAATCATCGACTCGTCGACTGAAGAGTTCCCCTCGACGACTTCGCCATCGGCGGGGACGCTCGCCCCAGGACGAACGAGCAGGACATCTCCCTCTTCGAGTTCAGAGACGGGCACCTCCTCGGTGTCGCCGCTCTCGGTAACGCGCTCGGCCGTGTCGGGCATGAGCTTCGCCAGTTCGTCCAGCGCACCAGAGGCCGCTCGGACCGACCGCATCTCTATCCAGTGACCGAGCAGCATGATGTCGATCAGCGTGACCAGTTCCCAGAAAAAGGGTGTCGTACCCGGCAGGAACAGGCTCGCGACAGAATAGACGAACGCCACAGTGATCGCCATTGAGATGAGCGTCATCATCCCCGGCGACCGGTCTTTCAGTTCGGGACTGGCCATCTGCAGGAACGGAATCCCACCGTAGGCGAAGACGATCACCGCGAAGACGGGTGTTACCCAAGCGCTCCCTGGGAACGCCGGCGCGGAGAATCCGAGCGCGCCCTGAATGAACGGACTATACAGGAGTACCGGAAAAGACAGCGCCGTCGAGACGAAGAACCGCCGGCGGAACATCTGTTCGTGGCCGGTGTGCATCCCGGCGTGCCCGTCCTGCTCACCGTGGCCACCATGTTCCTCGTGGCCGTCGTGTTTGTGTTGCTCGTGGCTCTCGCCGTGTTCCGTTCGCTCGTGTATCTCCTGTTCGGCCCGGTGCGTATCCCGCTCTTGACTGTCGGCGTGGGTCGAGTGATCGTGCTGATGCTCTTTAGCCTCTGTTGGTACCTGTTTCTCGGACGCGTCTGCCGTGCGTTCTTGCGGGTTCTGGCCCGTCCAGTCGCCGTCGCTGGCTGCCTGGAGTTGACAGATGCGACAACAGGCAACCGAGTCCTCGGACTGCGCTGTAGATGAGCGGTCCGGCGACTGTTCCTCCGGTGGGTCGTGGTCTGTATGGTCAGTCATTGCTTGTCTAATGGTACCGTCACCCACTGTAGTGCCCACACGCAGACCCTACCGGGGAAAGCCAACGGGACGACTCGAACGAGAGTGACGGGTTTGGTGGTCAGTGTGACGCCCCTTCAGGCGTGGGCGGTGTAGCCGGCGTCTTCGACGGCATCCACGAGGGCCTGAACCTCGACGTCGCCCTCGACGTCGGCCTGCTCAACTTCCCGGTCGGCCGTGGCGTCGTTAACGCCTGATACTGCTTCGAGCGCTTCTTCGACTGTCTGTTCACAGTGGCCGCAGGTCATCCCCTCGACGGTGATGGTTGTCGTCATACATGAGGATATACGCCCTCTCCTTTTATGGGGGTTTCTCCTTTGGAACTAGTGCAAAACGACGGTGAATATTTCGAACCGAAACCAATCTTGTCGTGGTACTTTAGTCTGTATGCGATTATTGTTTCTGTATGCGCGAACTCGATGAGACCGACCTCGAAATCTTGCAACTCCTGCTGGCCAACGCCCGGCGACCGTACAGTGACATTGCAGACGTGGTCGGGCTGTCGGCACCAGCGGTATCGGATAGAGTCGAACGATTACAGGAGATGGGCGTTATCCGGCGGTTCACGCTTGATGTGGACCGCTCGCAACTTCGGAAGGGCATCCCGGTGTTGCTGACACTCGATATCGCTCCGTCGGGGCCGTCGGTCGAGTCTGTCAAAGGAACGCTCCTGCAATCGGGCGTCGTCGAGCATGTGTTTGTCACGGCTGAAGCGGACGTAGTCGTCTTCGCTAGAGTCCCTGACAACGACATCGCGAGTTGGCTCGCAGACCACGTCGAGGACGATGCTGTCGCGGACTTCGATGTGGAACTTCTCGCGGGTGCGGACTGGTCACCGGACCTCGGTGGAACGGAGTTCGCTCTCACCTGTGCCCAGTGTGGCAATACGGTCGACAGCGAGGGAACGGCGACCCGAATCGACGGGTCGCTGTATCAGTTCTGTTGCCCCTCCTGTGAGAGTCGCTTCGAGGAGAAATATGAACAGCTCCGAGAGGATGCAGATTGAGAAGGTGTGCCTCACGTTCGTCTTACAATCAAAAATTTTGGAGACGGAAAGCTGTGGTTCTGAAAGAGAAATCCGATTGAATAAGGAACCCCTTTGTACAGATGATGAGTGAGCGAACGACCCACATCGATATTCAGGGGATGAGTTGCGCGAACTGCTCGCAAACCATCTCCGACGCAGTCGAGTCGCTAAACGGCGTACGGACGGCGAACATCAACTTCGCTACCGACGAAGGGAGTGTCGAGTACGATCCCGAGGAAGTCACACTCGGGCGGATATACGACGCCATCGAGGACGCGGGCTACTCGCCCGTGTCTGACTCGGCGACAATCGGCATCACCGACATGTCGTGTGCGAACTGCTCGGAGACGGTGCAAGACGCACTCGAACGGACGCCGGGTGTCATCGAAGCCGATGTCAACTACGCGACCGACGAGGCACAGGTCCGGTACAACCCAGCAGAAGCGGGCCACGGGGACTTCTACGACGCTATCGAGGACGCCGGCTACGCACCCGTCCGGGAAGACGGGGCCAGCGAGGACGAGTCGGGCGGCGACGCGCGGGAGGCCGCCCGACAGGAAGAGATTCGGCGGCAGTTCAGGCTGACCCTGTTCGGTGCAGCGCTGTCGGCGCCCATGCTGTTTTTCCTCGCCGAGAAGTTCCTGCTGGGCGGTGGCGTCCTACCGGAGACGGTTCTCGGTGTCGAGTTCGGCTGGGTGGAGTTCCTGCTGGCGACGCCCGTCCAGCTTGTGCTGGGTTGGCCCTTCTACAAGAACTCCTACAAGGCCTTGGTCAAGAACGGGCGCGCCAATATGGACGTGCTCATCGCCTTGGGTTCGACCACGGCATACGTCTACTCCGTTGCTGTCCTACTCGGTGCCATCGCCGGTGGGATGTACTTCGACACGGCAGCGCTTATCCTCGTGTTCATCACGCTCGGGAACTACCTCGAAGCCCGCTCGAAGGGCCAGGCCGGCGAGGCGCTACGTAAGCTGCTGGAGATGGAGGCTGACACGGCTACCATCCTCGACGAGGACGGGAATGAGGAGGAGATTCCGCTCGAAGATGTCGAGGTCGGTGACGGGATGAAGGTTCGCCCCGGCGAGCAGATTCCCACTGATGGGGTCGTCGTTGACGGACAGAGCGCGGTCGACGAATCGATGGTTACGGGCGAGTCCGTTCCCGTCGAGAAGGGCGAAGGCGACGAGGTTGTCGGCTCGACGATCAACGAGAACGGCGTCCTCGTTATCGAGGCGACAAAGGTCGGAAAAGACACTGCCCTCCAGCAGATCGTCCAGACGGTCAAGGAGGCCCAGTCCCGCCAGCCCGATATACAGAACCTCGCTGACCGAATCTCGGCGTACTTCGTGCCGGCGGTCATCGCCAACGCTGTGCTCTGGGGGGCCGTCTGGTTCCTGTTCCCCCAGGCGCTGGCCGGCTTCGTCGACTGGCTCCCGCTGTGGGATCTCGTCGCTGGCGGCCCCGTCGCCGCAGGCGGCGTCTCAGTGTTCGAGTTTGCCGTCGTCGTGTTCGCCTCCGCGGTGCTCATCGCCTGTCCTTGCGCGTTGGGGCTGGCGACGCCCGCCGCCACAATGGTCGGGACGACTATCGGCGCTCAGAACGGTGTCCTGTTCAAGGGCGGCGACATTCTCGAACGCGCGAAGGACGTCGACACGGTCGTGTTCGACAAGACCGGGACACTCACGAAAGGTGCAATGGAGCTGACCGACGTCGTCGTCTTCGACAACGGCCAGCCAGTCACCGACGGTAGTGGCGCTGCAGCCGACGGTGGGCAACTGACGGCGCGTGACCGTCTCGGCGAGGACGACGTACTCCGACTCGCGGCGACCGCCGAGAGTGGCAGCGAACACCCGCTGGCCCGTGCTATTGTCGAGGGCGCAAAAGACCGCGCCCTCGATGTCTCCGACCCCGAGGACTTTGAGAACGTCCCCGGTCACGGAATTCGAGCGACAGTCGACGGCAGTGAAGTGCTGGTCGGCAACCGGAAACTGCTGCGGGACAACGATATTGACCCCTCGCCCGCCCAGGAGACGATGGAACGGCTGGAAAAGGAGGGAAAGACGGCGATGCTCGTCGCGTACGAGGGTAAACTCGCAGGTGTCGTCGCTGACGCCGACACCATCAAGGAGAGCGCGAAAGACGCAGTGAGTCAGCTCCGGGAGCGTGGTGCCGACGTAATGATGATCACCGGCGACAACGAGCGTACTGCTCGGGCGGTCGCCCAGCAGGTCGGCATCGACCCGGACAACGTCCGCGCTGAGGTCCTGCCCGAAGACAAGTCCGATGCCGTCGAGACGATTCAAGACGATGGGCGCAAGGCGATGATGGTTGGTGACGGCGTCAACGATGCCCCGGCACTCGCGGTTGCCTACGTTGGCACGGCTATCGGTAGCGGGACGGACGTCGCCATCGAAGCCGCGGATGTCACGCTGATGCGCGACGATCCGGTGGATGTCGTGAAAGCGATCCGCATCTCGGACGCGACGCTCATGAAGATCAAGCAGAACCTCGTGTGGGCGCTGGGCTACAACACGGCGATGATTCCACTGGCCTCGCTCGGCCTGCTACAGCCCGTCCTCGCCGCCGGCGCAATGGCCTTCTCTAGCGTGTCGGTGCTGTCGAACAGCCTGCTGTTCCGCCGGTACACCCCCGACCACGACTACGAACTGTTGGGCTGGTTCCGATAGACCGAACGAATCTGGATTTTTGGTCCCAACTTCGCTGCTGTGACTGGATAGTAGCGTCGACTGGACTGACGACTGAAACTCAGTCTCGCTTTCGGATATTCGGAATCGCTCCGCTTCGATCTTGGTTTGTTAAGAACAACAGCAAAAAATCATACCCCCGATGTATTAGATATGCAAGGTGCCATCGTCGATGGAACCTTCGAATCCTTACGGATCGGGTTCGGCTTCCTTTGGACAGCGGCCTGGGCCATTATCATGGGGCTCATTATCACGAGTCTCGTACAGGTCTACGTCTCGAAAGAACGTATGGCAAGAGTACTGGGCGAGGAAACTATAGTTGGTGTCACGAAAGCGACGTTGTTTGGCGCTGCAAGTAGCGGGTGTAGCTTCGGTGCGATTGCTATTGGGAAGGGACTGTTCAAGAAGGGGGCACACGTGGTGAACGTTCTCGCCTTCATGTTCGCCTCAACGAACCTTATCGTCGAACTGGGGTTGATGATTCTCATCCTGCTTGGGTGGGAGTTCCTGGTTGCAGAGCTGCTGGGTGGCGTCATCCTCATCGGGGTGATGGCAGTCCTTGTCCATCTAACGCTACCGGAGAATCTCTTCGACGAAGTCAGACAGGAGCTCAACGACCGTGACCACGACCACGGGATTACCGAGGACCCAACCTGTGGGATGGAGGGTAAAGACGAGTTCTCACTGGTGACCGATGGCGGCGAGACGTTGAAGTTCTGCTCGGAAGGTTGTATGGAGACCTACGAGCAGGAAGCCGCCAGCAGCGGGGGCTGGCGCGAAGAACTCCTGTCGTGGGGCGGTTGGTACAAGGTCGGCAATCAGTACCGCAAGGAGTGGTCGATGATATGGAAAGATGTCGTCGCAGGCTTCCTAATCTCGGGATTCGTCATCGTATTCGTCCCACAATCAGTGTGGAACAAGCTGTTCCTCCAGGGCGAGGGTGTCCTCGTAAGCGCCGAGAACGCTATTATGGGCGTCGCTATCGCCGTCATCAGCTTCGTCGGGAGCATGGGCAACGTGCCATTTGCCGTTGCCCTCTGGGGCGGGGGTATCAGCTTCGCCGGCGTCATCGCTTTCGTCTACGCCGACCTCATCACGATTCCTGTACTGAACGTCTACCGGAAGTACTACGGCTGGAAGGTGATGCTGTACATCCTCGGCGTGTTCTTCGTGACGATGGCGTTCACGGGCTTTCTCATGGAGGAACTGTTCAACGCGCTCGGTATCGTCCCAGACCTCGCGGGCGGAGAGACCGCGACCGAGCAGACGTATTTCGAACTTAACTACACGTTCTACCTCAACGTCATCGCGTTTGCCCTCTCAGGATTCCTACTCTACGTCTACCGTCGAGGGCTTGGGGCGCCCGGTCAGTACCGCGACCCCGTCTGTGGGATGCGGACTGACGACAGCGGGCCGAGTCTCTCCCACGACGGTGAGACGTACTACTTCTGTTCGGAACGCTGCAAGCAGTCCTTCGAGGAACATCCGACTGATTTCTCAGACAAACACCCACACGTTTCTGAAGGAGGTGGGGCCGGCAGCCATGACCACTAACAGAATCTCGTCACACCGGGTCAACGAGAGGCAGCACTCCGTATCGGCACACCTGTTAGAGTTCTGCGTTCACCCCCTCTTATCAGGGACACGATGCCCTAGCGAATTCACTTCGGGGGTGACTGAGCGTGTCCGCTGACTTGGTCGTCCACGATGCACTCGTCTTGACTGTCGACGATCGCAACCGGCTCTACGAGCGTGGGACGGTCGTTGTCGACGACGGACATATCGTGGACGTCCATGAGTCCAAAAACAACGATGCGGCCATGGCAGCCACGGAAGTCATCGACGGCGATGGGAAGCTCGTGATGCCGGGACTCGTCAACGCCCACACCCATCTCGAACTTACGCCACTGATCGGGGCGTTCAGCGACCTCAGCCTGCAGGAGATGATGGGAAGCATGACCGCTATCTTTGGTCGCCTAGCCGACGACGAGTTCGACTATCTCGTCGATGCGGGATACGAATTAGCTGCGCTGAACTTCGCGCTTGCCGGTGTTACGACGAGTAACTCGATGGACGTTCAGCCCGATACCGGTGCAGAGGCGTTTGGCGAGGCTGGGCTTCGTGGGTTCTTCGGCCCGGTAATTACGGACCTCTTCTGGGACGAGCCTGTTGACGAACAGTTCGACCGCGCTCGCCGTTTCATCGAGGAGTACCATGATACCTACGGCGGTCGCATTCGAGCGACTATCTGCCCGCACGACGACTGGTCCTGCACACGGGAGCTCTGGGAGCGTACAGCAGACCTCACTGCGAAGTATCCCGACCTACTCGTGCATACACATTTGCTTGAACTTGAGGAGGGCAACACGATGGCACGAGCTAACGGCGCCACAGACTCTCTTGCGTTGCTCGACGATGTTGGGCTCCTCAACGACCGTCTCGTGGCTGCACATTTCCGTGTCGCTGACGAGGTTGATATCGAGCGAACGGCCGCGACGGGCGCGTCTGTCGCACACTGTCCCTCTGTCTTCTCGTACTGGAATCCCGACGCGGAGATGCAGTGGACACCAGTCCCCGAGTTGCGAGCGGCGGGCGTCGATGTCGGGTTGGGAATTGACGACCACTACTGGCACGATTCGTACAGTCTGTTCGGCGAAGCTCGACAGGCTCGCCTCGCAGCCAACCTCAAGCGGACCGCGGGACAGTATAGTTCGATGGAACTCGTCCGAATGCTCACTGTCGATGGAGCACGGGCTCTCGGTGTTGGTGACGAAATCGGGAGTGTCGAATCCGGCAAACGAGCTGACCTGATTCTCTTGGATATGGAGAAACCGAAATTCACGCCCCTGACCAACATCCCCGCCCACATTGTGAACAACGCTGCCCCGGCCGACGTAGAGACGGTCATCGTCGACGGAGATGTAGTCCTAAGAGACGGGAACCCGGTAACGATGAACGTAGACAAGGTGCGACGGCAGGCGGAGGAAGCTGTCGACCGCTTTGCAAACGAGACGGGCTGGGAGCTGGACATTGGTGGGGCTGAACCGCCAGGGACGATTGATACCCTTCGGGAGGTTCCGAAGCGGGGGCCGACAAGGCTGTTGTCGCGGCTTGCGTTTCAGTCAGTTCGGGAAACGTTCAAATGGTAATCAAAACTGGTACACCGCCGTCTCACAGACGTTTACACATGACCATGGGACACACCAGAGGGAGGTGTGAGAGATGAATCGCCAGCGTGCAGATACGGCTGCCAGCCTCCTCATCGCGGCTATTTTTCTCTTTGGCGGAGCGCTCAGCTGGCAGGCATACCAGCGACAGCGGGCTTTCGAACAGATGGGCTCGATGATGGAGATGGGGTCGTCGATGGGTGCTACTCACGGAACAAGCCCACTCTGGTACGTCTTCGGGACGCTTTTTCTCTCCGCTGTCGTTGGTGGCGGGTATCTCTTAGTTCGAGATGAGTTTACCAACCCAGATGCAGGCACCCGTTCGCAGGCCACAGCAGCGAGTGCGGATAGCTCTGAGAGCGCTGCGTCATCGGAGGAACAACCGGATAGCGAGACACCTCAAGATACCCAATCAGAAGCTCGTGTGTTAGATCTCCTGCCGGAAGACGAGCGCCGAATTCTCGAACCGGTACTGTCCTCACCCGGCCTTACGCAAATTGACTTGCGAGACCGTTCGGACTTTTCGAAGAGCAAGGTGAGCCAGACGGTCAGTGCCCTGGAAAAGCGTGGTCTGTTGTACCGCGAGCGGCAGGGGCGAACGTATCGTGTCTATCCGAGTGACGAGCTAGCGGAGAGTCAAGCGGGCTAACGACGGATACGAACGGTCGGTGGCCACCGTTACAGCGCTGTCGCTCGTCGTCCTCCGATGTCGCGTTTCTCTAAATGTGCCCGCCCATTCCCGTCGACCTGTTGTCGGGTCTTTAAGTTCAATTAGTTTCGGTAACGAATTCTCGGAGAAGGCTCCGTTGTGATTCCAAACCCTCCGAACTGATCACTCTCTGAATTGAACGAAATCGGCCGTAGGGACCGCTATACCGCTCAAATATACAATAATCGAAATCGAGGAAAAATATGGTAACGTATAGACTCATACATGCACGTTGGCAGCCGTTCGCTTGATGCGCATCGACTCCCGGAACCGCTGAATCGAATTGCCACTGTCGGCGAAAAACTGACGATTGTCGCCGTTGGACTGGTGGTATTGGCCTTTCTGACGAACCCATCGCCGACGCAAGACCTGCTAGGGTGGGGCCTTCCGGTAACGTTGCCTGTGTCCCAGCCACGATGGGGCCACTCTGTCGCGAGCTACATGATCGGGATGTGGATGCTGGAGTTTACCTTTCCACTAGCACTGCTGGCAGGCTACAACCGGTGGGCTGACTCGAAGACAGCGAGCCGGCGGTGGCTTCTAGCTATTCCGGCCGTGTACATGCTCGTGCTGTCGTTGTACTGCCGAGTTGTCTATGTCCCGAACGTCACCCCGACGCCGCTGGGACCAGCCGCAACTGCTCTGTGTTGGGCATACTGTGCGACCGGGATAAGTATCTGGAGTAACCTCGCCCTCGGCACGGCTGGCCTGGGATTGATTACGTGGGTCGCGGCCAGCCGAGAATGGCAGTTGAACTGGCTGCTCGCGATACCGTTCGGCGTTCTTTCGCTGCCACTAGGCGTGCCAGCCGTCTGGTATGGCCTCCGTGACCGTGATCATAACGATAGTCTCTTGAACTGAAACGTCTCGGGTAATACCTCCTTCCCCTGACCGCTGAGGTTAGCTGCGGCTGCTTTCGTCGGGGTTCCACTCACATGCATCGCCCGTCACAAGTTTGTTATCGCCGATATAGGCGGAGAGACAGGCGTGATTACAAAAGTACTCGGGTGACCCACAGTCATCGGTGCAGTCTCGGACACAGATGGGCTCATGGTCGAAAATATGTGATCCGCAGTACGTACATGCTTCGTCCACGTCGGGTGTCTCGATGGTCGTTGACATACATTTGCGAAGTGGCTTTCTACTGAAAACGGTTCGTCTGAGAGAGGGACACCCTTCAGTACATAGCTAACCGGATTTCTTGGTCATTGAACCACCAGCTTGCGGATGTGATCGCATACAGGTGCATGCTTCCGGACACGTCTAGCGTAACAGGATTCACTACACAGCCGAATTCGGTGCGTATGAACGGTCCTATCTCTGAGAAACGATTAGAACACTCTATATACCTTCTCGAACGGTCTCCTGTGCCGGTTCACACCCATCGTGATAACCCCTGAAGGGTCCTACGACTACCTGAGGCGAAAGACAATGACCAACTTCACCATCGGCCGCTGGCTACTCGTGGCGCTAGTAATCGTCGGGCTCGCGCTGGCCCCGGGACTGGGGAGCGCACACGGCAACGACACGACGGCAGATGACGCGCCCCCGTACGACGAGACCACCGACGACTGGGCGACCTGGATGGACGGCCAAATGACTGGCCACATGGGTTCCGGTACCGTCGAGTGGATGGAGGCCAACATGGGTGTGACTGTCGACGAGATGACCCAGGACCACGCTGACGACGACCGCCACGATAGCAGGACGTACAGACAAGGCCACTGCTAAGGGGTTCTCCGCTTCGAGCGTTCCTACCGAACACCACACCGACCAATGCAAGACAATGACGCAACTCAACACTTACATCGGACGAACTGCTCGTCGACTCGCGATACTCGCCATCCCGCTGCTGGTCGCGACGACTGGAACGGCGGCTGGCCACGGTGGCGGGAGCTATGGCGGCGGCATGATGGGTGGGGGCGGCTGGGGCCTCTTTGGCGGCGCAATGGGGCTTTGGGGACTCCTCTGGATGGCGATGCTGGTCGCTCTCCCATTGTATATCGTCTGGAAGCTCTGGGCACGTCGAGACGATGAGCGTGGCGAGCACTCGATGGAGGTCCTACGCGAACGCTACGCCCGTGGTGAGCTCTCGGACGAGGAGTTCGAACGACGGCGAGAAAAGTTAGAACGGTCCGCGTGAAACGGGCTTCCTACTGATAACGCAGACACAGTACCCGCGCGTGCTTCATCTGGACACTACTATTAAATATCCAATAATTGTACCATGGCGTATGAGCTACACGATGGAAACGTCAGTGGCTGGTGACTTCGACCAGGTGGTTGAGCTGGCCGTTGATGCGCTCGAAGACGAGGGATTTGGTGTCCTCTGTGATATCGACATCCGGAGTACGTTTGAGGAGAAACTCGGTGAGGATTTTCAACAGTACCGCATCCTCGGCGCCTGTACTCCAGCGCTCGCACACGAGGGGCTGACCGCTGAGCGGGAACTCGGGGCTCTCCTCCCATGTAACGTCATCGTCTACGAAACCGATGATGGCGATGTTACCGTGAGCGCTGTCGACCCACAACAGCTTGTCGGCATCGCGGACAACGACGCACTCGACTCGATTGCCACAGATGTCCGCAACCGATTTGAACGGGTGTTATCGACAGTCGGCAACGGGACTCGATAGTCGCATGTCCGCCGACCCCACCTCTGATGGCCTGCTCCGCGCCGTCTTGCTGGTCCTTGCAGTTATCGTCCTGTTGCCGGTATTGATGATGGTGTTCGCGATGCCGATGATGGGGATGATGGGCTGGTGGTGGAACGGCGGGATGGCCGGCGGTTTCTCACCACTATGGGGCATCGGGATGATGCTCGTCTGGGTGCTCGTTCTCGGTGGGATTGGGTACCTCCTATATCGCGCCTTTGCCGGTCGGACTGAATCGTTGACCACCACTGACCCTGCCCTCCGGGAACTCCGGATAGCCTACGCTCGTGGCGACCTCACCGAAGAGGAATTCGAAGAGCGTCGTTCGAAACTCAGTCGCCAGGGGTCGAACTAGCCCGCCAGCAAATCTCTCTGTGCACTGTAGCAGGATTCTCTGATGATGGCCTACTTCGTTAGATTCCCGGTATCAGTGGCGTCAACCACCGCTGTAATTGTGTTATATCCCTCCAGAGTGTCGGAACCAGAACTGGAATTTATTGGACAGAATGCGGTCGCTGCGTCGGGGACGAACACGTACAGCCCGTTGCCGGTATACGTTGACGCCGAGGATCGGTCGGCGATGGAGTGGACCAAGAGCGAGACTGCTGCCGACGCGCAGTTCGCTGTTGTCGGTGGGGCTGGTGAGTGGTTTCCGTATCTGACGAACCGCACGCCGGTAATTGTAAAGTACGGCACCGAGTGGCTGGGCCAAGAGACATTCCGGAGACATGAGTTGGCCCAAGAGCAACTCAGGGAGTGCTGGAACGCTACCTGTATGAACGCGACACTTGTCAGGCACGACTTTGCTTCGGAAGTGGATTATCTCTATGTTCCGTACGGAGCCTTCATGTCCGGCCGAAGCAGCGCGACTATCTCACCTGCGCTTCACGAATCATTGCTGGCCAGCGAGCAGTTCACCCAGGTGTACCGAAATGAGGGCGTCGGTGTCTACGAGTACAACCGGACCGCAGCGGTGGTACGTGAGATGCGTCAAGAAATAGGCAAAGAGTGACCGACTACGCCGCGATAGCTACGAGTGTCACTAGTGCAGCTCCAGCCGTGAACTGCTAGATTCTCACTCCAGACCATCTGTCGTTCATATCTAGCAACTTTCGATTGTAGGCCCACTACTCGCATATCGAGGCCGGTGAACTCGGAGACGTTGCGACTGAAGCGCTCGCCGACGTGAGTGGGATTGCTCATCCATCGGAGTAATGCTTCGGTTCTGAACCTGCAGTCGCAATATTAACCCACTTGAATTGTCCCGACCATCCCAGAGCTCTCATGTGGGATACAGTAGTATCTGTACGTTCCAGGTTGATTGAACGTGTGCTCGTAGTACTTGCCGGGAGCGATGAGTCCCTCGCTGATCCGGTTTCTCGCAGCACGCTCTGACCCGAAGCCGCCACTGGCGAAGTACGTGGCCTCGTTTGGAACCTCGTCTTCATACGCTGTGACCGTGTGCTGAATGTTGCTCTCGTTCGTCCACATTACCGTCTCCCCAGACTCGACCGTTGCGGTCTTCGGCTCGAAGATGTGGTTGTCGGGCATCGTGACGGTCTGGGTCGACGATGTCTCCCCGCTCAAACAGCCAGCGGTGCTGAGCGTCGCCAGAGTCGCAGCGCCGAGTCGCAATACTATTCGCCGATTGTAGAGCTTACGTGACATTGTACCAGGATCGGGCGGTGCCTATTAGAGCACCACGAAGAGGTCGGTCACATACATGACACCGAGACCGAGCAGGAACGCGAGCAGATTCGTGGCGCTGGCCACGCGACCGCCTGCGTCCCGAACCATTCGCGCGATCTCCCAGTTGACCTGGAGGATTGCACCAACGCCGATCGCGAGGAAGAAGGCACCGATCGTCGGTGAGTACGCCAGACTCCCGATCCAGCCACCGAAGATGACGGGTGCGCCGGCGATGACGCCGAGCGCGGCGAAGTGTTTGAGCGATGGGCGTTCTCCGCGGGCGACCGGCGCGACGACTGCCGGGCCTTCCGTCACGTTATGGAGCATGAACCCGATCACGAGGAACGCGCCGAGCGACACATGTCCGAGTGCAAATGAGCTCCCGATAGCAAGTCCCTCCGCGAGGTTGTGCAGGCCGATCCCCACCGCTACCAGATAGGCGATCCAGAGACCGCTGCTCGCCCGACTATTACCGGCGGCGACACGGCCCTCACGCCACGCACTGATCGCTTGGACCAGGAGGAGGGCGCCAAAGATTCCGAAGACGACCAAGAGGTTGCCCTCGTAGGCGCCGGGAATTCGCTCGGCGAGTTCGAACGCCTCGAACCCGGCATCGAACGCGAGGAATCCCAGGACACCGGCCGCGAACACGAGCACGGCGTGCAGCCATCGGTCGCTCATCGTCTTGATGTAGGGGAACCACAGCATCCCGAGTGCAACCGGAATCACCCCAACGAACAGCCCGATAACTGCAAGCGTCCCGAGCAGACTGAGGCTAAATCCGGGTGACTGACTCGGTGCGACGATCGTGTTATGGAACGTCGATCCGTCAGAGAGTACGAGAGCGACCTCGAGATCCCACCCCGGATTCCAGTGATACGGGACCACGATCTGTGCGCTTTCCATTGGGGCGAGCGTCTGGTCGCCACCAGCTCCTTCGACCCGGAAATTCCAGTAAGCCTCATCGACGAGGACCTGTGATATCGTCACGGATTCGGGCCCGTTATTCGTCACGTGCAGGACGACCGTTTCGTCGCTTGGCAGCGTCGTGTGCGTGACCGTCACGTCGGGGAGGGGTTCACCGCTTTGAACACCGGCAAGCGGTGACGTGAACGCGTACACCCCCAAGACTAACACGAGCAACACGATCGGGAGCAACGCGAAAACCCATCGCGGGAGGCCGAGGGGCTGTGCGATCTCTTCGTCAGTCGTTACACCGCCGTCCGTCGTCGTATCATGTGGGGTATCCGTCATTTAAACCGCCTCGAAGAAACTCATCCAGCCGAGTTCCGCGAATTCCGACTGGTGGGCGTGGAACATGTACAGACCGGGGTCGTGGTCCGAGTAGTCGATCTCGATGATCCCACGCTGGGCCTGTGTCTGCATGATCGTGTCCACGGTCTTGCGCGTCGGCGTCAGCATGGTCCCATGGTCGTAGTAGTCGAAGAACTGCGAGTGCGTGTGGAACGAATTGATGAGGTCGAACTCCGTGGCGTTGGCGAGATACACGCGCTGGCGTTCGTTCTTGTCAATCTGGATGGGACGTTTCGTCTCGCCCGCCGTCCAGTTGCCGTTGCCGTCGGTGCTACCGACCCCGTACGCGAATGCCCGCGTGTTCACCGCGTAGACCTCGTTGCCGCCGTCGAAGTTGGTGTCGAACGAGTTCATCACCATCACCATCTCGTTGACGGCGTCGTTTTCGGCGTACTCGTGGTTCCGACTCTTCGCCTCTTCGACGAGCTGCGTCCGGAGGTCGTCGGTGATCGGGCCGGGGTAGTTGACGTAGTCGCGTGGGTTCTCCCTGACCCGTTCGGGGTCCGGATCGACGATGATCGTCCCGTAGAGTCCCCGGTGGATGTGTTCTTTCAGCGGGAGCGAATGGCAGTGATAGAAGTGCGTGCCGGCGGGCTGGGCGATCCACTCGTAGGTGAAGGACTCTCCCGTATCGAGGACGCCCGGTCCGTTCTGGGGGATTCCATCCATTCGCGGGTTGAGATTCTTCAGGTGCGGATGAATCGTGTGCGCGTGCCGCCCCAAGTTCGTGAATCTGACGCGAATCAAGTCGCCCTCGACGGCGCGGATCGTCGGGCCCGGCACTTGGCCATTGTATGCCCACGCTTGGAACTCAACACTAGGGGCGATGGTAATCGTTGTATCGACGGCAGTGAATTCGAACTCCCGAACGGTTCGGCCACCCTCCTCGTAGACCTGCTGGGGAACGTTGTCCTGCCCGCTGTCTCCGGTGTTGAATGCGGTGAGGAACTCGTGTGGATCGAAATCCAGATCTTGGTATTCGCCCACCGCACCGAAGTTACCGTGTGCGTCTTCGTCCTCGTGGTCGGTCGAAGCACCTGCTCGCGTACTGCCGAGTCCGATTGCAGCACTCCCGGCAACACCGAGACTGCCAAGTACTGTACGACGACTGACGCTCGCTCCACCGGTGAGTGAGTCCACCAGTCGCTGTTCGAGCCGTTCTGTGACGTCCGCTGCACTGTCGTAATCTATCGATGGCATGATCTCCTCCGCTGCGTGAGCCTTCGGATACTCATATGCGGTAGTTGACCTACCCAACATATAAATTAGACCCATCTAAACTTTGAGTGAGTCTAAACTAAAAAGCCAATAGTGGGCGATTGATTCGCACTCTACGTGAGGGACCGGGTCGATACAGAACGTACCACTTCTTCGGGTAGTGAAACAGGTTCGTCCCTACTCTCTGGATCAACCGTGACCATTCCAAATGATGTAGTTTCGACAACTTCCACTACCGTTCCTGGTTGAATCCCGTGTTCAGACAAGTATCGTAGTAAATCCGGATCTCTGTCCGGGACCCGTTCGATTTGAACGCGGTCACCTACCTGATGATCAGCAAGCGTGTCACCATTTTTCTCTCCCGAAACATCCAGATCCGCGGTGGGAATCGGGTCGCCGTGTGGGTCAACTGTGGGATCCCCCAGTTGCTCTGCAATCCGGTCGGCGAACTGACTGCTGATATGGTGTTCGAGGCGATCTGCTTCGTCGTGTACCTCCGTCCAATCATATTCGAGGTGGTCCGTCAGATATCGTTCCAACAGCCGGTGATGGCGAATGATTTCGAGAGCAATAGGAACTCCATTTTCGGTGACTCTGACTCCCTGATAGGGTTCGTACTGCACGAGATCACGCTCCGCCAATTTTTTCATCATACTGGTAACCGACGATTGTTCTACGCCCATATACTCCGCAAGATCCGACGTCCGTACCCGCTCAGCGGTTTTGCTCTGCAGATAATAGATCGCTTTGAGATAATCTTCCATGATCGCGCTCAACATTGGAAATGGATTAGACACGAGCAAATTTATAATTTGTCACGTCCAATCCACTTATATATCTCGTTCGAGAGCATTCTTCCGCTGTTCGTACTCTTCATCCGTGAGTCGAATTTGTGACGAAGCGTGTACACTTGGACGACAAGTCTTGTCGAAGTTCGTTGAGAGCGACACTTGCGTAGAGGAACCAGACAATTCGGCTTCCGGGATACACCCACGATTTCCATTTGCAGTTCGTCCCATGTACGTAGTGGGCCTTCAATCGAAGTTTGCTAGATTCTCACTCCAGACGGTCTATCGTTCATATCTATCAGTCCACGGCGGAAGCCTGCACTAGTATATGGGTTTCGGTCAGTAGCCTGTGAACCACTTTTACCAATGAACGGGGCAAGAGTTCAGACTCGTCGGGAAAGTCCGATATGTTCTGCGGAAAAAATGAATAGTGGTATCCGGGGGTAGGTGGCCTGAAACCCAATCTCAATACATATCACTGACCGCAGGGGAAAGCTAGTCTTCTTTCTCTTCTTGAGTAGTAGCTGAATCAGTAGTGGGTGTATCTTTCTCTTGTGCGTCAGAATCATCGTCAAGAGTCATTGGTGACTCCGACCACCCGGAGATCTCCCACTGAATTTGATTGTGGTTTTGTAACCCATCTCCACTTTGTCCCTGAACATCGTCAGCACGCTCTTGTTGGCCAGATGGCCCTCTGAACTCAAGTGGTTGAAGCCATATGAACCAGAGAATACAAACTGTCGTGCCATAGCCAACAACCCAGATGAGGTCAGAAGCGATGGGCTGGCCATTTTGTTCAAGTATATATATTAATATACCAGTTCCAGCAATGAAGCTGGCTGCGAGGAAGATCGCTAACGGTGTGTAAGTAATCCCTGATTTTCGGTCGTTTTGTCCTTGCGTACGAGGGTTCTCTTGTCCTTTTTTCATAAATTAAGCCGATAAAGCAAGTGGGGAGTTCATTTTTCGAGATACTCTCACTGATGACAATTCAAATTAGCGGTCACAAAGACAGAATTATGTAGTCTTCTGTGCCGAATATCAATTCCTTGACTTATAAGTCTGAATCTGGCGGTGTTACCACCGGATAACTTAGTTGTGGGTCCTCTCCCATTGGCCATTGTATTTGCGGTATTCTACAGGAGACATATAGATGTAGCGCGGCCTCTCATTGGGTGGGAAGCCGCATGCGGTGTATGAAACCACAGAAGGAATATGTCGTCGTGCATCCACACCGATATGGTATTTTATACACTGACCAGCCTCTGGATGTCCCTGAAACACCACTTCCTCACTTAGGACTAACAACAATTAAAATATGAACAGGCGTCGTGTTCTACAGGCGGCTGGTGGCTCGCTCTCGACACTCTTTGCGGGGTGTACGAGTCGAAGCGAGGGAGGGAAGCCGTCCTTAGTTGTCACAAGCTCGGCTCTACAATCAGGTGGATCGCTTCCGACTCGATTCACCTGTGATGGAGCGGGCGACTCCCCTCCCTTCCGTATCGAACAAACGCCAGGACCAACAGCGTCACTGGCTATCGTCAGTGAATACGACCGAGGACCGCTCAATGAGCCGGTTTTTTGGTCCATCTGGAATGTGCCACCTGAAACGACTGATATTCCAAGCGGTATCCCACGTACTCCGACTGTGGCGAATCTTGGGGGCGCCCGTCAGGGTCGACAGCGCGGTGGTGAAGTTGGATATAAACCACCGTGTACACCGCCTGGACAGTCCTATGAACATCGCTTTCAAGTGTATGCGCTCGGTGAAATGCTGGATCTTGAAGCGGGCACAAAGCACGATGATTCTGTCGAAGCCATTGGAAGTGCTGCACTCGCAAGTCGTCGATTCACTGTGACACTGCAGCGTTCTGCAACCACAGCCGAACGTGTAACGGATCAGGAAGACAGTAGAACTGGATAATAGGTCCCGTTCATAGGGCAAAGGGTGGCTCGCTTAACCGTCACTCTTGAATGTACAGTGAATACATAATAACTGCTAGTCCAACCGCCACGAAGACACTGTTTGCCAAGACACCGAGTTCGAGCGAGACAGAGAAAATCTGATTAGCGATACCAGAAAGCAGTGCACCAAGTGTAATAATACCGAATCCGACCCCCATCACTCTGAGGGAACGTGCTCCTGTTCGTCGATACGCCTTGAACCCGATGTATGTAATTCCACCCCCGAGGAGCAGAATAGTCAACTTCACCACCGCAATGGCAGTCAGTACCCCATTCATATCTCGTCTCCCATCTTCGACCAAATGTCAGCTAACCGTTCGTCGGTCGTCTGTTCACTCCGTTTGACAGTCACCGAGAATTCTCCCGACTCGCTCATTGAGATGGTTACGTCATCGAAATCCCGTTCGTATAGTGTGACACGACCACCGCCCGGATTGATCTTGTCCCGCTCAGAAATAAGCGATGCCGAACTCAGAAGGTCTAATTTCCGATACAGGGTCGATCTGGGAATATCACACGCGTCGATGAGCTCGTTTGCAGTCATGGTATTACTGGTTTCACGGAGAATAGCACGACAGTCGGGGTCATCCAGCGCCTCAAAGACCGCTTGAAAAGATGGTTTGTCTGTTGACGGCCCCGAATTATCTCCCATCAGTGTCCTGTCGTATATCGTGGCATCGGGCCATATGAGTTGTTTGTATCCGGTGTCGGTAGTTGTCCTGCCAATGTGATGATTGATAGGTCTCTGTTCGAAGTATCTCAGCAGTGTCCCATCGGCTGGACGAGGTGCTAAATAGACTGTCACAGGTGTTCATGCTCTGCATAAACTTCAAGCAGCTCTTGGTATCGAGTGCGAATTGTTGTCACACACTTGTGTGAAACCTCACTCACCGCCTCCTGAGTCAACTTTTCGTTCGTGATATGCGTCGCGGCATAGAGTGATGCAGCGGCCAGTCCGTCTGGACTCTTGCCGCTGTGAACGCCATTTTGAACTGCGACATCGAGTATCTCATTGGCTACTCGCTTTGCTTCTTCACTCACCTCGAGCGAGGAGGCAAACTGCGGAATATACTCTGTTGGCTCCTCTGGTTTAATTGGGAGACTGAGTTCCCGTGATAGATACCGAAACGCTCGTTCGATTCGTATCTGTTTGACACGGCTCACGTCTGCAAACGCCCCCATCGGACGCGGTACCCCATGCTGGCGGGCAGCGACATACAACGATGCAGTCGTCATCCCCTCTATGGACCGCCCTGGTAGCAGCTCCTCTTCCACTGCCCGTTTATATATTACACCGCCAGTCTCACGCACGGGCTCGGTAAGTCCTAAAGCCGACGCCATTCTGTTAATTTCACCGAAGGCTTGCTTGAGGTTTCGTTCGGATGCGTCTTTTGTCCGAAAGCGTTCGTCCCACGTTCGCAGTCGTTTTAACCGGGAACGTTTATTCGCCGCTATCACTTCGCCGTTGGCGTCTTTATTTTGCCACCCAATGAGCGTGCTCAAGCCCTTGTCGTGCATTAAGTCGGATGTAGGTGCACCAACTCGACTCTTTTTATTCCGTTCGTCTGATTCGAACGTCCGCCACTCTGGTCCACGGTCAACTATCTCGTCGTCCAAGACTAACCCACAAGCATTGCATGTTTTCTCACCGTGGGATTCATCTTGTACAATCTGACCGTTGCACTCGGGACAAAGGTCGGACGGGGGCGTTGTGTTGACATCGTCAGATTCCTCGATACTGCTCTCAGCAGTGTCTGTGTCTTGTGTTTGCAAATCATCCGTCAACTTGAGTCACCTCCGAGAGCCACTACTGTTCTTACCGACCGTATAGGAATGACCTGATTGTACTTTCCCACCTGATAGGATACTGACGTTCGCTTATGTATATCGAGGTATAGTTGTTTCTCGATTTTGCTCAAAAACGAAGGAGCAAGTAGAGGTGTTTTCATTCGGTAAACTGGTTATACGAAATAGAGCCTTGGTCGACTATGGATTGCCCCTCTGGCACAGAACCATCGGGAGGCATACTTCCTTCGGCCGGACCGCCGGGCTCACCAACCACGATCCGACCGACCATCCCAACCGATTTATGGGGTATACAAAAGTAATCATATGTCCCAGCTGTGTCAAATGTATGCTTGTATGTGGCACCTGCATTGCTCATTGTGCCGCTGTTGAACGTACTAGCGCCCTCTGGGATACGTGTCACTGATGCCGAAGTAATTTCTTCATGGTATGCAGTCGCGGAGTGTCGGCCACTTTGAATTTCAAAAGTTATGGTCTCGCCAGTCTCGACGAATTGTCCTATCGGATCGAAATAATAATCTCCACCCTCAGTAATCATCAGAACAGTATTTGGTGGTGGTGAATCAGTGCTCCCCTCACCATCTCCTGAACTACTACAACCAGCGAGACCGACTGCCCCGCCTGTGGAGAGTACGCCTGCTGTCTTGAGAATATCTCTACGTTTCATACAGTGCCTATGAATTATCATCGGAAAAATCAAATGCGCTGTCCCACAATGTGGGACACCACCGTGTATTGATTATCCCCACTCATCTAGCCGTTACCGGAGCGCAATCAGAATATGAAAGCTCAAAGTTTCACCTTGTCGCAGGAAGCTTCTCCGTGTGCGTCAAAAATTTAGGAGGATATCTGAGATAAACGTGGTTCGGTTGAACAACACTAACGCGCCATATTGCGCAACCTACACTGGCGTTGAACTCATTGTTACGGCCAGTCCTTCAGTCTTCTTGTCCCTCTTCATAACAGCAGTACTGGGGTTCCCACCATCGATTATCGTCTGGTTTTCGTGCGGCATAGCAGGTCTCGGGCTCGCTATCGTATCCGGCCGGACTAACAGAGTTCCATTCGCTGTCCTAGATTGGCCTCGACCCGACCACGGCGGCGATTTGCTAATCAACGCCATCGGATTCAATGGTGTATTGCTGCTTGGAACCATCGTTGCAGAGGTCGTTTGGCGTATCACAGCAAGTGCGCTCTTCTCTGTGTTGGGCGCAGCCCTGCTCCCGACCTGGTTTCTTAAACACATCCAATTCATCGTGTTCATCGACTCAGAATGAAGAACAGAAGCAACTCAGCCGACAAAATATCTGATTGGCAAAAGTTGGTACGGCTCCAGACGAACAGAGCACGGGAACACTGCACCGGTAGTGACAAATCAATCACGGACCTCGTTTTGGGTATAATGGACGCAGGAATACAGTCCTCTCGGGCGAAACCTTCGACGCCGGAGCGCACGTGTTCCACGGTTCATAGCATTCGGGGTGTGACGGTGCTTCTTTCAGTGCTGGTGTCACTGTCACAGGTCCCGACCGCATCAGCACACAGTGTGACTGGAGCTGCCGGTCTCACAGAAATGCATGGTATCGGGCTGTCTCTCATAGGGGTCGCTATTGTCGGTGGTGCCGTCGGGTTTGAACGGCGCAATCGGGTGAGACCCACTGTGGCCCTCGCTGCCGTCTTCATCGGTCTCGTCTTGGCGACAGCAGGAGCAGTGCTATTTGATGGACTGTCGGCAGACCCGCAGTATGTAGCCGCATCTATACCCTTTTCACGGTCACTGTATCCTCTCATAGCGTTCATTACCGGGATTACGATTATGATAGGGAGTCTGGCGGCCGGATTGTTTCGGTGGCCCACTCGTCCTCGGTACACAGGACTCGGGTTTCTGTTGGGATTGTGGGTCATCTATCCGTATCTCATTCCCGGTCCTGCAAGCAATTCCCACCCGCTCGGCTATGTACTCGTCCTGAGTCTGCCGATTGCTGTCGGCTATATTCTGAAGAAAGACGCGGCGCATGTCATCCGAGATGTTTTGCGCGATTCGGTTGCCCGCCGGTTCGGTCTCGGGGTTGGACTCGTTGCGGGCCTCTTCTTCCTCTTCATTACGGGGTACCTGTCGGTGTTTCCCGAAGAGGGGCTACCACATCAAAGCACTACAGTCGTGCTACCTATAATATATCAACTCGTCTCGTGGCCAACGCTCGAAATCGTTCGTCCACACATTCCGTTTTTCCTCGCGCTCTCACCCGGACTCGTTATCATCGTTGGTCTTCTGAGTTCGCTTATTGGCCTCAACGCAGCGATTATTGCCCGCTATTGGCGCATAGAGGAACATGCAGGACTGACTGAGGGAACCACAGGGACTGCGACTGTTGTCGGTTCGTGCACCTGTGGGTGCTGTGGACCCCTCGTCGCTAAAATCGGTCTCTTGGCTCTTGGTCCCTCGGTGGCGGCGCCGCTGTACTGGGTGTTCGTCGATCCGGCCTCACCATTGACCGTACTGTTTATCGTCGGGACCATCGCGCTGTTCACCGGAAGTCTCATCAACTCTATCGAATCGGCAGTGGGTTCGGACCGAGCGGAGGAGTTCCTTCAATCTGACTGAGTATTGTCGCCCGTTTGTCGATATACTCCGAGCTAGGAACCTTTCCGCTCCAAAACATGCCGGTTGGTTGGCGCTGACGTGACCGTTTGAATACTGAACCAGAAGCATGATTCTGCACGAGACCGTATCAATAGGCAATGAGGCGACGCCGATTTCTCGCACAGAGTACTAGCTTCGTTGGATCTGTGACTCTGGCTGGCTGTCTCAGCAGGCTTGGATTTGAAACACAATCCGCTTGGCGGGACCCTCCACTCGTAGAGAACCGACCAGATACCGTCTATTACCCTGCAGTTATCGAAGGGATGGGAATGTACGGAACGACGACGGCTAATGATGTGAGATTTGCGTTGATGCATTCGTTCCCCCACCGATTCTGGAACCTCGCCGGGTCGGACAAGAACAAGGTCGTCGTTCAATCTAGTGATTCACTTCATTTGATGGCGAGCGTCTGGGATACAGAGACGAACACTGTCCTGCCACTCGATGTCTCTGCAGAGATTAGCAACGCCGATGGCCGGGTGACTACGACGAATTTCTGGCCGATGATTTCACCGACCATGGGCTTCCATCACGGAGATAACGTCGCTCTCTCCGGTGAAGGAGAGTACGATGTAACTCTCAGCATCGGCCCACTCAGCGCCGACCGGACCACTCCATTCGAGGGCAGATTCACGGAGTCACAGTCCGCTTCAATGAGCTTTACGTTCGATACGAACGAGACGTACAATCTCGAATACCGGCGTGTGGGAGACAAGGCAGGTTCAAGCGGAACTGTCGACCTGCTGGATATGGACATGCTACCGGAACCGACTGCGCCGGTGCGATCCGCTCTTCCTGGCCGAGTGGTCGGTGACGGCTCCTCCGGCGATGCGACTTTCATCGCTTCCGTTGTTGCGGGGAACACCCGTTTCAGTGAAGCCTCGAATTCCTATTTGATTGTCTCACCTCGAACACCGTACAATCGCGTTATTCTCCCGCGAATGTCGCTTTCTGCAACCATAGATCGAGGACAAGAGACCATATTCGATGAATCGCTCCGGGCCACAGTTGACCCCGAAATTAGCTGTTTCTACGGGGAACAAATCCCCGATATCCAATCAGGTGATATCATTTCAATAACTCCCCAGGCCCCACCACAACTCGCTCGACACGACGGATACGAGACAGCATTCATCGATATGCCGCCAATCGAGTTCACCGTCTGAGCCCTGTTGTCCGTTTTTCAGGGTGATTAAGCCAGAAACGGTGGCGTCGCACTGGGAAGAGAAACAATCCAGAGGCTTATTACTGTGTACCCCACCATCACCGCGATAAACGGATACTGGCTCCGAACCGCGACGAGTCGACTGGAAAAGAGGTCATACGCAACCGCATGCGCCGCCCAAATCGCGAGGAGATGGCCGAGTAGGATAGCTGCAATACCAAGGCCTTCGAACCACGGTGGCGGAGAGAGAACTAATGGATTTGCTGGGGGTGACAGGGGAGAGGTGAGCGCCATCACGAGGGCCGGACTGAGTGACACGAATAGCCCCGCGTAATGTGCTAGATGATATCCAGCTGCAATGGCAAGGAGTGGTGCAGCGAACTGGAGTGCTATCGTTCGTGCGGTTATGTACGTGTTTGTACTGCGTCGTGAAAGATGGCTCGCGTACCAGTACGCAGCAAAAAAGAGACCGTATCCGACAAGGAACAAGAGTGTGTACATGGGGACGGCGAGCGTTTCTGGCCCAGCCAAGCCAGCCAGGGCGCCAACAAGTGCCTCAATGGTCGCCGCGCCGGCACTGGTCGTGATGAAACCGCTGTATGTGAGTTCCCAGACAAGTGCGATAATGAACGCGATATCGGAAACATGGGTTACGGTGTCGGAGTCCGATAATCTGCTGCCAGGCAGTTTCACGTTGAGGTGTCCCTGAGAACGAGAGACAGCTGCAACCGCTCCGTAGAAACGGAAGAGAACGGCGAGTGGATCCGCGTTTTCGAACCAGGGCTCCGGTCCAAATAGTATGGCGCCAGCGAGTGTCACTGTCGAGTAGACCAGTAGGACCCTCGTGAGGACACTCGGGACAGTACTTACTGGGAAGACCATCTCGACCCAGATGAGACTCAGCCAACCGACCACGGCTGGCCAGCGGTGCAGCGTCTCGGGGTACGTACGGAATCCGGACGGACACACAGTCGCGAGCGTTCGCCACGGGTTGAGCACAGGCCAAACATTTCCGAAGAGATAGGTCACTATGGGCAACCCGGCTCGAATGCCAGCAAAAGCAAGCAGAATCGTGAGACTCGACGTTGGGAGCGGCGGTCCGGTAAGTCCCACGTACACAGCGAGTCCCAGTCCGATGACGCCGACGGCGCGACCGGCCCATACGAGCGGTTGCCACCAGCTATCTACTGCTGGGACGGTCTGTGACCACTCATGTACTGACCGAATAAATACCCGGTCAGTAACGAAACTCGCGAGCAGTGCGGATGCGCCGATAGTGGCCCCGCCAGTGGTGAGATACAGCCACTGCGGGACTGCAAGCGTGTCACGGGATCCTTTTGCGAGCGTCAATCCGTTCGCAGCAGCCACAGTGTCGACGAAGAATAGTAACAGTGCGAGCCATACCAGAAACTGTATACAGATTCGTTGGGGGCGAGTCGCGGGTATGCGTTTCACTGCTGCTTGTATTTTTTGTCGAGAGTCATCCCTATCCATGAAGGCTGTCCGGTCACCGTCTGAATCAGGCGAAGATGGCATAGAGCATAATGAACGCGAAGTACAGCAGGACCAACACCACGAGCGCTTTCAACCGGAATGTTTCCAGTTCATCGTTTTCGACAGCGTACGCTTCCGTGAACGCTTCTTCTTCTGCTGCGTCCAGTTGCCCTGGGTGCTCGACTCCCCTATGGAGTACCAGTCGGTCGTGTGTTGGAAATGGATGCCCACAATACTCACAGACACTGGCCGAGCTCTCACTCTCTGGAATGGCGGTTTCTATCTGTGGCATCAGATTTCTGTAGTTACGAACAGTTAGCGAACTCGGATTTGAAACCGTTGTGGTTCACCAGTCGAATGTACTGACGGACGTTTTGCGAAGACAGAAGTGATACGTCTTTTTAATAACATAGGGCCCAATATTTATTAATAAACAGCAGCAAAAGCCGCTTTTGTAACAGCTGATTTATTAACATTGGAGTGGACACATCGATATATGACCTCCTCCGGCCGGGATTCACCGGACGCTGGAGAATCCCACGATCACGAGCATGGCCACGACCATACTCACAATCACGATTCCGATGGCAACGGTCACGAAGAGATATCTGAACCAACCGGCGTGAAAAGTGACACCGTCGAGTACTCCATCCCCGAGATGGATTGTCCGTCCTGCGCGGGAAAAGTCGAGAACAGCGTCCGAAAGCTCGATGGCATAACCGCCATTGACCCACAGGTCACGACCGGCACGCTGACTGTTTCCTACGACCGCGACCAAACGACATCGGACGAGATAGCTAGCCGGATCGAAAAGGCTGGATACACGATTGAGGGGCAAAGTGGAACAACGGTGACGTTCACCGTCCCAGAGATGGATTGTCCGTCCTGCGCGGAGAAAATCGAGAACGCCCTCGAACGGCACGCCGGAGTCCAGACCTACGAAACCCAGCCCACTACCGGCACGGTGACCGTTACCTACGACCAGTCGTCCCTTTCACCATCACAGATAGAAGAGACTATAGAGAGTGCAGGCTACGAGGTGGTGGATTCGACGGCGGCAAAAGGCGATGATGAAGCCGGCATCGCCGACGACCGCACGAACGTCTGGACCAGTACAAGAGCGCTCAAAACGTGGCTCAGCGGAGGCTTCGTCGCGTTCGGACTGCTCTTTGAGTTTCTACTCACCAGCCAGAACAGTCTCGTGGCTACGATCCTCGGCCGCGAGATACTTCTTGCTGACGTGCTCTTTCTGGTCGCTATCGGGGTCGCCGGCCAAGTCATCTTTCGCAACGGGTACTATTCGGCTCGAAATCTAAATCTCGATATCGACTTGTTGATGAGCATCGCAATCGCTGGTGCGGTCGTCGCTGGCCTCGTCTTCGGCGAGTCGCTTTATTTCGAGGCCGCGACGCTTGCGTTTCTGTTTAGCATCGCCGAGCTGCTCGAACGCTATTCGATGGACCGCGCTCGAAACTCGTTGCGTGAACTCATGGATCTCTCACCGGACGAAGCAACGGTCAAACGTGACGGCGAGGAAGTCACGATTCCGGTCGACAATGTCGAAGTCGGCGATATAGTCGTTGTGCGTCCAGGTGAGAAAATCCCGATGGACGGAGAGGTACTCGATGGCGAGAGCGCCGTCAACCAAGCCCCCATCACGGGTGAATCGGTCCCTGTGGATAAGACCCCAGGCGAGGAAGTGTATGCCGGGACGATCAACGAGGAGGGATATCTCGAAATCAGGGTAACATCTGAGTCTGGCGACAACACACTCTCACGCATCGTCCAGATGGTCGAGGACGCACAGTCGAACAAGACCGAACGTGAGCAGTTCGTCGATAGCTTCGCGGGCTACTACACGCCAGCAGTTGTCGGCTTTGCCGTTATTATCGCGCTGGTCCCACCGCTCGTGCTCGGAGCATCATGGCCAACGTACATTGTATACGGGCTCACGCTCCTCGTGCTCGCGTGTCCGTGCGCGTTCGTCATCTCAACGCCGGTGTCAGTCGTCTCGGGTATTACGAGTGCAGCGAAGAACGGCGTCCTCATCAAGGGGGGCAATCACCTCGAAGCGATGGGCGCTGTCGAAGCTGTGGCAATGGACAAGACCGGGACGCTCACCAAAGGGGAACTCACCGTTACTGACGTCGTCCCGCTGAACGACAATACCGAGGCGGATGTCCTCCGCTGTGCGCGTGGACTCGAATCCCGCTCGGAACATCCAATCGGCGAGGCCATCGTCGACCACGCAGAGCAGGCCGCTGTCGGGGACCGTGAGGTCAACGAGTTCGAGAGCATCACCGGGAAAGGCGTCAGAGCGACGCTCGATGAGACACCGCACTACGCCGGCAAGCCGGGACTGTTCGAGGAACTCGGTTTCGACTTGGGACACGTCCACGCGACAACTGATGGCGGGGTCGTCACGACGAAGAGCCGTCAGATGTGTGAGCGCAACGACTGTCTCGACCTGCTCGAAGAGACAGTGCCTGAGTTACAGTCACAGGGCAAGACTGTCGTACTTGTCGGCACCGAAGACGAGCTCGAAGGTGTCATCGCTGTGGCTGATGAAATCCGCCCAGAGTCGGCACAGACGATCCAGCGCCTCCATGACCTCGGCGTCAAGCACATCATCATGCTAACCGGGGACAACGAGCGGACTGCCCGAGCGATTGCCAACGAGGTCGGAGTCGACGAATTTCGTGCTGAACTCCTGCCAGACGAGAAGGTCGCTGCTATCGAGGAACTCGACGAACAATACGACGGCGTCGCGATGGTTGGCGATGGGGTCAACGACGCGCCCGCGCTCGCCACCGCCACAATCGGCGTCGCGATGGGGGCCGCAGGGACCGATACCGCCCTCGAAACAGCCGATATCGCGTTGATGAGCGATGATCTCTCGAAGCTCCCGTATCTCTACGAGCTAGCCAACGACGCCAACGGTGTTATCCGGCAGAACATCTGGGCCAGCCTCGGCGTCAAGGCGGCACTCGCTATCGCCGTCCCCTTCGGTTACGTTCCAATCTGGCTCGCTGTTCTCGCGGGAGACGCCGGGATGACAACAGCTGTGACCGGAAACGCGATGCGATTGTCACGGATTCGGCCTGAGAACATCACTCCTTCAGCTGAATAAATCGTTTACAAGTCATGAGTGGAACATCAGATGACGATACAAATCGTGGTCGCTATCCAGTGGGACTTGCAGCCCCACAGATAATGATACTCTTGGTCCTTGTCGGGATTATTGGGCCAGGGTTAGCGGTATACTCTCTGGAGCAGGCGAGTCTACCAATACTTGCAGACCTGGTCTGGATTGTCGGGTATGGAACTGGAATCTTTCTCGTCTGGTTCATCTGGTTCCGGCCCGTTGACTTGGTCGGTCCGACTGGTCAGACGCTGACTTCCGAGTCTGAAAGCGGAGAGAGCGATCATGATACACTGGATGATGATCAGCAAGCCAAGTCGGGTAACTCACACCAGGCAACAAACGATTCGACCGCTGATACGAGCGGTGCTGCTCCTGACCACTCTTCGGAGGAATCCTAACTGATGTCGAGTGAGGTACACACCCATGATTCCGAAGGAATGTCCGAACAAACGGGCCGGAGCACGCGCAAACTTGCGCTAGTCGCGGTCATCAACTTTGTCGGCTTCGTCGTCGAACTGGCCGGCGGCCTTCTGTTCGGGTCTGTGGCGCTTATCAGCGATGCCATGCATATGTTGTTCGATATGTTAGCGTACGTGATGGCGTTCAGCGCCGGCTACACGGCCGAACGGTTTGAGGGTGGTGAGTCATGGTCTTATGGACTGCATCGACTCGAACCAGTTGCGGCCTTCCTCAACGGTGTTCTTCTCGTTCCAATGGTCGCGTATATCGTTTGGGAGGCGTATCAGCGATTTCTCAGTTCCGTCACTATCGACATTGGACAGACACTCCTCATCGCTGTTGGTGGTCTATTAGTCAACCTCGGCTCCGTGTACATCCTCCAGGGTGACCAAATGAGCCTCAACGAGCGAGGGGCGTTCTACCACCTGCTCGGTGATGCTGGTGGGTCCATCGCAGTCATCGTCTCGACTGTTGCCGTCGCCGTTTTCGATCTCCCCGTCGCCGACCCTGCTGCCGCAATCCTAATTGCTGTCTTGGTGCTGTGGTCTGCCGGTCGGGTACTCAGAGAAAGCACATCGATTCTCCTTCAGCGGAGCCCGATCCAGACTAGCGACCTCGAAGCGGAACTCACGACTATCGAGGGTATTGAACGTATCGATGATTTACACGTATGGCAAGTCTGCAGCCAATTGACTGTCGCTACGGTTCGCGCGAGTGACCGTTCAACATCACTCGAAGCACAGCAGGAAATTCAACGCAGAGTTCACGAACAGCTCTCCGAGAGCGGAATCGACCATGCGACTGTCGAATTAGTCGAGACCATCGATTCCGGAAGTAACACAACTAGTTCGACCACTCACGCTCACTGACAAATGTCATCCACTATGAGGACTCCAATGTTCGACGTACTAGATACAACCGAAAAGAACTTTGTCGCAATCCGGGTTGGGAAAGGAACCTCCGATGGGTATCAAGAATTGTATACGCTTCTCGAAGAAAAGACCGATGCTTACGGTCAGGTCAATGTCTACGAAGAAGTCCCAAACTGGACATTCTGGACATTCCTTACGCACCTTAATGGAATCCTCCCCGATCTCCGGCGGGGGCCGAATTTCAATATTGACCGGTATGCGGCAGTGGGTGATTCAATATGGGCAGAGCTTCTCTTCGATTTGTGGGATACCATCCAACCAATATGGCCGGTTGCACCGAATACAATGCGCTATTTCGAGATGGAAGAGAAAGATGCTGCTCTTAACTGGGCTAAAGGGGGTATAGTCAATCAATGACTCAACAAATCTCACGACTGCAGTCCGTCGCTATCGCAGTGGGACTAACTTATGGTTCCACCATCCTTGGGAGCGTCACCGTTTTGCTAGCGTCAACAATGCTCATATCTGTTGGCATCAATCTTAATTCAAGTCCATCGTTGCGACTCTTGCTGAGCACAGTTATGCTACAAGGGGTAACGTTCGGTGGGCTCGCACTACTCTATCTCAAAGTTCGTGACCGGAGCTTCGACTTTGTTCCCGTCACTGTCCCGGATAGAACTGACGTGGCTGTCGTAATCGGCGGAGTCCTTGCTCTCTTGTCTCTGCTCTTCGTTGGATCACAAATTATCTCTGCACTCGGCATTCAATCGGCACAGAATCAAATTGTCACAGTCGGGCAGCAAAACCCCAATGTCTTCCTTATTCTCATTCCACTATCATTTTTGTTAGTCGGCCCCGGCGAAGAGTTGCTATTTCGTGGTCTTGTTCAGGGAACGCTACGGGAAACTCTCCATCCAGCCCGTGCAATCGTCCTTGCCAGCGCTCTCTTCGCATCAATTCATCTCTTTTCGCTGACAGGGGAGGGAAAAATGGTATACATCGGTATCGCATTTATACTGGCCTTAGTATTGGGTGTGATTTATGAGTACACAGATAATCTTGCTGTCCCCGCAGTAGTTCACGGGGCGTATAACGCCGTCCAATTTGCAGGAGCCTATATCACCGCGACAGGCGGCTTGTAAGCTACTTGTGCCTTGAAAAGGCCGTCGTATTCCAAGGTAGTGATACCATTGCACACATCGCCGGTATCACGGTCTGCAGTAACCCGGCCCCGATTAGTGGGACGCCAACTGCGAAGGTCGTTCGGTATGGGCGAGGAACGACCTTCCTCTCCTGCGACAACTGAAGGCGAGTCCCACATCGAATCTTTTCGAGGCCTCAATAGAGCGACGCTCCATCGGAGGGGTCGGATACGGAAATTTACTCTTCGATGGCTGTTAACATATGGAGACGCGTGAACCGCGGCAACAGCTGCCACGAACAACTTATATTCGTGAAAATCGTATCAGCACCAATGTTTATAGGTCACGGACTGCTGGCGTTCACGCTGGTAGTTCTTGTTGGGCGTTACTTCGGATTCCCCAGCAAGCGCCTGCTGTGGCTCGGCGTCCTCGCCGGTGTGTTCGCCACACTTCCGGATATTGATATGATTTATGCGCCTGTGGGTCTGTTAGGCGGTGTCAGCGGGATGTCGGCTGCCGCTGAGTCGTTTTGGGAGACAGGGAATATTGTTCACCGTGCGATGACACATTCGGTAGTTATCAGTGGCTTTGCTGCGTTAGCCTTTGGTTGCTGGACAGCCGCGCTTAATCGGGAATCGTTCACCCACAAAGATTGGCCGACCCGTGGACCTATTCTGGCTTGCGTCGCTGCACTCCTACTCAGCGGCGGTCTCGTCGGCATTACTACGCTGGTAACAGGCGCTCTCGCCGGATTCATCATGGCGGTATTCATCGCTGGGGGTATACTCCTTGCGACAGTCGCCGCTCGTCATGGTATTGGAGCCCGGGAGATGCTTGGAGTTGCGCTCGTGGGTCTGATGAGTCATCCGTTCGGCGATATGTTCACTGGTTCGCCACCCGATCTGTTGTATCCGTTCGATGTAGTCGTTGTTTCCGAGCGGGTGGTACTTCATTCAGATCCGACCCTACACCTCATTGGCGCCTTCCTGTTTGAACTCGGAATAATCTGGCTTGCTGTATTAGTGTACGCACAATTTCGTGGTATGCCCCTACGCGACTACGTCAGTCCACGTGCGGTAATCGGTCTGAGTTACGCTGGAGCCGTATTTGTGTTGCCAGTACCGACCTTAGCTACGTCCGCTCCGTTCGTGTTCTCTGTATTGGCGGTTGGATTCATCGGTGTGAGTAATATCGAACGGGACCTAATTTACCGACTTAAGATGTCGCTCCGTACCGCTGGCTGGATATCACTCTCTAAGTCCACAGACTTGCCTCGCTCTCGGCCTGTCACGATCGCTGAGGTACCGACAGCACTACTGACTGGCCTTTCGGCGGTAACATTGGCCGTACTTGGGTACACTGTTGCATATCTGATTGTTTGAACAGCGTGGCTCTGTTGAAACACTATTCTTCAGACATATTTTTGCCTGAAGCAGCCGTTCGATGAGAGCTGCGAATTGAAGAGACAAGTCAGAAGACTCCGGTGATGAAACCAAATCCCATGATAATGAGGACGGCTGCGGAAAACACTGGCAGGTACGGCGTGTACTGCTCAACTTTCTCCTTAGAATGCTGGTAGCCTGCAATCAACAACATTGTCAGTCCGACAATACCCACGATGACGGTGAGTGCGTACGCACTCATCAGTTCGAGGCAGTGATTTGACCCGGCGCAGAGCGCAATAATCTCGAACTCTTCTTCGTGGGCGAATCCGAGAACAAACGCGAACCACGCGATCCCGAGGAGTCCACGATCAGCAGCTTCTTCGGAAGCATCGTGTGAGTGAGAGTGCCCACCGACGAAGGGAAGGAAGCCTTTCATACGGGTGATCAGTCCAGCGTTGTGGTCGTGTAAATGGCCACGATCAGGATCGGGCGAATGGCTTGAATGCTCGTCCATATCGTGGTGATGGTCCTGGCTGTGATGGGCGGAATGGCCGGCATCACCCTGACTGCCATGAGAGTGCCCGTGGAAGTATTCACGAATTCCAAGCGCGATGAGCAAGCCACCGGCAACAAGACTGACTGGCCCGCCGATTTGGATCCCACCAAGTATTGTCATCGGCTCGTTGACCTGCGTGAGATTGAAGTAGTCTTTCGCGTAGAAGAACACCCCTACCATCGCAATACTGCTAATAAGGTGACCGACGCCGATTATGAGACTCGCCGCGAACCCGTAAACCCACTTGTTTGTCTGGTCGAGCGCATATGAGGCAGCAATTGGCCACCCATGACCCGGTTCGATGCCGTGAACGGCACCGAGAGCGATTGCACCGATCAAAAGGCCGAGTGCTTCACCGTGTAACATCCTGTGCGAGATTCTGCTACCGAGGTGAATAACGGTTGTTAATACCGAAATGGGCCGATTGTCATACGAGACCCTCTTGTAGAACCCCGACGAGCCAGTACCTATGCGAACGAGTTTCAATATTCCAGACGAAGTCGTCGAAGAGTTCGACCGAGTCTGGCAAGAGCAGGATCTCGAAAACAGATCGCGGGCGGTCCGAGAAGCGATGCTGGAGTACATCGAGTCACACTCCCGCCTCGAAGCGACAAGTGGGGAAATCGTCGCGCTCATCGCGTTCGATTATCGCCACCACGAGGTGATTCAGGAACTCCACGCAATCCAACACGAGTATCAAGACGCGATCCTCAACACGAGTCATATCCACCAAGGAGAGTGGTGCCTCGAATCGCTGTTTTGTCGGGGGCCAGCCGAGCAGGTACGTACTCTCACCTACCGACTCCGCGATTTTGACGGCGTAAACCGGGTCAAGGTGATGATCATCCGCGACGGCAAAGAGTGACGAGCTACCAGAACCCTTTGAGAGGTGCACTCGCTATGTGCTTCATCTGTACTGTTCACTTCCTCGAGTCGCGTGCTGATCTTGTTCAAATAGACTGGCATCTCGCCGGTTGTAGAGTAATAGATTCATTGGATCTGAATTGTGTCAGCTAAATCAGGTCGAGACGCCCCGAGCTCCTTAGGGGTGTACAAAACATGACGCCGAGTTACGCTCGTTAAACCTCATTCCGGCGCCGCTGCGCTCCTGTTAGGGCCGGGCGCTAGCAAGTTGCTTCCTACGACCAATCGGTCAGCTTCTTCACCACGCTCGGACTTCCGGCACCTGAGCTGTTGGTACTCGTGGTCGGGGTCCCGATTATGGCAGTCGCGATAGCTACCGCGGGCCACTCGTGACAGAATCTCGGTATCCTCTTCGCGAGTAGCACCGTTCTCGGGACGAGCACGCACGTACTGGCGGTCGTGAGGTAGCTATCGATGCAAACTTACGGTCGTCGTCCTGATATATGCGTATATGAATGGCATCGGGTATGTCTTCATCGGCGCCGGGCTCTTTTTTGTCCGTCGCCCGAGTGCCGCTGCTCGATATCTCGACGGTTCAGCCAGCGCCGAGCGGTTCGTTCGATTCGTCGCCGCACCGACGTTAGTTGTCCTCGTAGTATTGATCGCGCTCGGAATTACGATTCCCTAACGGTTCGATTCAATTCATGGCACGCCTCTCGAAACAGTGGATTCAGCACAATCAAGTAGGCATATACGCCATTGGAGTCATCCTCGCGATTGGTATCGGTCTCGGCCTCCCGAGCGCCAGTTCGGTGCTGGAACCGCTCATCAATCCCGTCCTTGCGGTGTTGTTGTACGTGACGTTCCTCGAGATCCCGTTCGTCCGGATTCGGCGGGCGTTCCGGAACAGTCGGTTCATGGCCGCGGCGCTCGGAATGAACTTTGTGGTCGTCCCGGTCGTCGTGTTCGGCCTCACGCGGTTCCTCCCGCAGGAACCAGTCATCCTCGTGGGGGCGTTCATGGTGTTGTTGACACCGTGTATCGACTACGTCATCACGTTCACTGAACTCGCAGGCGGTGACGCAGAGCAGATCACTGCTGCCACGCCGGCGCTGATGCTCGTCCAGCTGCTGTTGCTCCCGCTGTATCTCTGGCTGTTTATCGGCCAGCAGGTCGCCGAGTTTATCGAGGCCTGGCCGTTCATCGAGGCGTTCGTCGTCATCATCGCACTCCCGCTGACGTTCGCGTGGGCGACCCAACACTTGGCAGAGCGTTCCAGTCGGGCCGCACAGTGGCAGGACACGATGGGTTGGTTACCGGTGCCGATGATGGGGGTGACGCTGTTCGTCGTCATCGCCTCCCAGTTACCGCGCGTCCAGGATTCGATCGGCCAGATTGCGTCGGTTGTCCCCGTGTACGTGGCGTTCCTCATCATTATGCCACTGCTCGGCCGGCTGGTGGCTGGGCTCTTGGGCATGGATTCCGGTGCGAGCCGAGCGCTCGTGTTCACGTCCGTCACGCGAAATTCGCTCGTTATTCTCCCGCTGGCGCTCGCGCTCCCGTCGGGCTACGCGCTCGCGCCGGCGGTCGTTGTCACCCAAACGCTCGTCGAACTGGTGGGGATGGTCGTCCTCACCAGGATCGTGCCCGCATGGTTGGTCCCAGATGCCCCCGATCAGATGCTCGATCTCGATGTTGGCCGGAATGACTGATCCACCCGCTTGGAGAGTGAACGGGCCCGTTAGGTGTCGTCGGGCTCGATCCGCGACAGTCGCATCGCGTTGCCCGTGACGCCGAGGCTCATCCCCATATCGCCGACGACGACTGCGAGCGCGACGCTCACCAGCCCCAGCGGCACGCCCAGCGCGAGCAGGAACTTCACGCCGAGGCTCGCCCAGATGTTCTGCTGGATCACGCCGTTAGCCGTGTGCGACAGCTCGTAGAGGTACGGCAGCTTCCCGATGTCGTCGCCCATCAGTGCGATGTCTGCAGTTTCGAGCGCGGTGTCGGTGCCGGCCGCGCCCATCGCGATGCCGACCTCGGCGGTGGCGAGCGCGGGTGCGTCGTTGATACCGTCTCCGACCATCGCCACGTCGCCGTACTCCACCTGCAGTTCCTCGACCGCTTCGACCTTCTCGTCGGGCAGGAGTTCGGCGCGGTACTCGTCAACGCCGACCTCCTCGGCGATTGCCCGCGCGGTGCCCTCGTTGTCGCCGGTCAGCATCACGACGCGTTCGACGCCCAACTCGTGCAGGCGCTCGACGGCCCGCTTCGAGGCGGGGCGCACCTCATCGGCGATGGCGATGGCACCCAGAAGCTCCGACTCCGTGCCGACAATCACGACCGTCTTGCCCTCCTGCTCCAGCGCGGCAAGCACATCCTCGGCGAACGCCCCATCGTCGGACTCGTCCGTCTCCCCTGCCACGACACCCCCGTCCGTCTCGCGGCGAGCCCGAAAGAGGTCGAAGCCCATCTCCTCGAAGAGCGCGGGCTTGCCCGCGTAGTACGTCTCGCCGTCGATCTTCCCGCGGATACCCTTTCCCGTCAGGCTCTCGAAGCCCTCGGGTTCGGGGAGGTCGCCGACGCCTGCTTCGTCGGCGCGGGCGAGAATCGCCTCGGCGATAGGATGCTCGCTACGTCGCTCCAGTCCGGCGGCGTACCGGAGCAGCGTTGCCTCGTCGGCGTCGCCGACCGGAACGACGTTGGTGACGGCAAGTTCGCCCTTCGTGAGCGTGCCCGTCTTGTCGATGGCGACGGCGTCTACCTCGCCCATCGCCTCGAGGTAGTTGCCACCCTTGATCAGGACACCGTTCTTCGCGGCGCTGGTGATGCCCGACACCACGGAGACAGGCGTCGAGATGACGAACGCGCACGGGCAGGCGATCACCAGCAGAGTGAGTCCACGGATGAACCACGTCTGCCAGTCGCCGGCGAAGCTGACCCCATACCCGGCCACGTTCACCGATACGGGATCGGCGATGAGCAGCGGTGGGATGACGGCGGTCAGGATCGCCAGCACGACCACGATCGGCGTGTAGTAGCCTGAGAACCGGTCGACAAACTGCTCCCTCTCGGTCTTCTTCGCCTGTGCGCCCTGTACCATCTCGATGATGCGTGAGAGCGTGGAGTCACCCGCCGTCGACGTGACCTCGACTTCAAGGTAGCCCTCCTCGTTGATCGCGCCGGCGTACACCTCGTCGCCGGCGGTCTTGTCGACGGGGACGCTTTCGCCGGTGATCGGCGACTGGTCGACGGCGCTCTCGCCCTCGATGACCGTCCCGTCGAGGGGGATCTTGTCGCCGGGTCGGACGATCACGGTCTCGCCCACCTCCACCTGGTCGGCGGGCACCGTCACTTCCTCGCCGTCGCGCCGGACAGTCGCCTCGTCGGGAGAGAGTTCCATCAGCTCGCGCAGGGAGTCGCGGGCTCTGTCCATCGCGTAGTCCTCCAGCATCTCAGCGACGCTGAACAGGACGGCCAACGTGGCGGCCTCGACGAAGTAGCCGATACCGGTCGCGGCGATGATCGCCGTCCCCATCAGCAGGTCGATGTCGAGACTCAGATTCTTTGCCGAGTAGTAGCCACCGCGGATGACCGGAATCCCGCTGGCGACGACCGCGCCGAGGAACAGCACGTCCGCGACGTGGAGCGGGTAGTCGAGGACGCTCGCGATGGTTGCGTTTTGGCCAGTAAGGAGGAACTCGAAGAGAAGCCCGCCAACGAGGAGCACTGCCCCAATCCACGTCTTGATGGCGCGGGGACTCGTCCACACCTCCGACGGCGGCGCGATGTCCATGCCACTGTCCGCTCCGTCCTCACCATCGTCACCACCACCGACGACCTCGTACCCCGCATTCTCGATGGCCTGCACCACATCGCTTTCGTCGATGCGGCCGGAGTCGTACGTAACCGTCGCCGTGCCGGTCGTCGGTTGGAGCATCGTATCGACGACGCCGTCGACGCGCTGGAGGCTCTTGTCGACCTTCTGGGCGCAGGACGGGCAGTCCATCTCGGGAACGGTGAGTCGGACAGTCAACTCCCGTTGCTGTCCGTCATCGCTCGCCCGCTCTGCCCCGCTCGGTTCGCTTGTCATTACCTGCTGGTAGGGGCGTCAGCTCGATAAGGCTTGATTGGAATATTCCAAACTAGAAGCGGTGGTCAGAGCGAGCGTGGCTTCTCGGCCACTGGTCTATTCCCGATGTACTGCTTCGCCAGCACCTCCTCGGCCCGCCTGAGTCGGTACGTGAGCGTGGAACGCGGGACATCGAGATGATCGGCCAGTTCACCGACATCGACCTCGCGTGGCGACTCGTAGTAGCCGTGTTCGACGGCCGCTTGGAGCGCGGCCTCCTGCTCGGGTGACAGTCCGTCCCGATTCTCGTCGCCACCACTGGCCGGTGTCGCGGTATCTGCGGTTCGGAGCATTTCCGTCTGGGCACAGTCCCCGACGGCTGCCGCGAGGTCGTCGAAGAACGCGCTCACGTCGCCCTCACCGGAGTGGATGAGCCGCCACGTGTAGTGGCGACCCTTGTGGCGGGTCTCGAACAGCACGCTGTCGCCGAGGTGGTCACGGGCGATGTGGGGGACGGACGCGCACGTCGGGGTGCGCTGCCAATCGGAATAGAGAACGAGCGTGTCGTCTGCGCGGTCGAGGACGCGCGTGGTTTGGGTAGCGCTGCAGTCCTCGGTCGCGAGGCAGTCGGCATAGTAGTCGCTGGTGAGGAACGCGTCCTCGATTGCGTCGAGCGCCTCCGGGGTACCGATGGCGTGGTCGACCCGCCAGAGCTGCTCGGCGGTGGCGTGCAGCGAGAGCGAACGGATCCGAGCGTCGGGGTGGTCGGCGAGGGCGTCGGCAACCCTGTTACACCCCGGCTCGTATTTGAGGGCGAAGACAAGTTCGCGCATAGCTGCCTGTAGGCGTCGCGTGGACATAACACGTCTGCCCGATGCTGCGAGTGGTCAGATCACGTCGTCGGGGTCGTGCACGTCCCGCATTCGCTGTGCCTCGGCGGCGTACTGTTCTTGGAGGTCAGCGTCGTCGACTGCGCCGAGGTTATTTGGATCAGCGTCGACGGCGGCGGTGGTATCTCTGATGTCGGTGAAGGAGGTGAGTGCCCGTTCCTTCCGGTAGTACTGCTCACCGTCGGGTGTTGCGTAGGTGAGGATGATAAGGTTCTGCTCGTCGTCGGAGTACGTTCGCTCTACAAGCCAGACGCGGACATCGTTCAGGTCAGAATTGCTTGACATAGCTGCTTGTTCTGCTTCGAGTCAGAAAGAGATAGTGTTGGGAACAAGACAAGATAGCACAGACACAACGGTTGCAATCGGTCGGCTGACTTCCCTGATACAAGATAGAACTCTGTATCTTGCACGCTGGTCAGAACATCATTGCTGTTTGGAGGGAGACTAGCGATTAGTTCGCAGGCCTACTGAACAGCTGGTTCGCTGAATCCAGCCTGCAAAAAGTACTCTCGTGCCGAACTCAGTCTCTATATTATACACCGACTTTTGTAATTTCACATACACCAACAATTCATATCCGGGTTGTATCGCGGCAAATCGGCTGTGAATGCCGCTATAACTCAAATCTTTGCTACAGCAATTCGGTGTTCGGCAGCCCTACACCGAAAACTCGAACAGGTCGCCGCCGACGTGGTGGATGGATTTGACGACCTTCCCCGAATCCCCGACCATATCCGACCCGTCGGCCATCGCTCGGCCGAGGTGAGCGATGTAACACGAAAGATCGAAATCGATCTCATTCTTGGCAGGAACACCGTACAAGATATAGAGAGTGTAGTCAACACGGGACTGAAATTGCCCCATGTTTGAGTTTCAATAAACCCCGCATCTCTGTTATGGCGTTGTCTTATTCTCAAGATGAATGTCAAAAGATGTTGTAATCAGGGTTCCATTGGGCTTTGCCTGCAAAAAGAGCCGATACCGGCCTACCGTTGGAAACCGAGCTATGAACTGGATGACTCCGCTGTCAGGATCGGTTTCCTTAGGATGGACATGGAGGTATGCTAAATCGCCTTCGCGGATTGCTACGAGGTGTCCACGAGCTCCGAGATATTCATCGAGGTTTGCCACCGGTGCTTCATCCTGACAAACCTCGAACTGCAGTTGACTTGCTTCGCCGGGAGTGGTTCCGTCTGTAATCAGCTCCACCTCGTATCCATCTGCTGTCGCCTGAAGGGACGAGCTCGGTCGTGCATCGATTGTTCCCGAACCTGACGCGAACAGATCGAAGCCCAGAGTTGCCGGTTGGCCGTCGACGACGATATCAACGAACGCTCGATATACTCCGGGATCTGGAAGTGGGAAGTTTTCGACATGCCAGGTTCCATCCGAGTCAAGCTTCGGATGAAGGTGCTGGAACCGGGTTAAATCACGGCGCACAATTATGAGATGACTACGCTGGCCGTGTGCGTAGTCGAAGTCTGTCACTGGCTCGCCATCGTTGTTCACGATGCTGAACGTCCACTCTATAGCAGTTCCCGCTTCAAAGCGCGTCTCCGATGGGTCGAATCGGAGCCCGTTTGCGTCGAGAGCTAACCCGCCGGGTATCGTGTGTTCTCCCGGCGAATGTCCCTGGGGCGCTTCGTGAGAGGTGCCGTGGTTGCCGTGACCAGAGTTCCCTTCCATACGCATACATGTACACCGAAGCTCTACAAACTAGGGGACTCTTCTGGGTGCGGTGTGAGAAGATAAATACATATTTGACGGGATTTGGGCTCTAAACGATGGGAATTCAGCGCAACCCATAGTATCACCACCCACGAATACTAAGTTGTGGGACAAAACAATATACTTATGCTAACGGTGATAGCGCATCAGCAATCCGCTACAGGGAACTCCATCTATGCCAAATCACAACGACCACCAAACTCATGATAAAAGTAGTGAGACTGCTCGCCCGTCAGAAGAAAATTCAGATGAAGCACATCACATCCAGAACGGTTCATCTCATCCAGAGGCGCCTGTCGAGCAATCGTTGCTAGAAGACCACGCTACTGCATCAACGCATGAGGGACACGGAATGGGTCAAAGACACGGTGGTGACCGAGATACTGAACACAGAGGACATGGTGGCCATGGCGGGAGTCACGTCGGCCATGAGCAGATGTTCAAGAAGCGATTCTTCGTCAGTCTCATTATCTCTATACCTGTCCTTCTCTACAGCGAAGGGCTACAAGAACTACTGAGCTTCTCTGTGCCAGCCTTCCCGGGAAGTGTCTGGGTCAGCCCCGTGCTGTCGGTCGTTGTCTTCGCCTACGGGGGTGTTCCCTTCATTCAGATGGCTCTCCCGGAACTCCGTGACCGGGTGCCCGGCATGATGACGCTGATCTCGATGGCGATCTCTGTCGCATTCGTCTACAGTCTCGCAACCGTGGTTGCCCCGATTGGGATGGATTTCTTCTGGGAGCTAGTGACCCTCATCGACATCATGCTACTGGGCCACTGGATCGAAATGCGTTCAGTGCGCCAGGCTTCGGGGGCACTCAATGAACTTGCGAAACTCCTGCCGGATACTGCCGAACGAATCACCGAAAGCGGAAAGACCGAGGAAGTGCCTGTCGGAAACCTCAAAGAGGGCGACCTGGTTCTCGTTCGCCCCGGAGCCAATATTCCCGCAGACGGTGTCGTTGAGGAGGGGGATTCGGACGTAAGCGAGGCGATGATTACGGGGGAATCCCGTCCCGTTTCGAAAGAACCGGGTGACGAAGTCATCGGTGGGACGATCAATGGAGAGGGCAGCCTTCGGGTGCGCGTCACGGCAACGGGCGACGAATCTACCTTGTCCGGGATTATGCGGTTAGTGGAAGAAGCACAGACGAGTAAGTCTCGAACCCAGATGCTCGCGGACAAAGCTGCGGGCTGGTTGTTCTACGTTGCCGTCGCTGCTGCTGCTATCACTGCCGTCGGTTGGATCATCGCTGTCGGATTCGATGTTGAGGTCATCGCCCGGGTAGTGACCGTCCTCGTCATTGCCTGCCCGCACGCACTCGGACTCGCAATTCCACTCGTCGTTGCGATCAATACGTCGCTGGCGGCCCGTAATGGAATGCTCATCCGCGATCGTATTGCGATGGAGGAAGCCAGGAACGTGGACATGGTCGTCTTTGACAAAACCGGGACGCTCACGAAGGGAGAGCAAGGTGTTGTTGAGGTAGAAACCCTCTCAGGAGTAGACGAAGATGAGGCACTCGCGTTAACGGCTGCAATCGAAGGGGATTCTGAGCATATCATCGCTCAAGCGATCCGTGAGGCGGCAACAGAGCGAGACCTTTCCCTTCCCGAAATACGGGATTTCGAGGCCATCAAAGGACGCGGGGTTCGTGCTACTTCCAACGGCGACACTGTCCACGTCGGCGGGCCGAATCTTTTAACCCACCTTTCAATTGAACCATCTACCGAACTCAAGGAGTTTGCCGAAGAGGCAGGTTCGAACGCCCAGACGGTTGTCTATCTGGTTCGTGTCGGCCAAGCTGTCGCAGCAATAGCTCTCGCGGACGTCATCCGTGAGGAAAGCCGGCAGGCCGTGGAAGCGCTTCACGACATGGGTGTCGAAGTAGCGATGCTAACGGGTGACTCCGAGGATGTTGCCAAGGCCGTCGCCGACGACTTGGGAATCGATACCTATTTTGCTGAGGTCTTACCGGAGGACAAAGACAAGAAAATCATCGAGCTTCAGGAGCAAGGGAAAAAGGTGGCAATGGTTGGCGACGGTGTGAATGATGCACCTGCTCTGACTCGGGCAGATATCGGCATCGCAATCGGAAGCGGGACAGATGTTGCGGTGGAAGCCGCTGATATTGTACTGGTCCAGAACAATCCGGTTGACGTGGTGCGTCTCATTTCTCTTTCCCGGAAAAGCTACAGGAAGATGCAAGAAAACCTCGTATGGGCTGCGGGGTACAATATTTTCGCTATCCCGTTAGCAGCGGGGGTACTCGCACCGATTGGGATTCTCCTCTCGCCAGCGATTGGCGCAGTTCTGATGTCACTATCGACGATTATCGTAGCTATCAACGCACAGTTCCTCCGTCGGAGTGACCTCAGCCTGCCAAGCCTACCGGGAGGCTCCGCTCCGGTGGAAACACGACCAGCAGACTAGTTTGTTCTAAATGGCTCTATTATACTCCCAAAATGAACTTGTGTAGGCTGCGGGATGAGCTACAGGAGACGTCCGAATTGGCGTGATGGCCTCAGTGGAATTGGATCTTGAGATACCCCAGCGTTTGTTTAGTAAGGAAGCCAGTACGCACCCAGAAGTTATGTAAAATCGAGTGCAAGCTAACCTATGCCTCACGACGAACAGAGTCAACCTAGCGACGTCAGGCTCAAACCCGGACAAAAGCTGTACACCAGTGACGGTGTGGAAATTGGTGTAATTCAGGGAATTACTGACATCGGAGTTGAGGTAAATGTACACGACGACTTCTCGAAACTCTCCCTAGAACACGCTCCGAACGAGAACTACGGTGAAGGCTATCTTATTTGGCGGTGTTCAAATTGTGGAGAGGTAGGCGACATCGACGAGATCCCGAACCAATGTCCGAACTGTGGACAAGGCCAAGAAGAACTCTATGCCTACCTTGAGGACTGAACATTTCCTGTCTGTGACGTAATGAAATCAAATACCTCGTCTGTAGGGCGCCAACACTAATTCTGACTGGTTCGGTTATTTGGAGTGTCGTATTCGCGCCCTGGATCTTGCAAGGCGTTCTGAACATCATCTGGAATTGGTAGGAATCCAGGTGATCAATACGCAGCTCTCATCGAACGGTTGCTTCAGGCAGAAATATATCTGAAGAATAGGGTTTCAATAGAGCCAGAATAACGGTATACAGGATTTCTCCTCAGCATACCTGTTCCTGGTAATTTACGGGATTTATTCCTTGTCAGATTTGCTGGCTTCATCGGCCTTCGCGTACTCCGCCACATCAGAAATTTCGTGCTGAACCCGACCATCCCCATTTTCATCTTCAGCATCCTCACCATCAGTCGATTCTGGAACCTCCTCCGGGAGGTCAACATCGTCCCGACCGCCGGACGCCGATACTGATTCATTCTCCTCAGTGCGATTAATGAGAGTTTCTTCGGTGACTTCTGGGAAATGCTGGAAGTGATTCGGATTCTCGGTTAACCACTCCGCTACCTCCTCTGTTCCTTCTTCGACTTTCCGTTGATGCATCCGCATAGAATGATAGTTACTCACCACACCCTCGACCGCCAATCGTTCTGCGACTGCTTCACCGAAGTCAGTCAAATGGTATTCGTTCAGGGTACGACCATGCCGACGTGCAGGCTGGATTTCGATCGGTCCGATGTCCAGCGCCTCATCTTTCCGTTTGCTAATCGTGTCAGAAGTAATCGCCACTTCCGATTCAACTTCCGAATATGTCTTTCCGGCTTCGTTCAACACCGATAGCAGCCCGACGCCGCCTTTTCGCTGTAGGAACTCCTCAACCGTCGTACTCATCCGTTGCGTACCGCTCTAATTTGGAACGACATAGGAACCCGACCTAACTCCAGATTCGCTCTAGTTCGGATTTTGACGGTGACCGAGAATAGCACATCAGCTGCTGCTTTCAGCCATTTATCCCGACTCTTTCGGTAATCACACCCAGATGCATACACTCCAGTCTGGAGTGGTACACGGCGAGAAAGCAATGCCTCTCGCCGCTACGCGCCAAACGATCGCCACCCGCAGAGCGCGTAGTAACACCTACACTTGGAGGGGGTACTGGTGACCGACGACACCAACCAGTACCACAATTCGTTAGCTGAGAATGCGGCTGACATCATCGATGAAGAGACGGACTGGGTCGAGCTTGCACAGGAGCTTGATGTGAGTCGCTATCAGTACGGTGACTCCCACCCCGAGTGGACCACTGGGACACCGTTCCGGCCGATGTTCCTGTCGCACCTGTGGACAGAGGTCGAGGATGAACCACTCGGTGGATTACGGACACGATTGAGCGATGATCCCGAGCTCGCAGCAGCATTCGGATTTGACCCGGCTGACCTTCCGTCTCCGGCAACGTTTCGCCCGTGTCGGGTCGAAGACCGATTTGAAACCTTAGAGCACACCGTCACGCGCGGGGCTGAAGCGATTCGAGACGTGGCTATTGAGCGCGGCTCACCATTGGGTGTCAACTCACTCAGTGTGGTGCAGACCGTGCTGATGAGGATGACTCAGAGCCGTCGAACCGAACGGTTCAGCGGCTCCTTCGGAAGAAAGGTCGTGACGTACTGGATGAGCTGAATGACGCGATTATCCCATCGATATCGTTACCGCGCTCAGATGACGCAATCTACGATGACGACGAATTGCTCGAATTAGAATCGATAGCTGCCATCAAGCACTCGGCGGCGAACGGGGCTGGGGATACTCTCGGTGACAAGAAGAATCCGAATCCTGACCTCGATGACCCGTTCTACGAGGCTGGGCCGTCTGGTGAGACTCTTCTGGAGTCGATGAAGCAAATGTCCGTCGAACAAATCGGCCGGGTCATGAATTTCGCGCTGCGGAAGACGTACACTCGCGCGAAACCGCGTCTTCAGCAACTCGAAAATAATGATGGGTCACGGTTCGGGGTGCGGTCAAAAATCGCGCTGGACATCACGTACGTCGCGTATTATGGCGATCGTGACGAGATGCAGTGGGTGCAAGGCACACCAGAGGACAAAGGCTACGATTGGTGTCACAAATTCGCCACCGTCGTGATTGTCGGAGAGAACACGCACTATGTTGTTGGGGTATGCCCGCTTGGAAGTACTGAGTGGGCAGACACTGGCGCGTACGCGGGTAAGGATCAATCCTATTACGTTGGTGATGTTGCACGCCGACTTCTCTCGATTGCCGACGAGTACGTGAATATCCGGATGGTGTATGCAGACCGTGAGTTCCACGCTGCGGACGTGATCCACACGCTCGAGCAGAAGGAGTTAGACTACGTGATTCCGGCTGCGAAAAACGACCGAATCGCGCGAATGTGTGATCGGTTCGACCGGAAGAAAAGTGGGTACGACACTGAAGACGATACCCCGCTGTACGTGGAACCGGACCTATCGATGTACGGTTCGGTTAAACACGAGGTTTCAAACACGGAGGTGACGACGACCGTCGTTGTTCTCCCTCCGGACGATGACGATGACGTGCATGGGCGAGACTCCCCGCAACCGTTCTTGACGAGTTTGGATGTGAGTGATGAGCTCTCGTTAGATCGGCGGGTGGCGAGAAATCAAGTGGAGCAATACCAGGACCGTGGTGCGATTGAGAATTCATACTCTTCAGTGAAGGAGGCAGCTGCTTGGACGACGTCGAAAGAATTCGGAGTGAGATGGTTCCATTTCGCGTTCGGGTGTGTCATCTACAACATGTGGCTCTTGGTTGACTTCCTGACGCAGGACCGAATCGGGGTGATCGAGACACGGACGAAACCGCGAATCACCCTGTCGCGGTTCCTTGACTGGCTCGATCGGGAGCTGGTCACACTCATTTAATGCTCATTCCGGGTTCGCCCCGTCGGCAGAGCTATCAGTAGGCAGCGCCGCTATTTTTCGGTTGATTCCCCGGGTTCTCGTTAGTAGTCGCTTTTTCTGATAGGTTTCGGTGGGGAGATCGGGGTAGGAATCCGGAGGTAGCCGGTCGAAACTGGGTGAATCCGTGAACGCTCAGCGGGGGATTCGCAACTCCAGCGACCAAAATTAGTATAGCGAAATACAGTTTACCTAAAACAGTAGTGGCTTCAAAAGGCCATCAGGGGGCTTCAGATCATCAAATACAGGGAAATTCTTCTCAGATCCAAGTGCTTACGTTTAGTCCAATAAACAAAACCACTCGGCCAGTGGCCATTCTTCGTTGACCTCGCTATCCAGACAATCACGAATTGTCTAGTGGTCGACTATTCATTCATTTTCCACAATAGGTACTAATTTACCTAAGGTGGCTCAGGTGGTGTAGCTAAGCCACCTTAGTTACCTTAGTTACCTTAGGTACCTTGACCAAAATAGCTAAGCCACCTCAGGTAGGTAAGCAAGATATGAGTGGTACGCAAGGTATTGAACCTCGTGCAGTTTCGGTCGGCGTTTTAAAAGGCGGGTTTGGAAAAACCACCACTGCGATTAATCTCGCACGGGAACTCGGCCATCGAAACGAACGGGCACTCCTGGTTGATCTTGACGACAATGGTCACATGACGCTAATTCTTGGCCACGATGATGCTTACAGTGGAGATCGATGGGGTACAAACCACGTTGCTGACGTTCTTCTTGATGGCGACGATCCCCAGCAGTACATTACAAGCGTCGCTGAAGGTCTCGACCTCTTCCCCTCACATGTCGAACTCGAAGATGTCCAATCTGGATTAAAAGAAGCGACAATGGGGACGACGCGCCTGAAACAAGAGTTAGTTGATGAACTTCTCGGTGAGGTATATGATTATATCATCATCGACTGCCCGGCGAATCGGGGGAAACTCAATGACAATGCGATGTACGCGACCGGGAATATCATTATCCCACTGCGACCTGAGAATGGCTACGAGACTGGACTGACCAATACCGTCCAGCGGTTGGTTATGGACGCGCGTGAGTACTTTGACCTGAACATCCTCAGTGTTGTCCCGACCGACCTCTCTACTCGCATCGATCAAGATACACGAGATCGGGCCCTTCTGCGGGAAATGACCACCCGGGAAGCTGTGGCTAAGCACGTCCCCAACTTCGCGTACCTCTCCGAATCTGACTGGGAGCGGGTTGATAATGGCGGATATGACGGCCCATTACCAGGTATTCGACATCGAGCAGCTATAGACAACGCGAATGACGAAGGAGTGCCGCTCAGAGACTATGACCCGGAGTGCGATCAATTGTCATGCTATGATGAGCTCGCCCAAATCGTTGAAACCGGGGAGGTGGCTCGCTGATGGGGTTTGATGATTTGGATGAGGCAATGAGTGAGCAGGACGGCAAGGAATCAAAAAGTGCGGGGGCTCCAGAAGCTGCCAGTCAACAGGGATCAACAAATCTCGCTGGTGACTCGGAACGATCACATAGCCCGACCAAGGGCACTACTACATCTGACTCATCATCCAGTTCGTTAGATCACCCAGCATTTCCGTTTGAGGACAGCAAGCAGGAGGCTATCTATCCAACTGTAGAGACTTTAACTGAGTTTGATGACACACTAGATTTCGAGGTTAAACGCCGCCTCCGAGATGAGGGGCTTCGAGACGTACCCAAGCGAGAATATCATGAAGCTCTCCTACAGCTGGCTATTGAGCAGCCAGAGCGGCTTGCCGAACTAGTTATCGAGAACCGAAGATAGCGTTGGATATTCTGTCGCAGCTTGTTGTTGAAACCGGGTTACCTAAGTGGAAGTTTGGGACTCTTTTTCAGGAGTCAAGGGGTCTTCGTTTCAAATACAGATCGGGTTCTGATTTGGTTCACAAGCCGCTCACGAAGGACTGCCGGGGGAGATATTCCACGTCCACTTTCAATTCGACAAGCCACAACTTTCGTTGTCCTACTGACACAGAGGTTTAGATATCGACCGATAATCGTCTGAAGCGATTCTCAAATGCCGTCCCATGTGAGGTTGTTGACGGTTGGAAATTCAGCTTTTGCTGTCTGGGGAGGATTGTAGTATCGGGATTTGATCTCGTAGTATCCAAATTCAGGCGGAATACGAGCACACGCCTTCGCTAGATTTTGGTCTGCGGTATGGGTAATCACACGAATACGGGTGTTCTCATCGAACAATCGAACTGCTAATGCGACTAGAGCAGCATCTCGCCAGTTGTTTGTCACTGGGTACTTGCTTTGCTGGTTGAGAAAGTCATCTGCGACAATCCGTGCTTTTTCGACTGCACTAGCATTCTGATTGAACTCCTCACCTCTATCTCCTGGCAGAGGTGTCGCTACCCGAAGCCAGCCTTCTTCGATCGCTGTATCAAGATATGGATTTGCCGGTGAGTTTGTTTCACGCGTGTCCGACAGCTCGTGATAGACCGCTGCTGGCACCCAAATTTCTGTATTAGCGTCCTCTACCGCTTCCTTGAGCACCTGTAAGCGTGTACTGGGTTCCTTCCCCAGATTACGAAACATCACCGTGTCTGCAATATTGGCAGTGTACATCTCTCGCTAAGATAGCTCTATTCGCCACCAAATTCCTCGAGAAGGTCATCCTCCTCATCAAAATCCGTAGGCGTGTACGTCGTTGGGCTCGTATCGTCACCGAGATCCAAAATCGAATAGAGAGCCTCGACGAGGTCGTATGTAGTACCGGGAGAGAGATCCGTGAGCTCCGCAATCTGCCGAATCGTGACATCACCGTCGCTGTGTGCTTTCACGAGGTCGTATGCCAGTGCAAACGTGATGATACCGTAGTCTTTGAGAACCCGGTCAATAGCAGGATGCTCATTTTGGTGTGCAATGACTTCGATAAGCTCGGGTGTGATCGAGACCTGCGTCTCACGGATTGTCAGCGTGAGTTCGAACTCTTCAGCAGCATACACGGTAGTTCCTGCATCCTCACCGACCGTGGTAATAAGCCCAGCTTGCTCTAACTTGTGAAGATAATCATAGACCGTCTTTTTCGAGACGGATGTCGTGTCGATGAGTTCTGGTCCTGTCGTTGTCTTTTCGTGGCGAACCGCTGTATAGAGGGCAGCAAGCTCCGAATTATCGAGTAATTCGGTGAACGTTGGGACGCCAGTAATCATACCTGGGCTGTCCCCAGCGTTTCGTACGTGTTCCGTATCGTAGCTCATCCTGTATAGAGTTACGAAACTAGAAACAATAAGCGTTGGGACTGCTACGGGCAAAATACTTACCTCTCCCCCCGTCAGACTGTTTCAGTTCGTACTGGTCAAGCAATACTGGATGGCTGTGTCAATGCGTTCGCGACCCGAATTGGATTGTCGGGTTCTTCGAGCGTGTCGTCAGTAAGAGATTAGACGTGGGCGACGCCACGGCCGTACATGGACGGAGATATCGACAACACCACCGACGCTTTGGACAGCGTGCGATCGAATGGTGACCTCGACACTGTTGAAATCGTTGAGGTCACCGAGGAGAGCCACGAAGTGTGTCTCCACCTCCAGTTGCCGGGCAGCCCCGACTTCGAACAGTGGCTCAACCGCCCGCCAGTCTGGGGAGCCAATTGCGATCTGAAACGGGTTCTGGACGTCTACGGGCTGGTCCGGACGAAATTGAGCGATTGGTCGGTAAACAGGTCCCGGTCAACCGCGAGGTGATCAACGGGACGCTCAACTTCGAGATTAACATAGATAATCTCTCGCCGGAGTAAAATAATTCCACTCTCTGACCGACAGGCGCTTCGGTCACTGGTCTCGGGAGATGCCGGCTGTCTAGTCGGCGAAAAGATTGCTGTGAGCGGGACGCTCGTACACCTATACCCGACACACTCATGGAAGGCAAATCATCTTCTTGTATTCTATTGAGTCTAAAAGGTCAGAAAGTTTGTCGCATTGTATGTAGCGATATGAAGTTTATAGCAAATTTTGCTGTTGGGCCGTAGAGCTGTGAGTCCAGCACACGTCTGCTGTCCCGACAAAACTATCATAGTTCAGACTAAAACACGCTACATGCCCAAATCGGCCGACTCAGATTCAGAAACGGGTACGAGCAAGTCTTCCCCGGGTCTGGAACGGACGAAACCATGGCGAACGGCCGACGACGTCCCCTGGAGTCTGCTCAACGAGGCCCAGCTGGCCGACGCCTACGACGTCGTGGTCGCGCCGGCGCTCCGACGCGAGGACCGAGATCCAGCGACAGATCGCCCAAGCTACGAATGGCTCTCGGCCAACGGGTTCCGCGGACTAACCTACACCCTCTCGACCTACCACGATACGACCTTCAGCGACTTCTGGCAGGAGACGCTCGACTATGGCGAGCAACAGGACTCGTACGATTGGGATATCGAACACCAAGGGACCCGCGAATCCCTCACAACGTATCTCAACGCCAAGCACGAAGCCGCGAACGACTGGACCGACAGTACTCGCGAGACAATCCGCTACCGACTCGCCCGCTACGCCCGCTCGTACCGCGAGCGCCACGGAACCGATGACCTGCTCGCCCCGGTCAATGCTGACACCGACATCACAGAGACCGAGGCCGTCGACCGGTGTCGCGAGACGTTCGCCTACATGGGTGAGCAGTTTGCTGACTCAACAATTGCCAGGGTTCACGATGCGATCCGCAACTGGTACAACTGGCTCGTCGAGCGCCGTGTCGCCACCGTCAACCCGACAAACGGTGCGGAGGACTGGTTCGGCTGGCAACGGTCGTCTGACACTGACCCAGTCGCACTCGCTCCAGAGCACGTCCGGGCGATGTTCGACACGGCAGTTCGCAGCCGGGACAAAATGCTCGTGGTTGCTCTCGCTGGCTGGGGCCTCCGAGCTGGCGAGGTCGCTGCACTCCACGAGGATCAGCTGGTACTCGATGGAGAGAGTCCATCAGTGGAGTTCGAGGAGCGAAAGAACGGCCCGGGGACGGTCAGTATTGTGTACGGCGCCGACGTGGCTCAGCGACACTGTGATCGTGTTGAGGGCTACCTGTTCCCGTCGAAGCGGTCCCAAACTGGTCATGTCTACCCCAGCACTATCGCGTCATGGTTCCACGACCTCGCCGACAAAGCGAGTGTGCCCAAGGAGATCGACGGCGTCGAACGCAAGCCCCACATGGGCCGACGCTTCTGGTATGATGCTTACTCGCGGACCACGCAGGAACTTCTCACTCACGTGCAGGATATTGCCTCCGAACAAGGCTCTGCAAGTGCTAAAGTCGTCTTTGAAGATTATCTCACCGACGAGCGCAAACGGGAACTACGGCGGGAGTTCATGCGAGAGAAACTCGCTACTGCGTTTACATCCTCCGACGAATAGTTCGTTGAGTACTATTGGGGGCTTCAGTTGTGATCTGCTAGATTCTCTCTATAGGGCGTCTATCGCTCGTATCTAGCAGTTGAGCGTTGGAGCGGCACTAGTCGATTCGATGTGATCAATTCAATCCGCGTACCCTTCGATTTCCGTCTCGTCGAGCATCTATTCTGCCTCCGCGACGGAGTCAGCCGTCTCGCCACTGTAGCCGACATCTCGGGACCGTCGCTCGAAGGCGTTGATGACGACTTGATTCGTCTTCTCGTCCGTTACGCGCACAACCCGATCAACGCCCATCTCCTTGAGTTGCTTCTGAGCGCGCTTGATCGGCTCCGCCGCTTCGGGGGAAGGCAGCTTGAATCCCGAGAGGTCGTTAACGATATCGAATCCCTCCTGGAGCTTTCGGGCTTTTTCGACCGAGACCTCCACTGCCTCGTCGATCTCCTCGGTATCCATCCGTCCGTTGAGGTCGATGTATAGCCGGTTGGCGCTCCGATCTGCCGAGATATCGTACATAACACCTGAATGTTAAGGGGATTATATATTCACAGTGATGCCTAACTAGTACCGTCCCAAGCGTGGACGGCTAGGTTATCTACTTTGGGCACGTATCTACAGGAATGAGCCGAAAGAAGTACGTCGTCGATCTCTCGAGCGAGGAGCGCAGTGAACTCGAAGAGTTTGTCTCGAAAGGTGAACACCGAGCAGAAGACATCACCCGCGCGAGGATTCTCCTCAAGGCTGATGACGGGCTCACAGATGCGGAAATCTGTGAGCACGTCGGGTGTGGAGTTGGAACACCACACCGCGCTCGTAAAGCGTACACAAAACGAGGGATTGCGGCGATTCATCGCCGCAAACCCGACCGCGACTACACACCGAAACTCGACGGACGTGGCGAAGCACACCTCGTCGCTCTCGCCTGCTCTGAGCCACCAGAAGGACGCACGCGCTGGACGTATGCGCTTCTTGCCGACCGTCTTGTCACCCTTGAGGAGATCGAGTTCGACTCGATCTCCGAAGAAACCGTCAGACAGCGGCTAAAAAAACGACCTGAAGCCACACCGCTCTGAATACTGGCTCATTCCACCGAAAGAAAACGCGGAGTTCGTCTACCGGATGGAAACGCTGCTCTCACTCTATCAAGAACCGTACGACGAGAGCCGTCCAGTCATCTGCTTTGACGAGTCAAGCAAGGAACTCCGAAAGCACGTCCGCGACCCGCTCCCGGCCCGTCCGGGAGCGGTCGCTCGCACAGATCACCACTACGAACGCAACGGCACGTGCATGCTGCACGTGGCGACTGAACCGTTGACCGGCTGGTGTCGCCTCCACGTAACCGATCGCCGGCGAACAACCGAGTGGATCGACGGTATGGTAGCGATTGCAGACGACTACCCGGATGCTGACTGCATCCGGGTCGTCTTGGACAACCTCAGCACGCACAATCCAGCTGCATTCTATCGATTCTTCCCACCCGAACAAGCACGCGAGTATCTCGATCGCTTCGAGTTCTACTATACGCCCACGCACGGGAGTTGGCTGAACATGGCCGAACTCGTCTGGAGTTCGCTTCAGACACAGTGTCTCAACCGACGGATTCCCGACGCAGCGACCCTCCAGTCGGAGGTCGCTGCGTGGGAAACTGAGCGCAATCAGATGGATGCTACGGTTAATTGGCAGTTCACGAACGAAGACGCTCGAACGAGACTTCACCGGCTCTATCCGACTACTGAGGAGACCGAGAACTAGTCACTCGACACTTGGGACGGTACTAGTGGGACTTCAGTTGTGATCTGCTAGATTCACTCTACAGGGCGTCTATCAGTCGTATCTAGCAGTTGAACGTTGACCGGCACTATTCGGAACGGGGAGATCGTTTCGTGTGCCGCTCGGTTGAGCACCGTTACTGACCAAACTGCTCCTGATTGGACAGCCCCCGCGTGGTCGCAGATCTCGAAGTGCTTCCAACAATAATTGCAATCAGTTTCAGATATCCTGCCGCCACCGTTAGTCACCACAAATGCTACAAGCAACTCAGGTACCGCTTCCACGGGGTGGAGCCATTGAAGCCGGCCGCCTCTGTGCGACTGTTGGAGTGGGCATGGATTCTACGCGATCGTCGGAATCCTTATCACGAATTATGAATGATTCGTAACTAAGATGGCGCAATCACCGCCCCGCTCAGGGCGACCCCCTATTCAGCAGCTACAGACGGTCGCCGACCTCCTAGAAACACCAGCGCTTGCTCGGTTATACGCTCACATCTTGCAACACGGCCCGGTCACCGTATCCAAGGTCCTCGACGAGCTCGATATCCCGCAGGGGACTGCCTACGACTACGTACAGAACCTCGAATCCGCTGGCTTAGTGGAGAAAACGCGTGACCAGCGCCCCTACGAATACGATGCTGAGTCCATTGCACTCACGCTGTCTACTGACGGCGAAACCCAGACAATCACGCCAGCACTCATCGCAGCTGTGGCTCGTCGCGACGAGGATGAGGACATCGACGTCTACATCGAGCGCCATGGTCTCGACGGCCTTGCTATTGCCCTTGAGTACGCCTATGAGTACGTCGACGGGACAGTCAACCATCGGATTGCGGCTCGGGAACTCGACCTATCGACGCTCGAGGCCGAAATCATACTCCAGGCGTTGGAACCTGTTGCGACCGAGTACGCTGACACAGCTGCGTGACAACGGCATATATCGCCGACACGGGCGTCTTCGTCCGGTGTGGCGGACCGAACAAAGGCAAATTTCAACGTCTTCGTCGGGCTGTGCGGCAGGCAGAAATCTCACTACGTGTCCCACGACGTGTCTACGAAGAACTTGGCGGAGATCCGGCGGCAGACGCGTATCCTTCAAGAAATATACCCGATCCGGATGGATTCGAAGAGGGCTAGATCGTCGTCGCCGACGAACTCGATTACACCAATCCGCTCGTGTCGACGGTGATGGACGAAGCCCGCCGGTTCATCGCCAACGAAACCAACCGCGATGAGGACAGCATCGAGAAAGCGGACACGGCTCTCGTTGGGCTTGCTGCTCAGCTGCTCGACACCGGACAAGCAGACGATATCGTTCTCTTGACAACTCACAAACCAGCAGTTTCTCGCTGACCGTCGAAGCCAGCGAGGGGGCGCAACGAACGCCCAGAGCGTCTCGGTGTCTGTCTCGGATATCAATGAGACCCCCGAGTTCACATCGGACACGTCGGCGAGCGTCAGCGAAAGTGACTCCGCCGGCGCGACAGTCACAGACGTGAACGCAAACGTCGATGGCAGCGACGACCAGGGCGTTAGCTACGACATCACCGCAGGTAACGACGGCGGCGCGTTCGCCATCGACAGCGCCACCGGGACGGTCAGGGTGAACGATACCGCCGATATCGACGAGTCGGCACAGAGCTGTTTCACCGTGACCGTCGAAGCAGATACTGGGAAACGAAACATCGAGTAGCTTCCCGAGGTGGGCCTGACCAGTGAGGATGTCGTCCTCGCACACTGCGTCTGGACCGATGAGAACGAGCGAGAGTTACTGGCCGAAACGAGCAAGCATGTGACCCACTGTCCGTCCTCAAACATGAAACTCGCCAGGGGGATTGCGCCTATCGTCGATTATCTCGACCGTGGTATCAACGTCGCTTTAGGGAACGAGGTCGCCATGTAACAATACGCTCGGCCCGTTCACGGAGATGAAACAGGCGAGTGTGTTGCAGAAAGTCGACCAGTTAGATCCGACGGTGACGCCGATGTCGGATATCTTCGAGATGGCGATCATAAACGGCGCGAAAGCCGCCGGCTTCGACCGACTCGGGAAACTGTCTCCGGGGTGGCGGGCCGACATCATCGGACTGTCCACTGATTCGGCTCGTGGCACGCCACTCTACGAGATGCTATCGTATCTTGTGTTCGCTGCCCGTGGCGAGGACGTCCAGTTCACGATGGTCGACGGCGAGGTCCTCATAGAAGACGGGATACGTCAAGCGGCGACAGCGGTGGCCAAGTCGCTCGACATTCAGATGAACGAGCGAGCGCGCAAGAACAGAAGCCCTGACTCGGCTCATCGGTCACGTGTCGACCGCTCCGGTTTTCAGGCGTTCAGATTACGATTTTCTCAACCGGTATCCATCGAAACTTCCTCGGATTTTTGCCCGTTGCACTGAATACGGATGGATAAACTCGCTAGGATGCAGACATCTGATGGTGTTGTCAGTGGGCAGTACGAAGATGGAATCCTGACCACAGATGACGGTGAATACGTCCAGGGACGCGACGGTTCGCTAACCTACCCTTGCTCTCCATCAGCCCTCTACTGTGTCGGTCGGAACTTCACGGAGACACTCGACCAGATGGATTACGACCGGCCAGAGGTGTCGAAATTCATCTATATCAGTAGTTGGTAATACTGCTCTGTTGAATAGCGCCCTCTAAGCCATGATGAGACGACACCCGATTTGAGACCGACTTCCTCAACCGCTCACAAGGTGGCTCAGAGTTAGCCGGACTACACAACCACCGCTATTCAACAGAGCAGGTAATACAGTTTCTTTATTCAGAGTTAGTTTAGTATCAAAGGAAATCGTCTCACTCACGCTTGTGTTAGGCGGGTTCGTCTCGAAACCGTTCAATCAAGTGCTTGAACCCCTCCTCCTCTTCGAAGTCATCATAATCATCGTCAGCGCCGACAAGGAGTGTCACGTTGTTCCCGTTATTGTCTTCCCCCTTGGTGGCGGCGACAGCGTACGCATCTCCGAGTGACAGACTGTACGTTGCTTTCAAGTCTGAGGCGAGTTCCCACAAGTTGTCAATCTTGTATTCGGTTACACCCATCTGCTTGAGGTCTTCGATATGGGCATCTGCCCGCTCTGGCGAACTCAAACGGGCCGCTATGTACCGAAATTCTGCGAGATTGATCGTCGTGACGTACCCGTCAATGTCACCGTCGTACACATCGTCAAGGAATTCCTCAACATATCCTGCTCCGGGCTCATCGAACGCAAAAGCGATGAGCGGCTCGGCATCGAATACGACCTTCATTCGTCAGTTTCTGACTGCTCGTGCTTTTGGTCCAGTGTCTTCTTATCCCGCTCCCGCTCCTCTCTGAGCATCTCAGTAGCCGTCTGGTCACCTCCCTCGGCCTCGGGCGTGCCGAGGGCCCCTCGAATCTCAGACGGACGTTTTACTGGCCGTATCACGATTTCTCCTTCTTCGTTCTCAACGAATCGCACTCTCCCCGGCGTGTCGATGTGGAGCTTGTCCCGAAATTCTTTGGGAATCGTTGCCTGCCCCTTACTCGTAACGGTGACGGTGGTTCCGTCTTCTGCATCGCTCATACGTAATGGGTAGATATTAGTAATACATCAATCTTTGTAATACTCTTTTCAAATGCCGCTCAGCGGTTCTATTTCTCCCACTCCCAAAACTGAATCAAGAAACCGCGCTACCAACTACTAATATCAAAGGAGGCTCCGAGATCCCTACGGACCCACTGAGCGACAGTAACGGTACCAGCAGCGACACCGAGCGAAATGAGTATCCACGCTAGGACAGCACTCTCGAGCCATGGAGCTGTTACAACTGGAAGACGAAGTAACACAAGGGTCACAATCGTCAGGGACATGCCGGCTGTCAGCGTAAGTAACGATACCATTCCACGGAGTTGTAAAGAAGAACTCCGAGCGACGTTGTCGCCCGAGTGTGCTGCAGTCGGTTCCGCTGAACTAGTAGATGTTGTAGATGGAGCTGATGAATCATGTTCAGTTGGTTGTACCGCACCAGCAGAGAGATCATTTGTCGGTTCAGATGTCTGGCTATCTGCGGTGTTCAACGAGTGCGCTAACCAATAGAGGTGTCCTGAATTCATTTTTTCGACCTCTAAGATGTCAGCTTCGACGAGATCATCTAGTGCATTGTTACTCGTCGATCTTGTGTTTTCAAATTTCAGGTCGTCAAAATGTCGCTCGAGTACCTGCTCAACATCATTACGGGTGAGTGAGTTACGGGGGGTATCAGCGTTCTTGTGGGCGAACGCATGAGTATAGTTCCACCGAGAGTGTTTGCGTTTTTTATCAAACCCCTCTTCCTCAAGAATCTCGCGAATTTCTTCAGGGATAGTCGAATCGGGATCTACCATAGTGAAACTATATGGGTGGTAGTAATTTATTAAATTTTGCAATACCTCACTGATTATAACTTCTAGTAATCAATACACCCGTATGCCTAACTCGAAATGCACAATACGATCGTTTCCTCAACACCCCTGCTATTGTACAACGATAGCATATGGTATTCGATACATATGGCAAGTGACGAATCATCAAATTGGGAAACCGGCACTGACGACCAAACCGGTGAAGAATACGGCAAGGAAATCGATGCTTCACAGGAGTACATCCGAGTCAAGCCCGTCCGAGGGGGAGTCAACTCCAAAACCATCACCCGCGAACTCTACGGACTCCATCAATACGGCTCAGGTCGCAAACTCCCTCTCGATATTGAACTCCATATCGACGCGATAGAGGAAGTCTCCAACTTCGAATTCATCATCTACAAACCCGAAGGTGGGGCACAATTCAAGTTCTTCTTCGGGCCCGGTGAACGGGGCGATATCACCTGTGACCGACTCGAAAGTGCCACGCGCTCACAGTATCCAGAAGACTACGACTTCGAGCGGACCGAGTTCGATATCACCTCAGTGTTCGACGATGTCCCCCACATGGTCCGGTACGAAGGGCGTGAAGAACGCCGGAAAGACTGGATGACGACACTGACGCGCTTCGACACCGAACACATCGAACGCTCACCGCTCTCGAACCTCCTCGAGACCGCAATCCAGTCCGATGGTGCCGTCCTCTTCCAGGTCATCTTCGAACCACGATCGGATTGGTCTGCAAAAGCCCAACGCCAGAAAGGACTCCTCAAACAGGGCGTCCACTCACAAGGCGGGCTCTTCATTCGGACCATCATCGACGCTTTACTCGGTGGGGCATCTGATGAAGAACGACAACAGCGTCACCGGGGCGATACCCCACACGAAATCGGTGGCACGATTCATGACTCACAGGTCGGCGGCCAGCGTTCGGGCACCGGACGCATGGGCCAGATCGACCTGAAAAACCCCTCTCACACGTACAATACAAGTATCAGAGTTGCCGCTAGTGACGAAGCAACCGCGACAAATCTCCAAGATGCACTCAATCACCTCAGTGGCCAATTCTACTCCATCGAGGGCAAACACCTCGGCCAAAACGAGTACGAATTCAAGCGGATGCTCAACCACGGGCTGACCTATCCCAACGGCTGGGAATCTGTCACTCGGCGCAAGCCCATACTCGTCACCAACGCCAAAGAGCTCGCTAACTTCATCACTGTCCCCTCGATCGACTCACTACCCAAGGCCAGCCGTGGTGGGTCTGGCGGTCGACCAGCTGCCCAATCACCCCTGACTTCCCCGAACGAACAGGTCTTCCGCGAATTCTCAAAGGGGATGACCATCGGGCGAGCGGTCACCGCTCTCCGTGACCAAGGACAGGGGCAAAACAACATCAGCGCTATCGAAAGCAAAAACGACTGGTGGCAACAACTCGACCAGCGCGATGCTATCTCTCTGGCAGCCAACGACCTCACTCACCACTACATCAGAGGGGCGACTACCGGGAGCGGCAAGACCGTCGCCACCATCAACGACATGCTCACCACCCACCACTTCCTCGATGGGCCCACCGTTCTCGTCGACCCCAAAGGTGGTGAAATGTGCAAGAACTATCTGCGCTGTCACCGCACACTCTTCGGTGACCTCGACGACGTCGAGTACATCAAAATCCCCGAAGAAGATGGGCAAGTCCCAGGTATCCCCTTCTTCGATCTCCGGCCACTCGTTAGGGGCGCCGGGCGTGAACGTGCCACCGCCAAACAGGATCTCATCGACCACTACTTCCAGCTCCTCAGGTTTGTCCTCGGGCGAGAAACAGTCGATCAGGCCTTCGTCGCCAACGAAGTGCTGACGAATCTCATCAAAGCCAACTTCGACGAGGAGTACGGCTCGGACTACTTCTCGATCGGGAAACTGATGCAGACCGCTCAGGAGTACCAGAAGTGGGGCAAGAAGTACGACCCCAACAAGGAAGAAGACCCAGACGTCGACCAGTCCCACATCATCGACAACGCTGTCCCGAAAACCAGTGACCCGCAGGTCCGAGACATCCTCATCTCCCACCTGCAAAAAGACGAACGGCAGTTCACCAACACCACCGACGCCGTCCTCAACCGAATCCGAAAGCTGAAAGAGCGGGACTTCATCTGGGACATGCTCTCCTACGAGGTCGGTGAGGAACACTGGGACGACTCCACGGGCTGGTACGACAAAGCAGACATCCCCATGCTGGACCTCAAGAGTATCCTGAACTCCAACAAGGTCCTGCTGATCGACACGGGCAATCTCCGGGGCGAAAGCAGCGAGATATTCACCGTCCTGTTCCTGTCTCATCTGTGGACCTCAGTGCAGTCCATCTGGACGCCAGACAGGGACGACTACATCGCGAACGTGATCATCGAGGAGTCAGCCAACATCGCTCGCAACGAAATCGTCTATCAAGAACTACTCCCCAAAGGACGTGAGTTCAACCTCTCGCTGGGGCTCATCATGCAGTATCCCGAGCAGGTGCTGGGCGAGAACCCACGACAGAACCGCCGCGCCTACAAAGAGATCCTGAACAACGTCAACACGAAAATCATCGGGAACGTGGCAACAGACGACCTCCTCGCAGAGTCACTCTTCCACGAAGACCTAGACGGTGACGAAATCAAAGACCGCATCGCAGGGCTCAAACGTGGTGAATGGGTGGTGCAACTCCCATCCTATGAGTTCGACAAACAGAAGCCAGAAATCCTCACTCTCAAGCCACTCCCAATCCCACCCGGCCACTCCGAAGGCCCATTCAACGTTACGGCCCGAGCCGACAGTGTACGTGACCGCAGTCGCGCACGGATGTGTGTCGGCCGTGACAGTGACGCCGTCGATACGATGACCAGCCACGAACGGCAATCCAACACCGACGAGTCCGACTCTGCATCCGACCACGACCTCGACGACGATAACAGTCCAGACGGCATCACGCACGAACACAAAGCGTTCCTGGATCTGGTCTTCGACGCACTCACTGACGGGGTCGATGGGTACACGCTCGGCAGTCCGATGTCTGATCTTCCCTTCAGCGACACCGCCGCGTTCCTCGTGGACGAAGGGTTCCTCGAGAAGACAAAACTCGGGAACAACGAACTCTACTACAAGCCCACGACAAAAGCAGAAACACTCGTCGACCGAGACCTCTCACCAGCTGGCGGCGGCGAGAAAGGTGGCGAGAGCCTGACCCATCGGATCGGCGTGCGACTGGTGGCTACCTACTATGAACAACAGGGCTACGATGTCGAGATGTACTACAACCCTGAGAACTGGAATGCGCTTCACGACGTCTATGCCAAGGCAACTCCTGATTCACCCGATAACATAGACAAATTCGTCGAAGTCGAGACCTCACCCGAGAAACGCAGCCACGTCGAAGACGACTACGAAACGCTCGCAACCGCGACAGGGGACGCTGTATGGGTCGTTGAAAACCTCGACGGCGCCGAAAAACTCCTCAACTCACTCAGTGGATACACGTCAGTAGATATGTCAAGGCGGTCTGGAAACTTCGAAACCATGAGTGAGGCACTGGATGAGCCAGGAGCCAGCGAACTCCTGAGCATCAACAACCTCCGGGACGACGTCTAAGCAGTCAGACGGCGAGGCTCCATTTTCTACGCACTCGGCTCATTGGCGTCACACCAGCACTGGCCAGTGGCTCCCATACCAGTCGTTAGGTCCCCGAAGACTAGCGTCTCACCCCCTCGCCTCCTTGCGTGACCAAAGGCCACTCTCAATCGTATCTCAGTCTACTCCCAGCGTTTGTCTCAGAATCTCGATACAAAACTGGTTTTCGGGCCGATTAATGACAGGACTGCAGAGCAATGGTCGGTATCTTTCGTGAAATCTGTAATGACACGACGGCAGTCAAATAGCCGGTGTAGTTCATGAAACAGTGATTCGTTGCCCCGAATACGTTCATCACAAGACGGCAGCCGAATCCAGACCCTGTTTCATGAAACCTGTAATGACACTACAACAGCGGATTTTCGGGGTCTCTTCATGACAGTATTGAGCCCAAAACAGACAGCAGGTGAGGAAACCTCATATTCCGTAATGACAGTAATGCAGTCGATTAGGCCAGAGTTTTCATGAAACTCGTAATGACAAGATGGCGTCCGATTTGTCGGGAGTCTTCATGACAGCTGGAACTCGGAAACGAGCACTAATCGGCAGTGTGATTCAACCCGTAATGACAACACGGGGGCGCATTTGCGGCTAGTTTTCATGAAATTCGTAATGACAAGACGGCAAGCGGATTCGGGGGGTGGTTCATGAACACCATTTTGCCCGATTCGACAGTGATAATGACAAGACGGCAGCGGAATACGGTATCTCTTTCATGAATAATATTGTCTACCAGTCATTTCTATTAATGACAAGACTGCAGTCGAATTTGCTGGGTTCTTCATGAAATACCCCTCCCCGATAATTCTCGTGTGTAGGCTCTCACGGCCTTAGAAGTCTTTAGCGGGCCGCTAATTATACACTCATCCCGTCGTGTGTAGGCTCGCGAATTCACATAAATAGGGTCCAAGGGGGGAGCCTACACACGGGGGTAGTCGCGTAGCGAACAGAACAGGCGGAGCCAAAGAGAACTGGGGGAAACGAAGAGAAGAGGGCAGGGGCAGGAAACAGGGGACTACCAGAAACTTGATACAACAGAAGGGGACCCTAGAGAGGAGAAACACGAGTGAGAATACAGGTGGACTCGCAGGACGGACAACTCCGGAGGAGACACCCAACACTGACGAGCGGACAACACAACCGACCGACCGAGAAAACAACGCAGCTGACACTGACGCAAAGACGACGCACCAACCGGACGGTTCGCACAGCAACGAGGGTGGGGGCAGGGGAGACTGGTTTCTATGGCGCCGGAGGAGTGAGCGACAGATGAACTACACTGCTATGTACCGCTCGAACATCGTAGCGATCGCTGACGAACACGTCGACGAGGTCGAGGAGTTACTCGGCGGCGACCCACCAGAGACTGGCTACCGATTCGACGGCCAGTACGAACTGGATGGCACAGAACTAGCGCTGTTCAGTACCGCAACGACGTTCGACGCCTGGACCCCGAATGATGAACAAGTCACCGAACAGTTCCTCGAGACGCTGGCGGCGTATCTGGCCGACGGCGAAGTACTGCTGATTCGGTCCGTCGGATACACCGGCACGCGACACATCCCGGATGCGTACCAACACATCGCCCCAGCAAACGGCGAGGTAGAAATCGAACAGCTCCGGGACCCCAAGGAACTCGAGACAGTTACCGTTCGGGAACCAGGCACCTAAGCAAGCGACCAGCACCGCGACGGCGACGACACCACCGGACACCCGAGAGGGCAGCGACGGCGACGGGTGAGAACAGCGCCAGTAGGAACAGGCCGGACACTGCAGGGACGGCGACGACCGGTACCAACGACAGCGTCGACGACGACCGACACCCAACAGGCCAGACAACTTTAGCGAGCGACACGGCAGTGGGGGACACGAACGCAGTCAGGGCAGCGGGGCAGCGGCGGTCGCGCGCGGCGGCGACGGCAGGTGGATGGGTCGACGGCCGGGCAAGTGAGGGGACCACCTACGAACGGGGACGGACGACTACGCACTGACGGGGCGAGGAGGAGGCCGGCACCGAAACGGGGTGGAGAGGTAGACCAGTCGCGAGGCGGGGAGGAGAGGCCACACAAGCACAGATGTACGGTCCAGTCGGCGGTGTGAATCGAAGACAGCTTGAATCGTGACGAAGCTGCTTGATTTCCACATCGTCAAAATACCCAGAGACACTATGACTCCTCAGACACGTCCGTCGCTAACGACCGTATTGTCTCGGTCACGACATCAGTCAATGAGCGTCGGTGCTGATAGCAGTACTCCATCACAGCCTGCTTCTCGTCCCGATCAAGTGCTACAGCAACCCGTGGGATTTCCAAATAGCGCGGATGCTGCTGGCCAAACAGGATTTCCTTTCGCACCGTCTCTAACGGTGTCTCCACTGCTTCGACAGCCCGGTCGACAAACTCCATAGCATCGTCACTGTGGTCGAACTCCACCGCCATCGCAGCAATCCCGGTCACTCGGTCCTGACTGAGTGAGGCCTGTCGCCGTGCCAGATACCCAGCCACGGTCCAGCTCAACCCATCGTAGCGCCGGACCTCGCTATTGTGGTGCTTGAGTGCCGTCCACTGTTGACTCGTGCCGGCCGGCCCATCAACCAGCAGCGGGTGAATGTCCTCTGGCAGCGATAACACGTCGAAATACCGCCGCACCGTTCGCGGTGACTTCACCGTCCGATCAGCCACCATCTCGGCCAGTTCCTGGGTTGATGCTGCCTCTAGTTCAGCCGCAACGGATTGGCAGTACTGGGCCCACTCATAGGTCGACCACTCCCGGACGATACTTGCCGTCTCCGTCGCCGCCAACGCATCTAATGCGGTCTTATAGATCCGGACCGGCAGCTGTTCCCAGCCGCACTCCGTGGCGGCCTGGTATCGCTGCCAGCCATCCGTGATGTGATAGACGTCCTCTGTCCCATCTGGCCGCACAATCAGGGGTTTACTCATCCCCACCTCAGCTATCGACTCTCGAAGCTCCTCAGAAGGCGTCACCCGCCGAGGGTTGTGTGTTCCATGAACCAGCGAATCAACACCCACGAGGGCGTCGTACTCCGACGGGAGCTTCGCTTCGGGAATCGACTCACGGTCAGCGTCCGACGCCATCGCTACTCCCACCCCTCAGTCTCCGCCAGTGTTTCCAGCCGCTCTTGATATAGCTCCCGGACTAATTCCCCATGTCCGTTCACGTCTCGTTGTTGCATCACGCGAGCGTGCCATCGACTGTGTTGCTGGGTATCCGGCCCCAGCACATCGACTTTTTTGAACGGCCGCGTCGGTTCGACTTCCTCGTACGTCTCTCTGAGCGCCGCAGCACAGTTCTGCAGTGTCTCCCTGAACGCTTCGCGCTGATCGTCCGGCGACACATCGTCCTCTAACTGAGCGGTAACGCTGTGCCGGAAATCACGAAGCGTCCGCCGCAGCTCTTGCTCGGACATCTCATCGAACCGGAGTGAGCCGACGGTCTCGAGGACTGCGTCGGTCGGGTCAATAGCTGCCGTCTCGGCTTCTTCGTCGACGGCCTCGTACAGGGCGACGATTTCTCTGGAGGTGCCTGACTTGCCTTCCCCACTGCCGAGAGTCGTCTGGACATCGACACCGTAGTTCTCCAGCGCCATCCGCTCTTGTTCCGTGCGGTCCTCAGGCACTTTGAACAGCGACTGCAAAACTGGCGGTAGCTCTGCGGTCCGGAGGTGGCCTTCAACGATCGACACGGCACTATCATCGTCCCGGCCGAGGAACCGTTGAGAAACGTACTTCAGGGCTTGCTGGTCGGTGCAGAACCGCCGCACCTGTGTTCCATCCGATGAGCTCCGCACAGGCGGCCCATCACTTGGACTCCCGGGGAGCGTACATGCGGTCGCCGCACAGTGGGCCAACAGCTCCGACTCCCCAGCCATGTCGACGCCACAGGCCGGACACGACTCGGGTTCCTCTCGGGGCCGGACCAACTCGTAGATCAGTTTGAGCTGATTGGCGATTTCCTGTTCGGACAGCTCTTTCCGGTCGGTGTTTTCGACAAGCGACGTCCACGCTGCATCCAGATCGTCGGCATTGACGACTTTGCACGGCACCGTCTCGTAGCCGGCTTCCATCGCTGCGTGATACCGTCGCGACCCGGCAACGATCGCATACGTCGCCTCGTCAGTATCACTACCCTGCTCGTCAGCAAGCTCAACTGCCTCCAACGGCCGAACGATGATATCCTGCAGGACACCATCTGCGGCGATGGAATCAGCGAGCTTGCGGTCGTCCTCGTCGCCGGTCCACGCTTCGTCGCGAGACTGGACCGCATCGAGGACCAGCGAGTCGACAGGTAGGTCCCGTCGCTCGATCATGCGTCCTCGCCTCCAGTGGTGTCGGCCATGTCTTGGATGACTTGCTGCCAGCCGACCTGCTCCAGCGTCAGTGCGACATCGTCGCCGCCGTTGGCCTCGATGGCAACTTCGGCGAGGAAACTCTCAGTCTCGCCCGAGACCTTCTTTTGAATCTCTGCGACAGCGTCGCTATATGACTCGTAGACCGTCACCTCCTCTGCAACGGTGACATAGAACCCGTCGCCACCAGTGGCGTCGACGGTAAACTGCGTGCCCGGCATTACTCCTCACCCCGCGAGGCGATATCGCCGGTCGCGACTGTGCGGTCGGCAAGGTCGTCGAGATTGCTCTCAGCGACTTCGAGGACGCTGTCGTCAGTGACCCGGTACGGTTTGAGCATCCCGTAGGTATCCGGAAGCACGTGGTCGTTGATCCGGATTGACAGTCGGTCCGGCGTCCGGGGCCGAATATCGTCCGGGCCGCCCCACGACAGATACTGGCCGTCGGACTGCTGGTGGTACTTTGCTTCAGTCTCGATTACCGACCGTAGGTTGAGGTTCGTGATATTGAACCCGAGCTCACTGTAGAGTCCCCGCCGAGCGTTGAGTCGCTTGGTCGGTTCCCGCAACGGTGGCTCAGCAGGGTCCGCGACGAACAGCAGGTCAAACTCGGCCGACTGGGCCGGCGTAACCTCCTGTAAGCGCTCGTCGGTAATGCGGATCAACATCGAGGTGACCGTGAGATCCGGATCGACACTGCTGCGGTCTGTATCCAGCACTGCATCCAGTTCCGAGAGGATACGTTCGCAGGCCTCACTCGTGAGTGGATTGACCGGCCCACTCTCACCGTGGAGTTGCTCGTACTCGATGGCGAGTCGCTGGTTGGTCTGTTGCTCGCGGGTGACACCGTACTGCCGGAGGTCATCAACCGCGGTGCGGTTCGTCGTCTCGACGCTGCCGTGCGCTTGGAGGCGGATGATATCCTCACCGAACGTCTCTAAGAGCTCGCGGAGCGAACTCGTCAGTAGTGAGGGAATCTGGGCAATCCGATGGATCTCGCCGCTAGTCTCGGAGCTACTCTCACTCATCGTTCGGCTGCCTCCTCTCGAGTATGGTTATAATCCTCTGCGTTGCTCGGTCCGGTGTATTCAATACCGGTGAGTGGTTTTACCTGCATGGGTTTCTGTATCCGCAGAGCCCAGTCCAGGTGTCACACCACCTGGGCACTTCTCACTGAAATACGCCCAATTGGACTGAGCTATCCATTTCTTAATCACGAAATGGTATAAGCGTTTCCCATTTCGGTAATACGAAATGGTATAGGTTGCACTATCTACTTAGGATGCGAGATGGATTTATCTATTAATGGGCCGAGAGCGAGATGAAGAGAGTGGGAAATATACAGACGCGTATACTGACAAAGAATTTGTTGAAGCAATAAAAGACGAAGGGGGACTTGCCGGCACTGGTGAAATTGCAACGGCGGTAGGGTGTAGTCATCGGCAGGCGCTCAATCGGCTTAATGAACTTGAGGAAAGAGGGAAAGTAACGAGCAAAGATGTTGGACGTTCTCTTGTGTGGCGCATAGGCTAATTGGGACTCAAGCCAACCACGCTAGACCAATAGAGTCCTGACAAGGTACGAAGTCGGCTACCTGCAGTTTTCGACGGTGAAAGCTGTACTATTTGACCAAAACTATCAGTTTGTGCCGACATCGACGGCGTCGAGATCGGGCTCGTCGAACTCAAGTGCCGCCCCAACAGCTTCGGGAAGCTCCGGTCGCGGGGCCGATTCGTGGCGCTCGATTTTTTCGGTCTTGCGCGTGTTTTCATAGAGAGCACGAGCGACTGGGAGGCCACGGAGATACTTGTAGTCGTGAAGAACCTCAACGCCCCGCTCAGTGAACCCGTAGAACTGAGAGGGGAGATCTCGTTTCTCTTCGCTCGGTTCGTGCGTGTAGCGTGCGAGGAGCCCGGCGTCAATCAGCGTCTCCAGCTGGTCTTTGATTGCCGCCTGACTCTTCCCGGTCATGTACTCGAGTTCGGCAAGCGACATAAGATGAGCTGGGTGACCCAGAAGCTCTTGGATGATGAGATGGCGCGTATCCTGGGATAGCAGCTTGAACAGCCGCTGTTGCTCCGCGAACGGCCCCGCATTGGCCGCACCAGTGTTGGTTTCACTCATACCTGGGGTTACGTGAAGCGATACTATAACAGTTAGGTCTGTCCAAGTTGGTTATTCAAGAAAATACCACAGTGGTTCAGAAGAGATAAGGTGGAGTGGTTTGAACCAGCAGCTAATGACTGATCCGAGCCCCCCACCTGACGCTACGGACATTATGACGGTGGTCCACAAGGCTATCGGGGGAATTGAACTTGAGCCAGCGGAGAAACGAGAAATCTGGCGGTTCACCCAGCGTGAATTACCATATCTCTGGAGTCAGCGGACATCATATTTCATCCTCGGGAGCTATCGCGACCCCTATATCCGTCGGCTTCGCGCCGTCCAGAACGAACTCACGAAGCAGCTCGGTGCCTATCCGTTCATCATGGGTGATCTCCTCGAACTCCCGACTGACCGACTCAATACCTTCGACATCATGTTTTCGTTGCTCGCGACATACAGCGACTACATCATCGGTGTCTTCGAAAAGGAAAGCGGTGGTGAAGCACCAGAATTAGGCGAGATCGATGACCCACCGTATTTCGGCAAGTCGTACGTATTCCCACGTGATTACACATGGGTGACTGACGCCAATCTTGAATCGAAACAGCACGTCATTCAGGCCGCCCTCGAAATTGCGTTCGCAGACGATCTGTCAGAGGAAGCAGCCCAATCGAAGATCGAATCGCTCGTTGCTAACGCACAAGATAGCGACCTCGACATCAACAAACAGGAGATTGTGGAAGTTATCGATGACCGGGTGGATGAAGGAGAGAGCCCAGCAGCGTACAGTTGGGTCCATCTCAACAAGTTCCGCAAATTCGAACTCCACGATCAGTGCTTCCCGTGGACGACAGAGGAAGAACTTCGAACTACGGTTGACGAACTCCCGTCGCCGACACCACGTCCGGAGTGGGAAGCGAGTGAGGAACAGTGAACTTCACCCAATCTAGCTGGTGAATACACCGATTCACTCATTGATTATCTCGATATCAGGCCTTTCCACAATTCTGCATAAGAGCGTTCTGGAAGCTTCTACTTCGGGGTCGCGCCATCTCAACGGTACTCCAAGTTCTCGCCGATTTCCTGCATTCGCCGGTATTCGGCCTCGATATCGGACTGGTCAGCGAGCAATACAGAGCCGTACTGCTCGGCAGTTGCTTGTGGATTGGAAGACATAAAATAAGAGTTCGCACCCGCACGGGGTGCAGAAAATCACCGTGGAACGCGAGTTGGGCGACGATTGGTACTGGTTAGCTGTCCACCGGTCCGGAGTTCATCATGAGGATGTCAAGATTGCTTCGGCTACACCATGCCTTCGGCTTCGATCGTCCCAATGACGGTCTGGCCTTGATCGGTGATACCGTAGACACGACCTTTGCGACGGTCCTCCGAAACCAACAGCGTGACGAGCCCCTCTTCCTGAAGTTCTTGAAGTGCTCGTGAGACGTGTGCGATACTCAGGTCAGTGTCAGTTGCGATGAGCGATGGTGTCGCCGGGCCGGTCTGCAACCGCCCGAGTGTGGCGACTCGATACCGAGAGCTAATGACGTAACTCACCTCATCCCATTCGTCGGTCATTTGTGACCCCACCAGTCTACGCGATATCTTGTTCGATAGACGGATGAAAACAGCATGGGGTAATCTAGGGTGCTCGCTCTATTTTATTATATATTCTACAAGTGGGATAGGTTCCGCATATTGACCAGTAATTCACACTTACATGTCTGTTTCTGCCACCGCGTAGCGGACTCAAGGCAGTTAAGATGTGTAGCAAAGGGTTCAGTAGGCTCGCACCGAACACTCCGGTGATGGTCGACAGTCCCTGTGTGAACGCGTGTGCGGTCGCCGACGGCATGTGTGTCGGTTGTGGGCGGACGCTGAACGAGATTACCTCGTGGCAATCGATGAGCGAGGCCAGTCGAACCGAGGTGCTCGAAGAAATTCAAGGCGGCGAGCGCGAGTATCCGAAATCAGGGTAAATATCGCGGGCGTACTAAACCAGTTCACTCCGGTTCGACAACATCGTTACAGTCGGGACACTCGGCCCACATCCCCATTTGGCCCTCAGTATCCTCGTACTCGATGAGCACCCCAGCCTCCGTAATCGTGGTTCCACAGTCCGGACACTGACCGAGCGCGTCGTCAGGTGTCATGCAAAGGGAATGGACGGAGCGTGTGACATGGTCTGTCCATGTGATATTGTGTCCCCTGATAGTGTAAGCCTTGTCCGGGAACACCTGTTATCGTGTTACTCGAACACAGGGAGACGAATGTATGATCCGTCAGATGGGTCCGGAGCGTCGATATATCCGGACATCAGATCCATTGTCCGGTCGCCGTAATCAGTTCCATCAATCGTGCGAACAGGCACTGTTTCGGGATTTGCACCATCATAGATTGGTTCCTGATTTTCGAGTGAATCGTAGTCCTCTTGCACCAGGATGATATCGATGTCACTCTGACTCTCTGGCCTGTCTATCGGCTTGTCCGGATTAGCAAAACTACCTGTGAGCCACACACTATCGACTCCACTCCAATCAGTTATCTCAAGATTTGTTCGTACGTGCTTGGCAATGAGCTCAAGATCCAACTGCGTAGAATCTAATCCCATCAGTGACGCAGGCTTTGTGTCTCGAGGCTGTATATTTTATCGGATCAGTTCGCTGCCTGCGACGGCTACGGCCTCGTTCTAGATGGGCTCACAGCGCTCACGTCCTTCCGCATCGAACTCAGCCATCTGAAGGGCCGTTGTAACCGTGCGAGCGATGAAGCCCGGGCGGGCTCGCGACGTACGGGACGCGCGACCTCGAGGAGCCGCCGAAGGCGGCGAGTGAGTAAGGTAGTTTACATCGACCAAGTAGGAAGCGAGGGTGTCTCATTCTCCCAACGAATTGCCTCTACCGCAGCTGTGAACTCCTGTAGTCGGTCATCGAGGACGGCGAGTGGATGGGCATCAAGAAACGTCGCTCTATGCCGGTCGACCTGCGTATCTTCGTAATTGAGCTGGATATGGCAGGGCCCAAGATCCGGATGGTCAGCGTCCTGGTGGAAGCCGAGCATCAAGTTCCTAGTCGGTTCGATCCAGTTGATGCGGTAGTATTCGTGATCGACGCCGGCGGGGTACCAGAAGCGAATCTCCAGTCGTGCAATCTCCGCGTCGTAGGAGTTATCCAGGAACGTTGTCGGATCGACATCCGCGATGACGTACCGGGGTCGGCGTCGAGACGGGCGATAGCGTACATCTTCACAACCCGCTTGGTTCGTCAATCGGTCATGAACGTCACGGAGAAGGGTCCGCTGCGTATAGCGGTCTCGACCAGCGAGAAAGATCATGCTGTGAGAGGGAAGGATTAGCTCGTGGCGTGGTCGGCCACGTCGGTCATCTGTTCGCGAGCGGCTTCGACGTCGGAGTAGAGTTCCAGTGCGTGCTTGATGAGGCCACGATCCTCCTCGTTCTCGCGCCAGAACGCGATAACGTCGCGGCGTTCCCGGAGTTCATCACTTGCGAGGTCGCCGTCGGCAAGCGACTGTTCAAGCTCCTCCCACGTCTCGACATCGTAGGTCGCCTGCCACTCCTCAATCTCCTCGGTGATCGCAGCCAATTCGTTGCGAAGCTCCTCGCGCGCGTTCTCCGCAATGAGCGTCCGAATTTCTTCGAAGAGCAGTCGCGTGTAGTCCGGCTGATAGCGTGTGGTCTCGCCGGCCTCAACGCGGCGCAGCTGACCTTGCTCGACGAGCGCCTGGAGTTCCTCGTTGGTCGTGCTCCAAGCAGCGTCGGCCTGTTCGCTGATCCAGTTGACCGATCGCGGTTCGCGGAGCGTCTCGGCGACCGCTCGAATACGGTCGCGGGCGCTCATCGACTCGGTCCACGACTGGACCCCATCTCGCGAGGATTCGGACATGCTTGACACCTCTTGCAACAGTGTTGACGCTGTGCCCTCAAATATGTTTGTACCCTCTCGCATAATCAAGAAGCTGTCGCGAGCAAGGGCGTCCAGACGTTGAAATACGATACCGATAGAATCTATGAACCCACTGATTTACAACTGATATTCTGACTTTGAGGAACTGCGAGCGACTGGCGGAGCGCCCCACGTTCAAGACGTGAACGGATCGATCAGTCCCTCTGCGATTCGCTGGAACTCGTCCTCGATGTACTCGCGTCCAAATGTTGGCCTCATTGGGGAAGGTCCACCTCGTAATCAGCTGCCAGCTTCTGGAACTCGGACCACGCGGGGAGACGGCTGTCCTCAGTCTCGCCGTGTGTCTCGAGGTACTGGAGTAGGGCATCAATCTCGTCTTTGAGTCTGTACCATTCGTCTTTAGCTAAGACTCACACCTCGGTTGCGTAGCGGTAGCGAGCGTCTCCTGTAAGACTGGTCGTTGCTGGTGAATCTTCTGCGCATCTTCGATCAGCCGCTCCAGCAACGGCGGTGGCGAGTAACCGAGATACTCACCGAGTTTGTGGAGGATGAGCTGGGCGTGCGACCGGAAGGTCGCCGCCCAGCGCTCCGGCGGAAACACGATCTCATCGTCAGTCTGCTCGGTCACCAGATCCAACAACTCACGACTCACCAGCAGTGACAACAACGCCGCGTACAGCAAAATCTCCACGACATCACGGTTGCTTGTGTCGAACTCGTCCAGTTCGTACTGTGTTTTTAGCTCACGGAACAACGTCTCTACTTCCCAGCGACACCGATACAGCGTCCCTAGATCCGCCGGGAGAAACTCTTCTCTCGGCAAATTCGTGATGTACAGATGGTAGTCGTCGGCGTCCGAATCGCGGACGCCGACGACGCGGAACCGCTTCGTATCCAACGAACGCGTTCCCTCGTACTGGCCTCGCTTGAACTGGGCTTCGACCTCCACGTCAATGTACTGTCGTGAGAGGTCATCGACGACATCCTGGATCTGCTCGCCTTCCAAGGGAATGGCGCGCCCGCGCCATTCCCGTAACTCCTCTGTTATCACCGGATTCGCGTTGTCCTTCAGCCGGCTCACAAAGTAGCCGTCGTTCTCGTCGATCAACGCGAACCGGCGGTACTTGAAGTACGCCAGATCGAACAAAACCAGTCGGCCGTGCAGCCACGACCCCGTGTTGAACAGCGTGCTGTCGTGTGTTTTCTCGTCGGTCACGTCGAGTCGTTCGATCGTCTGCTCGGTGGCGTTGTGGAGCAGGTGGAGCTTCGCTCCAGCCTGCTCCTCGTGACGGGCTTGGAACTCATCAGAGAGGAACTCGTGCAACCGCAACACCGTTCCATCAGCGATCATCACGTCCCTGAATCGGTCGATATCAGCGTCAACAGCGTCGGGAACAGCGACCTCGTCGAGGCCGCGCTCGACGAGGTCGCGGAGATACTCCGCCAGCGTCGGCGTCAACCGCTGATAGAAGCCACCGGGAGAGATCGTCTCATCGGCTGTGGAGTTGTAGCTGCGTCTGAACCCGGCGAGTGTTCGGCTTTCGCCTGCGGCGAAGCCGAACACGAGCGCCCACACGAGGACTGGAATCTGAAGTTTGCCGTCTCGCTCGACCACGCCGAGTTCCTCGGCGTGCTCTTCGAGGAACTCAGAGGGAAAGAGAGTAGTGAGCCGACGCATAATTCTCGATGAGGAGGCTTCGTTGTGCACACTCGTCGCCTCCTCATTCCTCTCAAAAAGTAGCCTCGATAAGCCGCTGCTGTCACGCGGTTTCTGGCTTAGCTAAAGACGGATGTACCATCAACTCTACCCGAAGGTGTCCGCATTCAGGTGGACTCTGTGAACGTCAACCAGGATGAAATCCTCGAGATACTTCAGTCCGTAGCGGCTGTCCTCGACGTTCGACCCGAGTACTTTGGACGGGAGCGTCTTCACGAATGGAGCCGCGTCTACAATTATGCCCTCTATGTACGTGTTCGCCGGTCGGTATCAGAACAGCGCCTTGCCGGATCGGGTGGACTACTAGAGCGACTCGCCGTCTTCTCCAGCCGTCGACGGGGAGAAGGACACTACGAATGGGACAACGAAGAGATAACGGCCCACTACAATACAGTCGGACTAAACCAGACTGCACTTCAGAATCTTCTTCCCGACCAGCACGTCGGGAAAGTGCTAAAACTCTATCATCTAAAACAACCCTCAGCGAACGCGACAACAGATCCGACATCTCATCCAAAGCTCGAAGTTCAATTCTCGACCGAGTATAGCGATGGCGCGGCTATTCCGTGGCAGGGCTCTGATTACGATATAGCAGATCTCAAGGAAGAACTCGATGAATACCTCCTCTGTCAGTTGGATTGGGCAGGACTAGCAACAACTGCTGAGGCCGATTGGGTTGTTCCAGATGCCTATTGGGAGCCAGAAGATACGGATCGAAACATCACGGTGTATCCAGATCCGCTGGAGGAGGTCAAGGAAGTGGAGGAAGGATTAGCAGTTCATCACTTGCTTGATAAGGATATGAGTCGTGGCGAGCGTGCTGTTCTTCGTGCCCTCGCTGAAACAGGCAAAAGTCATTATCAAAACCTAGCTGCTGAAAGTGAGACGTCAACCTCAACAGTCTACCGGGCAGTCGACACGTTCTCTAATATTATCAAAAAGACCAACGGGGTTTTTGAGTTCGCTGATGACGTACTCAGAGACAAGTTTCAAGAGCTATTCGAGCACCTCGAAGACGCATTAGAGTGGGTCGAACAAGGCATCAATCATATCCAGGACTCAGAAAGGCTCATCGGTGAAAACACTGCGTTTGCTAGTTGGGCGCGTCGGTATGGTGTCTCAGTTCTCGAGAAGGAGGACTCGATTGAGATTGAATTCCAAGCGGGGAAATACTCAAAATATGAGCTGCAGAAAATTCTCCGGAGTGGATACAAAGCCGCACGTCGAATGGGTTCGCGGACAGCTCACAAGTTGATGAGAGCGACTATCCGGTATCGAGATCAGGATGGCAATAAACTCCAGCGGCGATGTTTCATCCCACAGGGGACTTCAATCTCCGTCCTTGGTGACACTACGCTAACACTTGGCTAACGACGGCTGAGTGGCAACACTATCCAGCGACCTTCTCTCCCGGCTATTTTAGCAGTATAATTCCCTTCAGTTATCACAGCCATGGCTCCGCGGGACCTCTAGTCGATAATCTGTGCGACTAATCTTTGCTTCTGAGGAGAACATTTTGCAGCAACTGGGAAAATCACCATAGGACGTGTGCCAAGGCGGGACCGGATTCGAAGACAGGTGTAGCTCTGACTCCACTTGAACCAGATGAAACGAAGGGGGGTACCAGCTAAAGAATTAAGTTGTCTAAGACAGAATATCTATCTAAGACAATAATGTCGTCTAAGATAGCAGTGAGCAATCAAAAGGGCGGTGTAGGAAAAACAACGACTGCGATAAACGTCGCTGGTGCCCTTGCAAATCGAGGTCAAGATGTCCTGCTTGTCGATTTAGATCCGCAGGGACATGCAACAGAAGGACTCGGACTAGCAGACGTATACGAGTCCTCAGAACCACACCTCGGTAGTGCTCTCGCAACAATAGATGAAGTTCCAGCCATATCCGACATCGTGTACTCTCAAGATGAATTCGATGTTGTCCCAGCAAATGTGGATATGTTTACTCTCGAAACAGATCTAACCGGAGCCATGCGGTCTCGGGAACGGCTTCAACTACTCTTTGATAATCTCGATTACGGCTATGACTTCATTATCGTGGACTGTCCACCATCGCTGGGCCATCTTACTGATAACGCTCTCTTAGCCTGCCAAAATGTGCTGATTCCTGCTCTCGCAGAAGGAACTTCCATTCGTGCTTTGGAGATTCTGTATGACCAAATCGAATCGATCGAGCAAGGATACGATACCCAGATCAACGAACTGGGGATTGTCGCAAATCGCGTAGAACACGATGGAGAAGCCACGGAGATGATGGACTGGTTCGACGACACATTTGGTGGCCAACTCCCCGTTTGGGAGGTTCGAAAGCGTGTTGCTCTCAAACGAGCATGGAACAACGGTGTCTCCATCTTTGCACACGAAGAGGACTCCGACATGGAAGCAGAATTCGCTGAGATTGCTACGCATCTGGAGGAGATAGCATGACAAACCAAGACGAACGAGAGGAACGAGCCGATCGTCTCAGAGAACGGTTTGAGGACGGCCCAGCAGAGGACGAGACGCCAGACAAGAGCCGGTCTACTCCATCTAAGACAGATGTGACTGAGGATTCCGGTGATCCCATGTCGGGACGTTCAGAGGGGGCGGTCAAAGACCGACCCAGTGTTCTGATGTATCTTCCTGAAGAGATACGACAAGAACTCGATATCCGTTTTGACGAGCTCAATGCACAGCACAAACGACAGTATGGGGAGGGTTTAGAGAAGAACCGAGATTACTATCCAGCTGTTGTTGAAGCTGGCTTAACTGATAAAGACCTCAAAGATATCTTAGACCTCTAATAGAATTAGTTCAATAGAGCCAATAAGACGGATGGCTCTGTTGAAATCCTAATCCGCTGATAGTTTTTCAAGAGCCGACTAAATACGGAGCGTCTGTCGATCAATGAATCGGAGTCAAATCGCTAAGTACAGAAGACCCTCGTACCGGTTACAGGGGAGAACGACGGCACAAGGTATTTGTCTGCAAGATTAGAAATTCCGGTAACACGATGGATTCCGATTTCTCGGTCACTACGTACGCCCTCGGTGGTGGTCTCGGACTCCTCATGATGGGGTACGCGACCCAGACCTACTTTTGGTACGGATACATGCAGGCAAATCCGGACGTCGGGGCAATCTCCACGTCGCCCGGATTTATGCTGGTGAATGCAATCATCTTCCTTCTCGGCACCATTATTGCGTTCTCAGGGTTCTCAAAAGGACTTGCACGCGTCTTCCACGAGGACGCTACTGCTGACCCGACAACTAACTAATTCGCACACCTACCTAACGGATATTCCAGCGAGACAAATGTTGGAACGATAGGATTTCAACAGAGCCAGACGGAGAGTAATCGTGAGTCACGAGAATCCGAGTCTTAGATCGCGAGCGTAACGAAGTCCGATCGAAAAACCCGCCGGCGAAAATTCAAATATTATGTGTCATACTTTCATGCTGTCGAATACCATTTAGTGAGTGTGTCTGGTATTCGCAATCCTCTTGCCGGCAATAGAAGTTCTCTCGAGGTGGAGAAGTAACATCCCAAAGTTGGTCTGATAGATGGGGTCCTTCTCTTCCAACAACCTCAACGCGATCCCTTTCTGCCATATTCTGTAGTCGTCCCTTGGTATTCTCTTGGTCCGCGTCAAGTATAGAACTAAGCTCAGCAGCCGAAACTGGAGCTTGGTTATCTACAATCTCGAGAAAGTCTAGTGATGATACATCAAAACGCATAATGTCATGAGTGACACCCGGGGCCTTACTGAGGATTTTTCTAATTCCGATCTCGGTATACGGCGAAAGATCACAGAGCGCGTCAAAATCAAGATCATACTCTGCATGGATAACTACCTGTGTCTGCATCAGTGACCGATTTGTAAATCGTCTCTCGAAGGGGGCCGACTCATTCAATCGGTGGATCGCCATAGAAACTGTTCCAGGAGAGATTGCAACCTCCGGTCGATCACGGACTCTGAATATCTGCCGTAATTGTTCTATAGCAGGCTCTGCTAACTCATTTTGCAGAATAATACTTCGTGGGAATGGACCTTGGTGATCCTTGCCCGGGAAGGTTGATTCGAACCTATTGGTTCGTCCATAAATGCGGCAGGATTGGCAAGGGCGTTCTCTACGAGTAAGCGGTCCCAATCCATCTCCCCCTTCTGATCTCCAGGTGTTACAGTCTGCAGTGCCTGGGATAGTTATCTTCAAACCATCTGCCTGCCACTGTATCCAATTATCTCTGAGATGTGCAAGCTGATTTCGTTTTAGTGCTGTAAATGGAACAACATCTGCAACGAGTCGTTGCACAAATCCGCCAGATTCCTGTGCTGTTTCTCTAAGCGACTTCCATTGCGGAATCGTTAGCGGTCGGCTTCGACGGTTATTCATGTAGAAGACTAGCAGAACTATCAACAGCGTTACTCAGTGCATTAAATGTCCGTACGCCTCTGACCTGTGCGTACCACTCGAAAACATCCGCGTTCTGATGACGCATTTGCTTCATCCCTATGCCTTCCCCGACGCGTGCCTCGACAAGGCGGCACCCATAGGTATGCCGTAATGCATGTGGGACAACTCCGGTATCTGACGGACGCTCGGGAAGAGTTAAATCTGCTTCCTCAACGACTTTATTGAGACGAGTCCGAGCAGAATTAGACTGATGAGGCCATTGCTCATATTTCTGTCCCGAGACGAATTTTTTGAGTTTACGGGCTGTTTCCGCTGTTTCCGGTAGCTCACCCAATTGCCAGACTTTATCCGCGCTACGAGCGGACTTTGGGTGAAAATCATACTCTTTTGCTTGTTCCTCGGTTAACCATCCATGGTCTGGCCGTCGCTCACCGTTGATTTTTGGCGCTACTTTCCGTTTATAACTCCGATCCTTGCACCTTGTACACGGTCTTGAGGTGCGATGAAGATCCAGACCGTCTTGATTACCTTGTTGAGTAGCCTTCTCTCCTTTTCCACCATAGCAACGCTCGAACTTCGGAATCTGAATCAACCAAAACTCCTCATCCTTCCCATTATGATACTCTTTTCGTACCCAGTCGCTTCGGAGGTGAACAAGTTCACCAATTCGGAGACCGTAGTCTAAGAGTACTCGTATAGCAAGCTCAGTTTCGATGTCCGGCCACTCACGGGCGGTCTGATAGAGCTTAATTGTGTCTTGTCGGGTTAGTGGACGACGGCTATCTTCTTTGGGCGGCGAATAATTCCCGAATTTTTGAGATTTGCGGGAGCTCATCGGCTAACAACTATTGCAACTTGTGGCTATTTACGGTCTTTGTCGACGAAGATAACCCGACAGAGAGCTCCTTTTTCCGGGATTCCTCTGTTTGTTGAAGCAATCTTGTAACAATCACGTTCCATTCAGTTACAACAAATTTCTGAAAACCGCAATACGTAGCGGTGGTATACTGAGTTATCGATCAGTGTCCAATTATAACCGACAACAGCTACAAGAAGAAATGCTATCATATTTTTTATATTATGGTGTTCTACTATCCGATGACCGTCATAGTCTAACGATCGATACGATAACGGACTACTCTATCCACATATTCGGCCCTGTTGAAATCCCATCGGTCAGATACTACCTACGGTGAAACAGCCGGTAAGTAGGTGTTAGAACGTACCGCCGAATTGTCTCCCAGATTCCGTTGATGTTCTCGATATCTTGCTAAATGCAGAGGATGTAGTCAGCAAGTGGGACAAGCTATTCCAGCCAGTCGAAGTACGTACAGTCGATGTGTAGACGGTTCACCAGTCAAAGTCTCTTTGAGGGATAGATAGAACCCAACGGTTCCGATAACCACCGATACGGAAATCAAGAGAGTATACGGTCAAACATCACCAAATCCCTGCCCATAGATGCGGATTTCGCCGAAGCAAGCGAGTACACTCAACAGGAAAGCAACGTCGTAATGGTTGCAGAAGATGTAGTTGAGCGGCGTCCCAGTTACTCTCCGTCGTCTAATTCTTCGTTGCCGGTAGTAAGCTCGGAAGTAAATACCCTGTCTCCAGCATTGAATGCCTCACCAAGACGTTTCAACAGGCTCTCGTCTATATCAGGGTTGAAGCAGAACACCTGTCCCTCAATATACGGAGAGTTCAGACCTCCTGAAAGCTCGAAATTGATCAAGAGATCGAGATTCTCGATGTTGTTGCCGCTAAACGGTTCCGTATCCTGGACAGCGACCGGTTTACCACGCACCAAAGCCGGATTGTTCTCTCCTTCCTCGAGAACCATGATATGACCGCCTTCAGCATACTCCCGGACATGGCGATTGTCGATAGCTGAAAACTCGTTCTTCAACACGAGCATCGTCAAGTCGTCCGGTTCTTCGTCTTTGATATCTGTTATCTGGCCTCTGGTTTTCTCAGTTACCTTCGTTCGGACATCGCTTGCTATTCCGCCGGTGGCTGAGAAGACGCTGTTAAGCCGTGCTTCTGTGGTTCGCCGGGTATGAGTGACCTCCACCCAAATAGTGTCATCGTCGAGATCGACTTTCAGATCCGGCTTTCTTCCAGCAACTGATTCCTCAATAACCACGTCACCGTCGACGAACTCTCGTCGAAGTGCGTTTGTCGTCTGTATCTCAGTGACCGTATCCTCGTACTGCTGCCGATTGATAAGATCGTCTCCAAGAGATTCTGTCGGGTCGTGGTTGTCGTAGAGTGACTCACAGCAGTGATCCAGGTACGATAAGAAGTGGATCGATTCCAGATCGTTCCGTGTCTTAATATCGATATCGTGGCCCGCTCTCGAAAACCAGTACACATCTTCCCGGGGGATATCGTGTGAGAGGAAGCGGGCAAGACTGTGAGTTCCCTGTGACTGAAGATCATCAATCCAGTCCTCGCCCAAGATATCGATCAGGAAGGGATAATCATCGGCGTTACTCCGAACTTGGTCGTAATCAATTCCAAGACCGTATGAATCGAGGTTGGAGGGCAGGTTCTGAAGATCCTTGAGAATGTTATCAGCTCGCAGTAAGTCGTTGTCCTTAGAAACGGATTTCAGTGCCTGATCTGGGTTAATGTCTTCGCTCGCTGCGATATCCTTCAGGGCTGATAGAAGTTCGCTGCCCCGGCCGTCCAGGTCTTCACCTGCTTTCCTTGACTGGTAGTATGCTTCAAGAGTTCGTTCTACAGCTTTCTCAAAGACCAGCGGCGAATTACTGTACCACTTCTGCAGTTCTTGTTGAAGCAGATCTGTGTGATTCCAGTAGACGTGAGGAATGTAGCTAGAAACGTAGCCAGTCGAGTATTCCTCCTCGTCAAGCCACTTGTTCATATACCGTTGTGCAAGGTCACGGTCTGGTTTTCCGGCAGCTCGTAGAGCAGAGTCTAGATCACTCACCAGAATTTCCCGGTTCCGGATCAAGTCATCCAATCGTTCGAATGCCAGCCGAGGTTCCTCTTCTCCGCACCCCTCGATAATCTTGGTGTAGAAGTGGCGATCGATCGTCCCCTTGTCGACAATATTCCTCAGTTGCTGTAGCTTCTCTTTGCAGCTTTCGTCGCTTCGGAACACCTCGTAGATATCGGCATCAGAGTCCATGATGCTCACGAGGTATGTTCCCGGGTTGATGATTGTTCTGCCGCATCCAAGAGTGTCCCAGAGCAGAGAAGTGCTGAAATGGATGGCTTCAGCGACCATGCAACCGGTCCTATCTTGAATGAATTCAATCTCTCTATTAGCGAGGGAATCCTTTTGACAAAGCAAACTGTACTCGTTCTATGGGCGAAGACACAGCTGAAGACTCAAGCAGTGCTTCTTCTAACAACAGTTCTTCGAGTGAGAAGGCGGACCTTTCGAAGAGCAAAAACAAAGACAGCGGCACGGAAGCATTATCCGGTTCGAAACAGCCACGGACAAACTCAAAGGGGAAGACAGCAGATACGGATGGCTGGTCCCCGAGCGATGGTGCCGGATATATCCCCACTGAAGAAGGAGGTTCTGGACGAGACACGTCTTCAGACACTTCGGAGTCTTCAAGCGGTGGATCTTCGAGTCAAGAGTCTTCAGATAATTAGCTGGTAACGAATGCCTTCGATATCGACGATAACCATCATCGGATTAGCGATACTCGTCGCTCCGGGGTTCATTGCTGTTCTAATTGCATCGAATATCGGTGTTATTGAGCGGGAGCCTTCTCGATTCAAACTTCTCGTTGCAAGCCTGATCTCCAGCTTACTTATTGACGCAGCCTTTTTAGGAGTATACCAGATCCTCTACGAACCGGTGAACAGTCTCTCCGAAGTTGAGACGATGTTCTTCACTCCATGGTTCAGGCTTGACCTAGTTGCGATCTACTTGTCCATCGCTGTTGCGTTGGGAGGTCTCTATTCATTAGAATTGATTTTTGACATGCGTAGCAAGATTCAGCACAGGCTGTGGAGTGGTCGGGAGTACCGTAGGCATCGACGTCAGCCCTGGGAGGGAGCGATGGACAACGCTGCGGTTGTACGTGTGAAGACGTCGAGTGATGCACGGGTTATTGGCGGTGTCAAAGAGTACAGCCGGGCTGAGAAGCCGCATGAGCTATGGTTGGATGATGTCTACTGGGTCGATGAGGATTCTGACGAAGTGTTTTCTGACGGAGTTACTGACTCAGTCGTTTTGATGGAAGAAGATATTGAGCGTGTGGCGATTTTAGCTACGGATGGGGAAACTGATAGGGATTAGCAGAACCCTCATACTTTCCAACGTAACCGAATTCTGGCTTGCTGAGATCGGCTTGAGAGAGATAGAGGCTGAGTTCAGCGGGCGACTTACTGGTCAGTCCTGTGCTGAACCATTCCCAAGTGGATGAGCAGTCCCAATATGCCTAAGAACCCCCAGGCACAATACCGCGTAGTCGCAGATTCCTGAGTCCTCGTTTCTCTGCGTCTGAGTAGACGTAGTACCAATGGTGGGCCAGAAGATGAGCAGGTAGAGCGCGACACGTATGAGTAGCCCGATGTACGCGATTAGCAAACTTATCAGAGACTCACCGCCGTCTTCGCATGAACCATATTCGACTGTTCTTTCGTGTTACAAAGTAGTTTTCGCGGAACCCGACTATTGAGGCCGTGACTGATATGCGCCCTGTATTCATCAGGATGCAGAGAATCAACGAAACTTAGCAGAAGATTTGGTGGTACGTTCACACACCTACTGAGCGGCTGTTTCAGCTCTCATTCTAAATAAAGAAACCGTATTGACGACGACTGTTAACCAACAGAATAGGCCTTCCAGTGGAATGTTGGTTAACTTCGGGCGATTTTCTGACTGCCGCGCCGATCACTTGATTCCGATGACCTCATCGTTCCCATCTTGGAGTCGCTCTGGGATTTCGACCCTGGGACTGCAACACCTACTAGGATATCAGAGGGGACTTATTCAACCCAGTTGAAGGGGATATAGACGGATGCACGATTTAACTGGATTCCAGCGGGACATCTTGTATGTAATTGCTGGGCTTGAGCAACCGCATGGGCTCGCAGTCAAGGACGAACTCGAGGACTACTACGAACAAGAAATCAATCACGGCCGACTCTATCCGAATCTCGACGACCTCGTCGACAAAGGCCTCGTAGAGAAAGGACAGCTCGACAAGCGCACAAACTCCTATACGCTCACCGGGCGTGGCCGCCGCGAGATTACTGCTCGTCGCGACTGGGAAACCCAGTACGTCGACTTCAGCGAGTAACATCCCGTTTCCAGCGTTCGGGGATGGGTGTCACTCACTCCAGCAACACTGCCCCCTTCGCGTAGTAGTCGCTCGATGGCTCCGTGGACTCACTCAAGCAGGCCGAGTTCAGTGAGGCGGTCTTCGACGTGTCCCAGCGCGTGCTGGGCGTCCTCGGGTTCATTTGCGCCGGTAATCACGAGTTTCCCACTGCCGAAGAGGAGAACGACGACGTCGGGATCGTCGAGACGATAGACGAGGCCGGGGAACTGTTCGGGTTCGTACTCGATTTGCTCTAAGCCCAGCCCGATTGCGATTGCGTTCAAATTCAAGGACTGCTTGAGGTTGGCACTGGAGACGATATTCTGCACCTCGATCGGCGGGTTACTCGCAACGTCGATCCCTAACTCACGGAGGTCATCGAAGACGATGCTGAGAGCTTCGTGAACATCGTCGACGCTTTTCGCGCCGGTGCAGACGACTTTCCCCGATCGGAAAATCAGTGTGGCTGACTTCGGCTCCTGAAGGCGGTAGACAATCCCAGGAAAGTCCTCTGGATTGTACTCCGCGCCATCGAGATCCGTTGCGAGCTGGTCGAGGGCGAGTTCTTGGCCGATATCGCTGGATGCAACGACGTTCTCGATATGAATCGTGTCCGCCAGAGTGCTCATACGGGATATTCGTCGGACAAATCACTTAAATAGCGGGTGGAAATGTGTGGCGCTGGTGAGGCCCTCAACAGCTAATCGATTCGAGTATAGGCCGCTAAGTACAAAGTGTAAATTTTGCAATTAGGTCTATCTATCTGGATTGCAAGAAGTCACTATGGATGACGATACTGCATATTGTATCGAGGTACTTGTGGACACAGTAGAGGGAAATGATGACGGTGGATGGAGTTACTCTGGATCAGAGGCCGCGAGAAAGCACGACCGGCTCCCACCGATTGTCGTTGAGAACCTCAATCTTGACCCTGACTCGCTACGGATTTCGTATGAAGTGCTTGAAAGTGAACTGAATAATCTCTTGTTGGAAGTAAAGGGAGCGGGCGACCCTGCACAGCAAATAGAAGAAAAGCTACCAGAGTTCAAGGAACGACTGTATGAACGGGAATTAAACGAATACGTGGTAGCATTCCCGCTCAATTTCGACCGCCGATCGTCTGAACTGTTACCCGAGTCACCACAGGTCGGCGATGTCGTTTTCGAACGCCTCTCGCGTAGCGACTGGGAAGAACAGTTTATTCCCGACTATGATGAAGACCACGATAAATATCGACGACAGCGGAAGTTGATGGACTTCGTGGATAAGAGCCCGAATGAGCTAGATAATCCGTGGTTCACCTACTGGTTTACCTCGTACAGGGCAAGAGATGAGAAGTACGCTGTTAACCATGTGGTCGAGCAGTTGGAGATTCTTCTGGGAATGATGAACTACTCTGCAACGTTTAATCGGATACAGATGCTCTCACACAATTCGGGGCCGTGGCCCGACCGATGGGGGGAACTCCGAGAACCATTCATCTATCTGTTGCACGAAGAGGACGAGTTCGTGGGGCATTATTATAGTGAAGACCCGACTCTGCGAGAGGTAGATAGCCCACATAGTCTACAGGAAGAACTGTTCGAGACACTACTTGAGTGGATGCCTACATTTGAGGAGGAGCATCCGCTGGATGGTCGACTATTGAACTCCATTAGGGCGTTTCAAGCAGCAATAACTGAGCCCTCAGAACGTGAGTCTTTCTTTGAGTTCTGGCGAGGAATCGAAATCCTCACACTCGTAGAGGAAGGTGAAAGGATGTCTGAGGTAGTTGATAGAGCAGCGGTAATGTTAGGGTGGGAAGACTCGGAAATCGGCCGGATTAGACGAAACCGGGCACAGAACAAGCGGAATTCGTACGTCCATGAAGGTGCAGGCTTGCGGTTAACTACCGCTGATCGGAATCTCGTCAAGAGTCTCCATGAGTCCCTCATAGACCTCTACATAGACAAACGAGGAGATTGGGGCTATGAAGAGATGAAATTCGCTCTGGAACAGTTCACGATAGATGAAGCACAGATTGAGAATCTACGTGAAGACCGAAACCGTGAGTTACGATTGATCGATTGGTTCGAAGAGATATCCGAGAAGAATTAGCGGCCTCAGCACAATTTGTGCCCTTCAGCTATCCGAATACGTGTACCCGATACGTGCGGGATATCTCGCACGGCTATCGGAACTTCTCTTCAGGCTGACATAACTTCGGCGGTCAATTCACAAACCTACTTAGCGGCTGTTCCCGCTTCTGGAGTACCGAACTAATAGGGTTTTAACAAAGCTGGTTGGCTCAATAGACTCAGTCGAGAATCCGCCTTCTGACGTTAGCAGGAGATGTCCCTATAGCTCGTACCGGGCAATATCACGACAGCCGCAGTCAGGGCATGAGGCATAATTTTCATCTAAACTGGCTCCGCAGTGCCGACACTCAAGCAACTCCTCGGAATTCGCTGAAAATGGAGAGAGACGAGTTAGTGCCTTCAACATAGGGAATCACTGGGGATCGACGACATCTCGGCACTCCGGGCATTCAGCCCAGATACCGTTTTCATACTCGATGAGCGTATGCTGGGACCGAAGCTCAAACCCACAATACGGGCAGTTACCAAGACAGGGATTCTGCGAACTCATTTTGATGGGGAACGGAGACTGGGATGACTGTGTGACGGAGGGTACGATACCCTTTGAGTTTACTAAATGCACGAATCCCCATATACCTCGGTAAACCAGAGTGAAAGTAAATCGAACGCGTGCTCTGTCGAGAACCTGTATTGGGGGATGGACCTACTCGTCGTCAGGCTGGGTATCCCGTTTCAAGTGCTCTCTTCGAAGGTACCGGTCGAGGTTTGTGTCTTCGTATCGGCCATGGCCTGTTCGATCAGGCACATAACATGGTGCAGTTACAGTCCCGTCGTAAACCGGGGCTTCAACGTCGACGTCCGGAGGGTCATCTTGGAGTCGCTGAAGGATCGTTGGCGGGGTCGTCCGAAGCGCTCTCGGGCTAGTCGACGACCGGTGGACGTCCGCATTGCGTGGCGGGCGTTGCTTGGTCAAGGCGGGGAGCTGATCCTTCTCAAGGTCTTCGAGTGTGAGCAGGCGGACATCGTAGGCCTGTGCGAGTTCCCATGCACGATCAGTCAACCGTGACGTGTGACAAAGCACGGGCATCGCACGACCCATGAACGCGAGTAGGCACAGTCGAATGATGACTGAGTCGTCAATTGGCCGGTCCTGCCAGTCTTTACACTCAGCGATGATGAAATCGGCCGGATCATCGTTGGATCCCTTACGGCGGGCGATGACATCGGCCGTCATCACGATGATTGATTTTCGACGGGCGGTGCCGTACCCCCATTCTTCAAGTGCTTGCTGGAGACGTATTTCGAGCCATTCACCGTGGCCTTGACCACGCCCAGGGGTTGTGTCTCGGTCAGGGTCTAGTTCGTCGTCACGCATTGTGATCATCTCCAGTAGAATCCCGGTTCGTAGGGCTCTGGTTGGAGTTCGGGGTCTCTGACGGTTCTGCGTTGGTGTCTGTAGAATTGCCGATAGGGCGAGTGTTGGATGTCGTGACGCGGAGTGCTGCCGTTGTGAGAGCGTTAGCTACCTTCCACGATTCTGCGGGTCGCAAGTCTGCGGTTGCAGTAACTTCGCTCGTTTTGATGTGACAGTTGATCGTCGGTCGGCCCGTTGAATCACGGGCTACCTCGAGTGATCCAGTTGTTTCACCGGATGTCGGGGTAACGGTCGTCGCCGGCGTACACAAGAGCTCTGGATGCGTAATGTGTTCTGGCGTACCATCTGGGTGGTTACTCGCTGCTTCCTCTGGCATCGGCGTTGGCTTTCGAGGAGCATCACAGGGGACAACTGTACACCGGAGGTAATTCTGCGGTCGGGGAGCGACCTCTCTCACTGCCAACCCAAGACGGGCGATGATGGAGGTAATCTCCGGCGGTACGGTTGTACGATTGGACGCCGGCTCGATCCGTATTTCAGCGTACTGACCCTCAATATCCCGGCGGTTCGACTGAACAACTGCAGACGCAACACAGTCCACTGACCGAAGAATACTGGTACAGCGGGTGAGACGTGCATTCACACTCATTTAATTATTTGAGAAGATGCTTTGAGCAACCGCAATCAAGATTGCATACTCCTCAATACGAGGAGTGACTGTTACGACTTTCGCGCGGTCATCATAATCAATAATATCGTATTTGGCCAGCTTTGGCAGGTGGTTCTGAATTAGTCCATTATATACTGATTCATAGTCTTCAGTTGTGACTTCTCGCGGCGGGATTCCATTCTCGACGCTTCCAATTACCGTCGCTAAGTGTCGGGCTTCGATATCCTGTTCGTAACCAAACAGGAATAAGTAATTTAATAGAAGAACTCGCCGTTCATTTCCAAGGATTCCAAGAACATTCGACACGCTACCCGGGTTATGGATAGTGGACGTCATTCAACATCTCCTCGAATCCCGGTTGGCGGGTTTTCTCGGTTCTGACCGTCGGGTTTTTGCTCTTTGTCGGTTTGAACGTACATGCTGTCTGTCTCAGGCAGCGCGGGTGCGGTGTCTCCAGCACCGCCCTCGTTTCTGAGGGACCGCGCTTCATACCATCCATTCTCATACAAACCCTTAATTCTAACGTAGTATTTTACTCTGTTATACAGATGCGGAAGGATACGACTATACGAACTGGTGCGTATTCGTCACACATGACTAATGAGGAATATACTCCCGCTGAAAACGAGGAGGAAATTCTGGATGTCTTGAAAGAAGGGCGAAACTCATCGCAACCCTGGGGGCGAGCGAACCCATTATTCCTGCGGGAACAAACGGGACTAAACAAACAGCAGGTCAATTATGCACTAAGGCAACTCATCGCTGCTGGATGGGTAACCAAGGTTACGGAGGGGCTGTATGAATTCGTTGATGATCCTCGAAATGATAACGTCTGAGTCGTTTATTATCAGATATTGTCCTCGACCCAAGCAGCTGTAATTTTATTTTCCTGGGATTCTGCAGCATCATCGAGGATGCGGCTACACATAGATAGGACCTGCCGGATATTGCCCTGTGATGTTTGGAGAATCAAATCCAACGCCTCCTCAGAAAAGGGATCTATCCCCTCATTTTCAGCAGAAGACAGCCTCTCTTGATCTAAATAATCACGCACCAACTCATAGAGGTTCTCACTAGTGAGCGGTTTCAGAGCAACTTCTTCCCCGATCCGCTCGCTAAACGCATGGTATTCACTCATCACGTCTTGCCAGACCTCGGGAGCGCAACCAAACAGCATGCATAGTCCCGAACTGTTCTGATCCATCAGGTGCCGAATGCTGTTGAGTGTTGCCTGTTCGTCCTTGGGTGAGAGGCGTGCGATGCTCTCGAACTCGTCGACGAAGACGAAAATACCGGTATAGCCGAGTTCGAGGAGCATATTTTTGAGTGCGGTGAAGGCCCGAACACCCATCGTATCATCGTCGAGTGCGCTGTGAATTTCCATCTCCTTGCGCTGCTCGTATCGAATTCCCTCTGCGGTGAGCCACTGCCACGCATAGAGATTCGTGTCCTCGTACACCATGTGGATAATGGCACGTGCAAAGTCGGCGAACTTCGTCACATCGCTGAGGCGGCGAATCGCCTCGGGGACAATTTCCGAGAGCAGCACATCGCCTTCGTCAATCAGTGATTCCATCCCACTGGCACCGATCGGGTTTGTGTCGGTGACATCTCTCGCCACAGATGCAAGGAACTCGTACGCGAACTCTTGGAGTCGGTTGAAGCCCAGATCGTAGACGAACTCGTGGTAGATGTCGAGGAATCCGTCACCAGGCTGGGCAACGTATCCTACGATGACATCATCGCGGTCGCGGAGGAGCGAGCGCGTGTATTTGAGCGTGTGAGACTTCCCATTCCCATACTTTCCGGTGACCACCAGATGCTTCGACTTCCCAGTAGACAACATCGACGAAACCGTCGAGCTGATCTTGTCCGAGACGTGCTGCTGGCCACAGTATATCCCGGGATCTTCAGTGGGTACCGGACTGTACGGGAAGGGATTCGCGTCCAAGTCGTACTGTGAGTAGTCTTGCTGCTCGTCGGTGATCGTGAATGCGTCGGACATTATGTAGCCTCCTGTGTGTATTCGATATCGCGGTCGTGTACCGCGAGGTAGTAGTATTTCTTACCAAACTGTTCGACACCCGCCATGACCTGTTGAGTGGACTGAGACGTGCTAACTAAACCACCCTCTTCGGAAAGCACAATGCGCTTGATGCCGAGTGCAGCATCCTTTGCAGCCGTATCCATCGGTGCGCCCGACAGCTCAAGTTTACCGACGTTCTGCTGGCAAAGCCCGAGCAGCGCATCGTTGAAATCATCACGAGTGCAGCCGAGTCGTTCACAGGTCTCCTCACGAAGACGTGGAATCGACAAGTAGCGCTGGCGCAGATCGATACCCGCTCTATCTTCGAGGTCGTCGTACACGTCCAAAAGCAGGTAGTGGAAGTTAGCGGGTATTGCCGCCTGATCTGTCAAGTAGTAGTCTCCCGTGAACGCGTTTCGTTGAACCCGACCCAGCCGCTCAGCCCAGTCACCCAGCACCTCCACACTCGTTTGGTTATACGAATAGGGGCTGAATTCCTGTGCCTCTTCCAATTGGGCCAGAAGTGTGTCTAAACCAGCGTTTTCGACCTCTCCAAGAACCTCAATGAAGGTCCCGTAGTGGGGACTACGTGTCTCTAGGATTGTGCTCACTTGACTCCAGTCCTCGTCGCGAATTGCATTAAGGAACGACAAACCGACATCAGTCGTCGTGTAGACTGGTGCCTCGTCAGAGTCATCTTCTTCGAGCAAGGAGATGCGCTTTGCTTCGAGAATTGTTTCACGCGCACGGCGGTGACTTACCTCCAATTCATCCTCAAGATCTTCAGTTGACTTGCTAACTGCTTCACAGGCATGAGTCAGTTCAGCCATCCGGCTGAGAGTGATTGGCCTTACAGTTGGTCTCTCATTACTCATGTGAGCCTCCTCATCTGTTGCTTCGCGGTTTCGTATGCCCGCTTAGTGACCTTGTTCCCGCTGAAGCGCAAGTCGAGGTACTCCTCAACATCTCGATCAGATTCGGCGACATAACGGAAGCGTCGCAGCTCGGTCGCAAGTGCCCAGAGATTATGCTGGGTCAGGGCAGTTCGATCTTCGCGAATCTCGTCGAGCTCTTTTTGTCCACACACCGGGCAGGGACAGGGGAGCCTGTCTAATTCCTCGATATTCCGTAGTTCTTCCCCTCCGAATCCCGGAATCAAGTAGTTCCGGTTGCCTGCACTACGAATGAAGGCCGAAGAGTCGAAACTGTCGACCCCCAAGTAGAGCAGCAGTGGTTGATAGACGAGACCTCCGAGACCATACACGTGCAGGTGCTTGTCTGTCGCGTTTCGTGCAGATAGTATCAGTTTTGTTACTTTTTTATAATCGGTTCGTATTGGAACCATACTTCCGAGAGCAAACCCATCGAATTCACCGTTCTTCTCCAGGTATTGTATGTTATTCCGGATCGTCTCTGGATCGTAACCATGGACACTCGCGAAGAGAAGGCCCTTCCCATCGTGATGGTCGCTCGCTTTGAGTGCGTACTCGATGCTTTGGTCGATTCGCCGTTGATTTTCTGCTGCCCGATTCTCCCTTGAGAGAGGAATGTCGACTGTGCCGAGGATGTCCGCGTCCAATTGTCTCTGGGTATCAAGCGTTTTTGCTGGGGTAGTGTCCACTTCTTCGTTGGCGAAATCGAACCCACCACTGTCCGCGAAAACGATGGTGTCCTCCGGGACGTCCATTTCCTCTCGTAATGTTACACCATTCGATATTCTCTGCCACATTGGGTCTCGGTTACGAATTGATCTCGCGTTGATCATCGCTGCCGAGAACTCTGGGATCGTGCCGACGTACGTCGGTGTATTGTCACTCGACCGCTTCCCGATGTTTCTAACGGGGAAAAGAACAGGGGTGTCTAATTCCCCTCGGGGGAGGTCGAGTTTCCTGCGTCGATACAACATGCCTCCCGCTCGGATAGGCTGTCCTCTTATTTAGTGAATGGGGCGATATGAACAATCCACATATATGTAATTTATTATAGGATAGGATCACAATCGTTAGGGGCGAAAGAACACGTACGATGCCATCTAGTAGTGGAGGATCACTCAGACTCGAATTCCGTTTGTGGTGGTACTTCCTCTACTCGCCGACATAGTTCTTCGATAGTTTCCGGGCGAAGAATATCGACAGTATCGATGTATCGAGCGAAGTTCTTCATATAGTGTCCCTTGAGTCCAACAACGATCGTGCCATGTTCTTTTGCGTCCTCTGTCCGCGCGGGGATAGATTCGATATTGTCAAATTGATCTTCGACAAGTTCGCGGTTGAAGACCACACCAATTCGGTCGGTACGTACCTCCTGAACCATCTCGTCGATGTCGATACTGGTGTAATAGTCCTTTCCAAGGGTAAAGAAGACGACATCGTAATCGGCCTCTTGAAGGAGGTGTCGTAGGTCTTTTTGGATGTCGAGTTTCGCAGACCGCTCTCTTATGTCGCTAACGTTCATTGAGCTGAACGTTACCTCGTAGGGTGGAAGATACTCGTCTTCTGCGACAAGGCCAAATCCTGCACTCACGAAGTAACGGTCGACGTCGTGACCTTGCCGCAGAAGCCATCTAACTGCACTCTTGACGTGGCTTTGCTGACGTCCCGTGTACAGGTCGCGTGCCGCAATACCTGGCACATTATCACGAGCGAGGAGGTCTTCACGAGAGAACTGGAGAGTTTCCTCTTCACCGAAAATGGGCGCGTCATCTGGTATCTCCTTCGATCCTGAACACTGATCGATGACAAGGATGTCCAATCCGTTCTCGGTATCAATCTCAGGTGGATGAGGCACGAAGTCGTCACTGGCTGCATAGTTCTGCCCGCAGACCTCGAGTATTTCATCTCGCAAGTCTCGAGGGTTGCTATTGGTGTGTACCTCGCAACCGTTTTCCCGAGCAGCCGCTACGGTTTCTTCGTCAAGTTCACCACCCAATGTGTGTACGAAGAGGTGCTGGTACCTCGCTGCTTGTTCGCCGATGTTTGCTGCCATACGATCTGGGGCGAACGAGACGAGCGACGGGGTTTCTTCCCACCACTCACTCACGCCGTTCGCATCTAATACACCAATCTCTGCGACCGGAAGGTCATGTGTCTGAGTCCAGAACGAGGAGTGTTTGTCACGCAGGTAGTCTTCTACGGTTTCGTAGCCACCGAAACTAGCATCACCCTGGGTCGCGACGAGAATTTTCGGAAGGTCTCGCTTGAATTCGTCGTAGAAGCGTCGTGTGTTGTGGAAACCACGCCGACGATTCCGGTCGTTTCCGCGGAAGATACAAACCTCGACACCGTGCTCACTACAGATTGGACAGTCACATTTCTCCCAAGGGCGGTTTCGAAGGGTCTCTTGGTACTCTTGGAGGAGATTGTCATCACCAATCCAAGTAGCGTAATCTCTGACAACCTCCCAGACACGATCGTAGTCACTGACAACATTGGACTCGTCCAAGACGGTCTTCGCGTGTGGGAACGCCTCGAACACGTTCATCGCCTTGGTCAGCAGTTCATCATACTCCGTGAACGGTACTGGGTCATCCGGGGTGTCTTTCCGTAGAAGTTTGACCAACTTACTACGGAGGTTGTCGCTGAAACTCGCTTGAAGCTCGCGTCCATACTGGAAATCCTCTCGAAACGCCCTTTCTATGTCCTGTAAGAGTGACTCGTCATACTGATCATCGTGGCGGTGTACCAGCAGGTATTCTCTCGCCGCTGGCAGCACCTTCTCAGCCCTCTCGTACCAGCTCTCAAGAGCATCACAAATTGAACCATCTGCATCGTATGCTCGGAGCACCACCAGTGTTTCACGACCGCGTAAGGACTGCTCCACAGCTTCGCTGAGGTTGTCTCGGCTCGACGGGTAGCGAATCCGTATTGCATCATAGCGCTCGCCGTTGTCAAGACGATAATTCTGACCACCTGTCCACGCCGAGCGAAGCATACTTGCGCTGTCGAAGCTGGTCATCCCTGAACGGCCGATCGTCTCGAATGCTTCAGTCTTCGCGAAGCCGAAGACGTGGGAGTCGATACGGCTGTCGTGCTCTCGTTCGAACTGTTTGATAGTCTTCCCGACGCTCTTGACGATTCCACGAACGTCGTGAACTGGGCTACCTGCAACTCCTCCGATGCCGAGGTAGTCGTAACCCATACCAAGCACTTCCTCAGCGGCCTTGCTGTATGTTTCAGGGTTCCATCCTTGGATGGCGACCATCAGTCGGAACGGGTAATCACCACGCTGGTAGAGGTCATACATCTCTCGGGCGTTCCGCAGCGTCAAGTCGTAGCGGAACTCGGCGTCGTGTTCGCGATAGACCGCACGTGAATCTTGTTCGAGACGGGACAGAATGGTATCAATGTCTCCCCGAAAGTCCTCAGCGATGAACGGTTCAACTTCTGTATGATCAGTACGAATCGTCGGCTCGTACTCGTCGACATATGAGGGCCATTCCTCTGGCCATTCCTCAATCATGACGTCAACGACGTCGGTGATGGGGTCGGGGATGTCGCCTTTGTTGAGTTCTCCGTCGAACGCGCGTTCGTCAAGATAGAGCCGTCCCTTGTCCTTTCCCGACCCTAGAACGAGGTGGTCGATAGTGACGCCGACAGTAACGTCCAGCGTCTCGTAGAAGTCGAGCATATCCTCGTTCCCGTACGGTGGGAAAGGGAGCGACTTGTACCCCCAAGCCCCGCAGTCACTAATCGTCGGTAACCAATTCGGGATAGAAAGTACGGGGTCATCGTAGACACCGTACTGGGCTAGTCGCTCGGCTTTGCGGTTTGTCTCTTCGACCTGTTCGCGAGATATGAGAACCCCGTCTACTGGTGTTGTTTCGGGCTCGAAAATGTCCCAGATATAGTCCAGATCGCGCTCTTGACGGTTCAAGGTAGAGAGTTCGTCGTGTTTGAAATCGTAGTGGGAGTCGACTGCGTCGTCCCACTCAGGTACGTAGAACCGCACGTTAGATAGTCACCAGTAGTAGCGATGGGAGGGCATCCTATAAATCCGTTCGAAGCACCTCACTCTGTAACTGGCACTAACTAATCGAAGTCAGATAGTGTAGGGCCAGTATGGATCTGTATCGAATCCCACTGGTCAGGACACTCTCCCTCAACTTGCTCAAAAACACCGTCGCCGATTTCGGTCAAAACGTAACTGTTCGACCGAATCTTCGCGAGTTCCAGGAGGACTAACCACTTGTAGTGTACTTTAGCGCGTGGCACCCACGAGCTGTCACTATCGACATCGGGGTAGAGATGGTTGATTCGCTCACCGAACCTCTGTGCCGCTGGTGTGTCTTGAGTTGTCGGAACGGTTTCAACTGTGAGTTGATGGAGAACTGCCAGCATTGGCAAACGGTGCTCATAAAAAATAACGCTCATGGGTAAGCGATTGTTGGTGGCATCATAGCGCAGTTTTGAGGATAGTTTTGAGTGCTTCTTCGCCGGGTTTCCGGCGGACGCGTTGGCGAAGTTGAAACGCTCTGAAGTAGGGCGTGAGCCTGTCTTTGGAGACGCCTCGATGCGGCGAGAGCCACCGTCGCGCCAGCGACGCGTGGCTCTCGCAGGTATTCACGTGAACATCTCCATCAACGTATTCACCATCGCCGTGCACGACGTATTCGCGGTCGAACTCTTCGTCGTCCTCTAGCGGGTCGTAGGCCCGAAATCCATCCGTATAGACGGTCAGCGACTCCTCATCGTGGTCGGCAAGGAGGAGTCGAACGGTCGATTCCTCGGCGGATTTCGCTGGCAGCACGTAGCAGTCGTTCGTTCCCCGATCAACCAGCACGAACACAGGCGGTTTGTCCTCGCTATATTTTCCACGTCCGCGCGTGGACAGGCCACGCGAGCGCGACTCCTGGTCGCGCTCGCGGCCCTTGAGTCCGGCTTTGACGTACAGTTCGTCGAGTTCGACCGGCCCTTCTAACTGTGGCCGAGGCGCGTCCAGCGCTCGCAGGAAGCGCTGGACGCGCCGGTACACTGTTTTGTAGGAGACATCGATCTCCACGTCCAGTTGCCGAAGACTGGTGTTGAACCGGATGTAGGCGTAGACAGCGAGAAACCACTTCCTGAGCGCGATCGAAGAATGCTCGAAGACCGTACCTGTCTTATCGTTGAACGTGCGGTCGCAATTCTTACAGCGATACCGTTGAAACACCCGATAGCTGCCGTACCGAATCACAGATTCGGCACGGCAGCGCGGGCAATAGACGCCGTCACGCCAGCGAATCTGTGCCAGCAGATTCGCGGCACGACGCTCCGAGACGAACGTCTTGAGTGGAATCATGCTTCGTCGGGTGGCGCGTTCGCGCCACCCTTGCCCGCTGTGACTTCCAGCTACTGCTGCGAACTGACCAACAATCCTCTACCCAAGAGCGAAAAATAATCATCCAGAGAAGGCCTGTTCGGTACACGATAGCGAATCTTTCACTCCGATGCCTAACTTTGCTCCTGAATGACTCTGTTGCAGTGCAGGTTCATACGCTTCGGTCAGCCACTGCCCTCTTTCAGTTAGTTCGCCCTCATCCAGAAGGTCAAGCAGTTCCAAGAGTCGAGTCACGTGCTGAACTTTTCTTGACCCCACGACACCTCTGTTGAAAGCTAATGTCCGCAGATCGGCATTCGGCTCACGCCGTCGTAACTCAAGCAACTCGCAAGCTAGCGGAAGGTCGTCCCAATCCGGCTGAACCGTCTCTAGGTGCCTGACTGACGACGTTTCCACGACTATTGGCTCTAATTTGCCAACCGCAATATAATTTCCTCACGTGATTAGGGACATAGTGAGCATGCTACCGATAATACTTAGTGAATACTGGGAGAGCCTCTTGATGTGCATCTTGAACAAGAACCGGTCTCCGATCTTACTGAGTCTGGTGAGAGGACACTATTCGTAGGAAAGGACAACCCGATCCGAATCAGCACCGGGCACCGCCTCCTCCACCACGATGGGAAATGTAGTCGTCCACATGGACACAACTACGAAATCTCGGTGGAGGTCACTGGTTCTCTCACTCAGGATGGCTGGGTCGTAGACAAAGGAGATATTACCTCAGTAATAGATGACTGGGACCACCGTTTCCTCCTTGAGAAGGACGACCCGCTCATCGACGCCTTCGAGCAGAGCGGCGACGGTGATTCACTTGTCGTTCTCGAACACCCACCGACCGCGGAAGTGATGGGACTCGTCTTGGAACGAAAACTCCTCGAGACACTTCCAGAGTCAGTCTCAGACATCTCAGTGGCGGTGCGGGAGACATCGGAGCTCTGTGCGGGGGCGACACACTGATGCCAGTCAGTTCAACAGCTGATGAGCAGCCAGCAGACGATGTCGATGGCGCAGCACTGCCGGTCAACGAGCTCTTCTACTCGCTTCAGGGCGAAGGGAAGCTCACCGGGACGCCATCGGTGTTCGTCCGCACCAGCGGATGTAATCTCCGGTGTTGGTTCTGTGACTCCTACCACACCTCCTGGGAGCCCACCCACGCCACAATGAGCGTCGACGACATCGTCGAGGAAGTCCAGTCACACGACGATGCCGACCACGTCGTCCTAACTGGTGGTGAACCGCTTATCCACGATGACGCGGTCACGCTCCTCGAGCAGCTCGACGATCTCGGCTACCACACTACCGTTGAAACCAACGGTACCATCCACCGTGACGCCCCCATCGATCTGGCAAGCATCAGCCCGAAACTCGCCTCCAGCACACCCACCCCTGAGAAAGACCCCAAGGGCGATGGCGAGTGGGCAGACCGTCATGAAGAACGGCGCATCGACCTCGATGCACTCGGCGCACTCGTCGACGACTACAACGCACAACTCAAGTTTGTCGTCACTGGCCCCGATGACCTGCCCGAGATCGAATCCCTCCTCGCTGACGTCCGATCGACGGCAGCGAGTCGCATCCCGGATTCGGACGTGCTGCTGATGCCCGAGGGGACGACTCGAGACGAACTCGATGCCCGCCGGAATGAGGTCGCTGAACTCGCGATGGAGTACGGCTACCGGTACACGCCCCGCTTGCACGTAGACCTCTGGAACGACGCCCCCGAAACGTAACATGACGAGTACGCACTCTCAATTCGCGACTGGCGAGGTAGAATCAGACATCGACTACGAGAAGGCACAGCGGGGCGTTCGCCTCCTGTTAGAGGCCGTCAGCGAGGACCCGGACAGTAACGCGCTGACTGAGACCTGGCAGCGCCGCGTCCCGGATGCCTTCGCGACACTCACCGAAGGCCAACGGGAGGCCGCGAAGCCGACGATGCGGACCTTCGACGCCGAGACGACCGGTCTCGTTGTCAAAACCGCAATTCCCGTGTATTCGCTGTGTGAGCACCACTTGTTGCCGTTCTTTGGAACAGTTCATTTGGCGTATCGGCCGACAGACGAGGTGGTAGGGCTCTCGAAGCTGACTCGGTACGTCCGCTGGCAGTCACGAAAACTCACGATGCAGGAACAGCTGACGAACGACATCGCGTCCGGACTCAAAGAGGAACTAGACGCAGCTACCGTCTTTGTCGAAATGAACGCAACGCACCTCTGTGAGGCGATGCGCGGCGTCGAGACGAGAAGCACGACCACCACCAGGGCAACTGCCGGAGAACCGACTGAGGCAGAACGTGAGCGGTTCCAAGCAGCGGTCAACCGTACGGAGGGTCAGGGATGAGCGAGCAACGAGCGGTAATCCTGGCGTCTGGGGGAATGGATAGTGCGACCGCCGCGGCTGTCGCGCAGGATGCTGGCTACGAGTTGTACATGCTGCACACGTCCTACGGCCAGCAGACCGAGAGTAAGGAGTACGAATGTGCGCAGGCCCAAGCCGAGGCCTTCGACGCCGCAGACTTCCTCCACCTGACGACGGACCACCTCTCGAAGATCGGTGCGTCGAGTCTCACTGACGACGAGATGGACGTCGAGGAGGCAAACTTGGAGAGTGACGAGATTCCGAGCTCCTACGTACCGTTCCGGAACGCGAACCTGCTGTCGATGGCGACGTCGTATGCAGAAGCCAACGATTGTGAGGCCGTGTTTATCGGTGCGCACAGCGAGGACTTCTCGGGGTATCCGGACTGCCGACCGGAGTTCTTCGAGGCGTTCCAGCAGGTCGTCGACGTCGGCACGAAACCGGAGACGGAGATCAGCGTCGAAGCGCCGTTTGTCGAGTTGTCGAAGACAGACATCGCCGAACGGGGTCTCGAACTCGACGTCCCCTATGAACACACCTGGAGCTGCTACCGGGAAGAAGTACCAGCGTGTGGCACGTGTGACGCGTGTGCGTTCCGTCTCCAGGCGTTCCAAAATCTCGGCGAGCGCGATCCAATTGAATACGCCGAGCGCCCCGATTATACCGAATCATAGTCGCCGCTGAACCGATTTACCGACGATTAAGACGGATCTGGCTCTTATTCTTCTCGACAGAGGGTGGCTCACGAAGAGTAGGACCGGTGCTGGAGACACCGAGCCCAAGATGCCTGATGCAGAAAGAGATTTGGCAATTATACAACTGTTCTAGTTAGTGAATATCTATGGTGGTTTCACCCATTCATCGAATCGGACGACGAAGCGCCGCGTAGTGGGATGCGTGGCGGTGAAAAATGCCCGTCGTCCCACCTGGGAAGCTTGGGAGTTGCCAGTTCCATCGGTGGCACTACTCCCTTCACTGAAGTGGCGGACATTGATTATCGTAGCCGAATGAGGTTGACTCATGACCAGAATCACACAATCGACTCGACTAAGTCGGGTTCAGCACATCATCGGTAGCGGGACGGGGTTGCTCGACTTCGCAGTAGATGGGGAGGACGACTACTACACATGGGACGGCAATGAAGACGCTGATTGGGAGGTTGAGGATGTGGCTTCCGTTCAGAATATCGACGAAGATCGGTACATTATGTATCCAGAAGGGGAATTCTTCGTTTGCGAAATCGAATCACAGGGCGAAGAGAAGAACACCGGGCCAATTCACTGTTGGTGTGAGTAGACGGTGAATCCTCAACTGTAGTAGGTTGGTACAAGTTGATGATTCGGTACCTCTTGTAAGCGTTCAGTGGATAGTTCGTCGGATTCAGCGAGATCCCACACAATGTCGAAGAACTCGACGGCAGCATCAACGAACTGTATTCGCTCTGTATAAACTCCGCACTCAGGATTCCAATCGTAGCTGTTCTCCATGAAGTTCGCCGAACCGAGTAATGCTGCGCCTTCTTCTGGTCTCCCGATGGTCTGAACCTTTCCGTGGATGCCGAATTCACCGAGGTCACGGAAATCCATGTCTGGAGTTACCCTCTGGTGCTGTTTGAAGCGCGAATAGCTACGTATCGTGACCTGCTCGCGATGTTGCTTAATTTCGCTGAGCAGGTTCTGCTGTAGACGCCGCCACTCCCAGGGTTCTTTCGTGTGGCGGGTCAGCAATCGTAATTCGAATCCCTGTTGCAGGAGGCGCCGTATCTGGGAGACGTATTCGTTGAACGTGTCGTCGTCAAACGGAGTCATAATCCGGAGGACCTTGTCGTCGAGATCGCGTTCGAGCCCGAGACTGAACAGGCGGTCGGTCATCGCCGTGTACGACCGCATCCCAGCAGGCCGATTTTCGTGCCAGCGCCGTAACCTCGCTCGTTCCCGTCCAAGACCACGAGAATCCTCCACGTAGTCATCCATCTTCTTCTCGCCGAGAGCGTCGGGATCAACGAGGGTAAATGTGAAGTACGCTGGCGCAACGTCACCGTCGGAAAGAGAGTCGTAATCTTGAGCAATAATGGCGTCAGTAGCAATTGGTGACAATGTCGTCACTGACGCTCGGGACAGAACCTTGATTCGCCGCTTGACTGCTGCGCACCGATCGATGAGATGTGTGGTGTACTCCTCTTGGAGACTGCTGCCGTCAACCTGGGCAGGAACAGTAGCAAATTCGATGACCTCGTTGCCACTGATTTCGCAATCGACGCCGGGAACTTCGGACAAGACCTGATAGAGTTCATAAGGTGTCGCATCAAGCCGATCGGTCACGAAGCCCAAATCGAAGGTCGAGAACCTCAAGTGGGCAGAGATAGTGGCGATGATGTTGGTGAGAACGTCTCGACCAGCTTCGCTGATCTCAGTGTCACCACGAACATCAGAAACGCTGACCCGCCTTCCAACGTCGACCTGTGACAGTTCGGTTTCTACGGGTGCGGCCAGTAGGGAATGCACTGTCTCAAATTGACGTTCGTACTCGTCGTGTTGCTCCTCGATTGCGTCTTCAACCTCACTGGTGTCGTGAAGGAGTACAGCGTTATCTGCGAGCGAGGCAGCGACTGATTCCAATGAGAATGAATCGTTCGATAGTTCTCCAACCAATCGCTCCGTGATGGCCTTAAGACAGTCACCATCTTCGATACCTGAAAGCTGTGGGAGAACGTGTAAATAGCTCTCAGCGATGGCAGCTTCGGTCGGTACTTCTCTCTGTGCTTCAAGCACTGGTTCGATGCGCTCGAAGTTCGGTTCTACACTATCTGGGTAGATCGTCACGAAGCCGGCAGACCCGAGAAGCGGCCCGAGGATTGTTTCCTCCCAATCACCCGCTAGCAGACTGTCGAACTCTCGGCGAGGTAGAACTTCATCTTCAATTCCGAGACTCGATCGTAGGACTCTCTCGGCTGTTCGAGAGCTTGCGACGATAATTGCCTGAATGAGCGGGCGTGGTTCGTCTACTGAAAGGACTAAGGCACCAGCCAGAGTCGGACGGCCTCCCTCAATAAGGTCCAGTTCGTCGAGTATCCAGTTGTGTATCTCTGTAACCTGCTTCGGTTCTCGTTCATCATTCGTCCGCAGCGTTTCCGCGCGAATATGTGGCGACAGACGTTCCTCGAGACCGTCCTTGGTTACACTCGCCGATAGTGCCGCGTAGATACTCTCCGGTGAGACACCCCAGAGTCGTTCCGGGGAGCGAGTTCGAAGAGCTCGTGCCGTATCGATTATGTTATTTTCAGTCATCGTTCCTCGCTTCCAGATGGAGATCGTGCGAAAGCAGTTCGAGTAGCTCGTCCTTGTCGAACGAGTCAGGGTCATTCTGCTCGGAACAGCCGTACTGATAGAGACAGAACGGGCACCCGTCCTCACAGTTACACTCCGACTCCTCGGGAGAGAACGCATCGTGCATTATCTCGACCGCTCTCTCGAACTTCTGACCGTCATCCTGTGTGAGGAGTACGGTGATTCCACTTCCCCCCTCGTCCGAGTCGTACACTAAGGTGCCTTCCTCTTCGATCGATTCAGGAACTTGGCGAACGCTTACCCCGCCGATGTATTGGAGTGCCACTCGCAGTCCGTGAGCGAACCCGTGCTCAAGTTCCTCGCTGTCGAACCGAACACGAGCGGCCTTGGTGTCGAACTTGGTGGCGGGACGCACTGCGATACTTTCGTCCACGGGATGTTCCACGTTGTTCGTACAGACTGCGGACTCCCCCACGTTGGCAATCATGCCGTTGCATCCTTCAATACCACAGACCTCGAATACGTTCGGTAAAGGGTCTGAACCACCGTTCTTGTACGTCGCCCAGTATTTGCTCGTCGAGGCGGCGATCGTCACGTTACCGTACTCGAACTGACCGTGTACGTTCCCGCTTTCGTCGACGATGTCGTATGATATCGTAGGTTCGAACGAGTCACCTGCATCGGTTTCGACCGGCGCATACGTGCTCTGCACTTCCTCGTCAGCTTGATACACACTCGACGGCTCAAGCTCACGAGCGTTGGGCGTTATTCCCAACGGCAAATCGTGCTGGAACGCAGTCACGCGTTCAGGCACTTTCGTCACTAGTCGCTTTAGCCGTGAACCGCACGACTCGCAGTGAGACGTATCAGTGTCGTACTCCGCAGCACATGTCGGGCAGATAGCCGCGTCCTGGAATTGTTCGCTGATACGAGCGGTTTCTAGTGGCTCCCACTCCGTGCGCGTCACGACGTACGTCTCACCGCTGTGGAGGTACGCTGCCCCTGGGTGAAGCTCGGAGAGTGCGATACGACGGTCCCGAGAACCGTCACTGACGTTTTCGAACTCCTCGCCGACAAGTTGATAATCGACCGAATCACCCACAGACCGCAAACCGAACGCCGTCGGACTCTCGCGGTTGAGGTACTGGCCGAAGTCCATGTCCTCAAGTCTTCGCAGATAGTCGTCTAACTGATCAGCGCGCCGACGAAGTTGCTGCTTCTGTTCGCGGAGTGTGCGTTTTTCTTCGCGGTCTCGAGTGCGTCGTTCTTTGCTCCGGACATCAGCGATCTCTTCGTCAAGTTCCTCCAGATCAGCGTCAATCGCGTCTCGTTGAGCGTTGTAGAGGTCGATAATCGACGCTTCGATGCCACGATGATCGTCAGTTCCCCGTAGTGCTCCTTCGACGGCGTCGTACTCGTCTAAGACCGATTCAACTGAACCGCTACAGCTGTCCCTCTGACATTCACCTTTGTATCCGTCTTCGTGTTTACGGCCACAGCTTGAGCAAACACCGAAAGAAACCAGATTCTGCAGCCACTGTTCAATCTCGTCTTGATTCTCGTTGATGACCGAACGCAGCACTTCCAGTGGGGCGTCGTCGCTCTGATTCTGTACTTGGAAGTTCGACGACGACAGAACGCTAGTAAATCGCAGTAGATCGTTGGGCTTGGATTCGGACCGTGGAGACGGAGCGTCTTTACAGACAACAAATTCGTCGAGCCCACTCTGGTCTCGTCGCCAGGGAACCCACTGTGTCGTCGCTACCCAGTCGAGAATCCCCCATGTGAGGGACTGGTGGAGGACCTCACGGTTCACTTCGTTGAGTGGGACTTGCTGTGGGTCGGACGCGATGAGTTCCTCGGGATGCTCGTGATAGTAGTAATCGATCGGGTTTCGCTGACTGACGGAGTGCACGAGTGAACTCCCAGACTCCCGCCCGGCACGTCCGATGCGCTGGAGGTAGGAGTTCGCATTCGGGGGCGTACCGTAGAGGAGCAACGTGTTGAGGTCGCCGATGTCGACGCCGAGTTCCATCGCCGGTCCCGAGGACAGGAAGTGAGGGAACCGCCCCTGCCTGAACTGGTATTCCAACTCTCGCCGTTCGTCTCGGTCCGTCTCACCATAGTACGCCCTCGCGAGGAGCATCATAGGATCGGACGTAGTTATCTGCTGTGCCGTCAGAGAGAAGTGAGGATGCGAGAACGTCGAACGGTCCTCTGGCTTCGAGTCGAATTCGACGATGTCGTCAGGAACGTCGGCCAGCGTTGACTCGAGGCTCGTGACGAAGTCCTCTTGACTTGGACTATAGTACGTTGGCGTCGCTTCATCGACGACTGCACATTCAATTGTGTCCTCCTCGACCATCACGTACCGGCTACCGTCTTCTTCGACCCGACGTACCAGGCCCCGGTTGATCAGTAAATCGAGGTGGCTATGACCGTCCTCAACATCGTCGATGAGGTGAGGTTCGTACCGATGGTTCTGTGCAATACACTCAGCGAGAAGCTCCAGTTCTCCCGGTTCGAGATCGTCGGTGTCGGCATTTAGACGGACGTCGACGATCCCCTCGTCAGTGAGTTGCTTACTCCGGTAGCGTTCGCTGTACTGTCCAGCGAAGATTCTGGACAACAGTTCTTCCGTCAGATACTCGTCGACTGACTGGTCGTAGTTAGTGAGGAATTCGAACGCATTCGGTGGGTTATTGGTTTCCCCTTCGAGGTCCTCCTCGTACTGCTTTGCCTCAGCTACGCCACAGTCGACGATGTCCGCGAGAGTCCCCCATCCTGAAGCGTCGGCCTCATTCCTGACGCTGCTGACGAATAACTGGTCAAAGAAGAACGCCTCTTCGGGTTCACGAAAGTTGCGCTCCAGTTCTTTCATGTCGGACTGGCTATCCGCGAACGAGAGCATCTTGGATTCGGTGAAGGACTCCGGGTTGTCTCGGTCAGCGAGCGACCGCAGCAGGTACCGTCCTGTCGTCACCGCTGCGTTAGCCGGGCCCCGCAACATCGCGTCGTATCTGCCGTTCTTAGAGTAGGTTTCCCGTTGGTCCTGATGGTAACAGGGGAGACCACCGGGGAACTGGCTCGACTCCCGAATCCGACCGTCGTCATCGACCATCCGGAAGTTGCTGTATCCTTTTGCCCGTGTCACGATTTCTGGATCGTCACAACTGCAGTCCTGTCGACCACCAGGGAGGAACTCGTGCTCGCAGGACGTGCACTCGTCGACCATCTGGATGTCGAACAACGCGGTCCGGACGAACCGTCGATTTCCGCAGGTGCAGGTGTTCGGGGATCGGCCAAAGTACACTTCGTCACAATCCGGGTCGCCGCAAGTCCATCCAAGCAAACGCTTCGGTGTGAGATTGCCATCACAGTCTTCGGCCGTACACTCCTGTACGTCGGGGTCTTCGTATATCTCCCCACACTCAGTACAGTACTGGACGCTGTCGTCTGTCAGGGGTTCCAACGCCTCAGTGTCACAAGAATGGCAGGTCGGCTCCCGTGCCTCCTCAACTGTGACTTCCTCGCCACAGTCTGGGTTCGAGCAGATGTGAGTTTCCATCGAGTCGTCGAGTACCATCGAGGAACCACACGTCGAACAGTCCTGCTGGTGGTCGATCTTCTGGCGCTCACCACATTCGGAACATTCGTAGAACGGCCGCCAGTAGACGCGGATCATCTCGGGCGTTTCGCCGTCGGGCGTTTCGCACTGGCACTCGCGTCGCGAGAAGTAATCGAACCGTCCCTCTTCTGAGGTCACAGTATGTGGCTCGAGCCGTTCGCAGTTCGGACAGAACCACGACTCGAGTGACTCCTCACCGCACTGGTTACACAGTGAGAGTTTCGTCACGTAGTGGTGTCCGCATTCGGCACAAGCCGACTGCGGGGTATCGTAGACCGTCCCACAGTTGATACAGGAGTAGTAGCCGTCGAGGGGCCAACTGAACAGATGGGCACGGCGCTCCAGAATTCCGGACACGTCACCAATCGTCATGAAATTCGACACCACCGTGTCCGCCTGTTCCTCGGTTAGATTGGCTGATTCGACGAGTTGATCGCGTAGGCCGTCAGGCCGAAGCGGTTTCTCTCGAAGAGCTGAGTAGATGCCGCGAACGAACTCCAGCACTTCGCTGTCGCCTTCTACGAGGTGTTCGTAGAGGTCGCTCTCTACGTCCACCCCTCCGCTGGAGTCGTGGATACCCGCTGCTTTTAGAACGAGTTTCGCAGTCTCAGTCTCTCCGGCACGCAACTCGTCGCTTGCCAGTTCAGTGGTAGTGAATTCGTCAGGGACGTAGCTGGGGAAGGGAGCGTCGATTGTGCGTCCTTCTTCCTCAACCACCTCGATGTCGGGGTCGACGAACGGGTTAATGCGCTGGAAGACGGAGAGCTTGTTCTCGACGGTGGCACTCGCACCAACGATGGTGAGATCGTCGTCACCCTCGCTGTCGTAGTCGTTGAGTTCCTGTCGTTCCCGGATGTACCGCCGCATCAACGCCGAAGTGAACGAACCGAAAAGCTCGGAATACTCGTGAATCTCGTCGAAGACGAAGTATTTCGGCTCGGCGACGAACCGTTGCTGCGCTTCGTCCGCATTAACGTTGAACAGCCGGTAGTTGATCGTATCCGGGTTCGTCAGCAGGATGTCAGCTGGACTCTCGACGATGGCATCCCTAGTGACTTTGATAAAGTCGAACGTGAGATCCTCATCGTGTTCTGCCATCGGTTCGACGACGAACGAGTCGTCCGAGCGACGCCGAACAGTCAACGAAGAGTCACACTCTCCACACGGACAGTCGAAATACTGGAACGTCGTCTGGAGGTACGCTAGTTCGTCGGGATCGCGGCGTTTCGTGTCCCCGTCGTAGATCCCCACCGTAATCTGGTCGTCCGCTGATCGGTCTCGATTGAGCGTGAACAGGTAGTCGATGAGGCGCTTCAGCTGGTCTTGTGCCAGAGCTTTCGTTGGGTACGTGAGAACGCATTTGACGCTATCCGGCGGATGCGCGTCGTGCTGGCCTGCTTTCGCCTCACAGATGAACTGGAGAATCGGAATTAGCCAACCCTCTGTCTTCCCCCTCCCGGTCGCTGCGGTTAACAGCGTATGATGGTCTTCGCGAACCGCCTCGATGGAGTCCTCCTGAAATTCGAAGAGGTTTCGGAATCCTGCCTCACTAAACGTTTCCGTGACGTCCGAATGCAGGTCATGGTTGTCAGCGAAGGTCTCCCACGACGTGTCACTCATTCGGGGGAGGTCGAGCACCTGAAGGTAGGGTCCCTTCGTTCGGATGAACTCGGGAAGGTCATTCTCCAGAGACTCTCCGGCCCCACCGTGGTAGCGGGAGACGAGGCTCTTGACCGCCGGCGAGGGTTGCGAACCGGCGTAGTGTTCGGCGTACGATTCACGCATCGTGTCGGCGAGTTCTATGGGGTCGAATTCCATCGGTGGGTTTCCTGTGGGATGTAGTTAGTCAGTCAACTGTTCGTTCACGCCTCGGTTGTCGACTGGATGAATCGACAACTCCTGTCCGTCCAACTTGGCCTGGAGGCGGTCGCGGTCGAAGGACCGCTGGTCGTTCCGGACATCGCACCCGTACTGGTACAGACAGGACGGACAGCCATTGTCACAGTCGCAGTCGAACTGGTCATCCATAAGACCGACTGCTCGGGCGAAGGCGCGGAAGTCGCCGTCGGACTGCTCGAAGAGCAGTCGTGCGACGTCCGATCCACCCTCTTGCGACTCGAAGACATCGACGTGATCTTCTCCGACGTACTCGGAGAGCTCACGGATGTTGACGCCGCCGAGGTACTGGAGAGCGACCCGGAGGCCGTGCGCCAGTGTGTGGGATAGTTCGCGGTCCTCCAGTTCGACGCGTACACCCTGCGTCTCGTATTGGTAGCCAAGTCTGACGAATTGCGAGTCTGCTCCTCTCCCTTCGGGGAAATGATCGGGGTCTGCACTACACCGACGTGTCTCATCGTCGTCCTCGTAGATTACGCCGTGACAGTTCTCCTCGCCGCAGACTTCGAAATGTGACTCTTGTGCGTCGACCTCGCCCGATTTGTACTTCGTACGATATCCATCTGTGTACAAGAGGACTGAGTAATCACCGTATTCGAGCGTTCCAAGTACGTCTCCTTTGTCTGTTCGTAGCTCGTACGTCTGTCTGGTATCGAACGAGAGGATCGAGGTCTCGCGTTCGGCGTAGGTGTTCTGCACTGCCTGATTGGGTTCGTTGTGCAGGTAACGCGCCTCATCGCCCTCAGAAGTCAGTTGGAGATTGTCGTGATACGCGTCGGCAGAATCGAGAACGGCGAGTTGGCGTCGTTTCAACGGTACATCGTTCTCACAGTCACAGTCGGTCGCATCAAGATCGTGAGTTGAATGGCACGCCGGGCAGACAAGTTCATCCGCGAGGTGGTCGTCGATGTTCGCATCGGTGACGGATTCTCGTAAGTCAGAACCCGCCTTTTCGTCGAAACGAACCCGGGCGACAGTGTAGGTCTCACCGTTGTCGAGGTACGCCGCACCTGGGTGAAGCTCAGATAGCGCCATCCGCATCGCCCTACCGCTCGATTGGTCTCCGATGTTGCGTCGGTCGTACCCCTCATCGACCAGCGTTAGACCAGCAGTGGTGGCGACACTTCGCATCGAGAAATCGTACTTGCTCTCGCGGGACTCCCGGAGGAAATCGAAGTAACTCTCTTCGCCCAAGTCGGAGAGGTGCTCTTTGAGGACTTCCATGCGTTCCTGGAGCCCGCGGCGCTCACGCATAATGCGACCGCGCTCGTCCGCACTCGCACGCTGCTGGTCGCGCCGTAGGTCGCGGTCTCGTTCGGAGAGCGATACGCGCTCAGTCTCCAGCGACTCCTGATACTCCTGATAGTGCGTGATGTATCGGTCGTCGAAGTTCGAGATTGCGTCCTCGACGAGGTGCCCGAACTGCGCTCTCGCGTGTCGGATGTGGCCGTCGCAGTCCGCTCGCTCGCAGGTGGTTCGTTCGTCGTCGGCCGCGTACCGGCGCTCACAGTCCTCGCAATACTGGTACTCTAGCAGCGACTCGAGGTAGTCCCTGATCTCTGGCTCGTGGTCGGACACCACTTCGCTCAGTACCGCGAGTTGTGAATCATCGCTCCCGAGTGATAGCGTGTCAGCGGCGAGTGACATAACGTGAGTCAGCTTGCTCGCGTCCTCTCGTTCACTCTCCTCGAGTGTGCTTCGCTGGTGGTAGGTGTCGCCACCGTCGATCGAGCGGGAACGACCGTGGCGGCTGACGTCCCACGGGATCGAGAAGTTGGCTGCCACAAAGTCGAAGACGGCCCACGAAAGCGAGACGCGTAGGACCTCTTCGTTGTGCTCGTTGAGTGGCACCGGCGTCGGTTCGGCCGAGATGAGATCCTCTGGATGGTCGTAGTAGTAGTAGTCAATCGGATTGCGCTGGCTCACAGAATGAACCAGCGACGAGTGAGAGCTACGCCCAGCACGCCCGACACGCTGGAGGTACGCGTTCATGTTGGGTGGCGTCCCGTACAGCAACAGCGCGTCGAGCGAGCCGATGTCGACGCCGAGTTCCATCGTCGGCCCGGACGAGAGGTGGTGTGGATAGTTCTCTTCGCGGAAGAGGAACTCGAGTTCGCGGCGCTTTCGCTTCTCTGTCGTCCCGAGATACTCCTCGGAAACCAAGATGCGGGTCTGTGAGTATTCTACCCGGTGGGCACGCTGTGTGAAGCGCGGATGCGACACGGAAGCGAGCTCCGCCAGGGTCGCGTTCGACGGAACTGCCGATTGACTATCGAGGCCGAATTGGTGCTCGAGTGTCGTGTAGTACCGCTCTGTTTCGGGATCGAAAGCGATGCTGTCCCCCTCACCAGCAACGGTGACTTCGATCGCAGACGGGTCGAACGAGACGTACTTGTCGGAGTGGCCGTACGTGAGAATACCCCGTTCGACGAGATCGGCAACCACCTCAGTGACCTCTCTACTCGGGCTGGGACTTTCGAAGTTCGCCACACGGTAATCGTTCCCCTCGTCGACGAGTTCGCGGACAATTGCCCGTTCGTCACCAGAAAGGGCATCCAGCCCGGGAGCGAACCGTACGTCGAGTAGACCGACTTCCGAGAGGGGGTCGTCACGTTCCCCGAGACGCTGACTGTAAGTGTGCGATAGTGCACGCCGTGTGAGCCGGCCGTGCAGCGCATCATCGTCGTCCCACCGCTTACGAGGTTGGTCCTTGAGACGCGATTTCAGATCGAATTCGACGTTCCTAGCCACTCGTGGCGGTTCAAGCGACTCGTTGAGGCTATCAATGGATTCGTCGGCGTACTCGAGGACATCGTCGAATGATACCCACGAGGACGAACCGTCGTTCGCTGCACCACGGACGAGCAGTTGGTCCAGTAGCGTCTCGGTCTCGGGCTCGGAGAAGTCCCTACTGAGTTCCTTCATGTCGCGGTGGGAGTCCGCGAACGAGAGGAGTTTAGCAGCTTGTTGTCCCTCGTCGTCAGCGACCGCACGCATCAGGTACTGTGATGTCGTCGCCGCCAGGTTGTTCGGGCTGCGCATCATCTCGTCGAACCGACTTCCAATTTCGTAGCGAGCGTACGGGTGTGGGCACGGAACTGCCGATCCTTGAGAGCTCATCGAATGGATTCTCCCGTGTGTGTCGAGCGTTTTGTACGCTCGATGAGACCCCGTTCTCTGGTGGACGTCCGGGTTGTCGCAGCCGCATCCGTCTTCCTCAACGAATGCGGTGTCACACGACCGGCAGTGCTGGTCGTGCTGGATCTCGAACAGCCCCCGTTTCACGAACGACGACGATCCACACTGACACTGGTCGGGAGCGTCTTGGAAGTGGATTCGGTCGCAGTTGTCGCTCGCACACACCCACGGTAGGTATCGTGTCGACTCGAGTGGTGAGTCACACTCGCGACAACGCTCGGGAGCATCTTCGGGCCGGTCGTACGTAGTGCCACATTCGGGGCAATCGAATCGTCCTTCGACGCTGGAAACCTCGAACACAGAGCCCTCACACCGATCACAGGCCTGTTCGACTGTTTGGGTACTCCCACACTGTGGATTGATACAGGTGGTCGTCTCGGAATCGGTCCTGACAGTACGGGACCCGCAGTCGGAACACTCAGCGATGGTGGTCCGTTCCACCCGATGGTTGCATTCCTGGCACTCCAGGAAAGGCTGGAACGTGACACGAACCATCTGTACCGCATCGTCGCGAACCCTCTCACACCGAGTACAAACGTGGTCCTCGTCTTGTCCGACCGATCCGTGTTCGGTGGGCGTGTACGACTCCAGTTGGTCGCACTCGGGGCAGTACCAGGTGACGAGGTGTTCGTCGCTGCAATAGCGACAGTACGTGGAGCGAGTGACGAACTCGAATCCGCACTCCCGGCAGGAATCCTGCGGTGAGCGATAGACGGTTTCGCACGCTGCACACGCGTAGAACCCGTCGATCGGCCAGGAGAACATGTGACTGCGGTTCTCCAGAATTCCAGAGAACTCACCGAGCGTGCGGACGTTCTCCACCAGCGTCTCGACACCGGACTCATCGAGGGCGAAGGTCTCGGCCAACTGCTCGTGCAGTTCCGAGCGGGTCAGCGGGTCGTCGTAGAGCAATTGGTGGACGTACTGTACCACCTGCACGCCGGGGTCGTCGTGAGTTCCAGTCAGATGGTCGAAGAGGGCATCGGCGACCAGTGTCTCCCGGCGATCGCGGTCGTAACTCGATGCCTCCTCAAGCGTGTAATCGAATGCGTCTAACCCCGGAACAGTGTCGTCGGGCGTTCCCGTCGCACGCAGAATGCGGTCGACGGACAGACGGTGTGACGTAAACTCTTCTGGGACAGATAATGGCACCGTGGCGTCGAGTTCGCGAGGCGACTCGCTTACTTGTGTGACGTCAACGGCGCCGCTGACTTTCTGGAAGAGCTCGACGTCGTTCTCGACGGTTGCGCTGCTCGCGATGAGTTGCAGGTCGTCGACGCCCCGGTTCTCTCGCAGCGCCTGTACGCGCTTCATCAACGTCGATGTGTAACTCCCGAACAAGCCGTCGTACGTGTGAACCTCGTCGAACACGAGGAACTCGGGTTCGTAGATGAACCGCTGGTGTTCGTCCTCAGCGTTGGTGTTGATGAGTCGGTAGTTGATCGTGTCGGGGTTCGTGAGGACGATGTCAACGCCGTTTTCGAGGATGTCGTACCTAGTCAGCCGAAGGAAGTCCAACGGCACATCGTTCGGCTCGTCTTCTTCACAGTGGGCTTTCTCCGGGATAAGTTTGAATCGGGAGCCGGTGTTTCTGACGCGAACACCACCACCGCAGTCCTGGCACTTGTCGAGTTCGGGATTGTACCCCGGACATTCGAAGTGCTTGAACGTGGAATTGAGGTAGCCCTCCGCACCGGACTCGCTCACGTCGCGGGGCGTGTCCCCGTCGTAGATACCAACTGAGATGCGTTGCGACGACTTCAGCTGCTTATTGATGAGGTAGAGGTACTGAAGGAGGCGCTTCAACTGGTCTTGCGCCAGGGCCTTCGTCGGGTAGATGAGCGTTGCCTTGACGCTCGTGTCGTCTCCCTCATCCTCTTCCTGACGCTTCGCTTCGAGGATCCGGTTGAGAATCGGAATGAGCCACGCCTCAGTCTTCCCCCGCCCCGTCGCGGCAGTGATTACCGTGTCGTCACCGTCGAGTATCGACTCGATACTCCGCTCCTGGAAGTCGTAAAGCCTCTCGAACCCGATCTCCGAGAACGCTCGTCGGATGTGGGGTTCCAGATGCGCCGACCTGGCGAAGGTATCCCACGAACGGTCACTCCAGTTCGGGATATCAAGCGCTTGCAGGAACGGCCCACGCATTCCTGTGACATCGCTCTCACCGTCGGCTAACCGGTGCGCTACGCTGCGAGCGGCGCGCCCCCCGCGACCGATGAAATAGTCGCGGTAGGCCGCTTGCATCTGTTCCGCGCGGGCGGCGGGGTCCTTCATTGTCAGAGGCTAAGTTCTACGGCCGACTCTAGTTCGTCGACGCGCTTCATCTCCTCAAGGGTGTCCGTGGAAACGTCGGCTAGCGTGAGCTGCTGGGACTTGCTGAGCGTCTTCACGTCCTCGATGGTCGAATCCGACAGATCGTGTTTCTCTTTGAAGTCGTCGAAGCTCTGGAGCGATTGGTGTTTCTCCCAACTGTCCGTAGCGTTCTCCCACTCGGACACGAACTTGGAGGCACTCCCGCTGGAATCCATCAAGTCCCGGGTGAGAAGTCGGTGCATGTGGTTGAGCGTGCGCGAGAAGTCCGAGTTCTGCCCGCCAAGAATTTTCTGTAGTTCCTCGGCGGCGCTGACCCGCGTACTCCAGGTGTCTCTATTGCTCTCCAGTTTCCCCTGAATAGTCTCACTGACGTTCTCAACCTGCTGCTTTGCGGATCGAATCTGCCTGATCTGGGTTTCGACTTCGGGAGTGAGCTCGACTTCTGGTTCAGTGTCATCCTGGTCGAGAGAAACCTCTTCGTCCGCCATTTCACTCCTCTGGACGTTCCCCAGCAACTCGTCCTGCGTGACGTCAACCGCGTTCTCGGCCGTTTGAACGGCACTGCCAAGCATCGTCGGTGCCGACCCATCGAATGCCTCCTCGAGAACCGTCTTGTAGTACCGCAGGTCTCGAAGCGCTTCTTCAAGGTCATCGAGTTCGCTGTTGATTTCGTTGATATTGTACTGCGCGACAGATATGGTGTATTTGGCGTTCTCTCCTCGTTTGTGTTCTAATGCCTTGTCTTTGAGCGCGTCAACGGCCGCAGGTAGAGATTGGGTTCCAGACATCTTACAGGCCCTCCGTCACGGAGAGAATCTTCTGGCGTTTCTGTTCGTAGTCGCTGTACTCGCTGAGTTGCTTGACGCGGTGTTCGAGGTTTGCACCGGTCGCGTGCTCTTCCTCTTGGAGATTGTCGATGAGTGAGTCAAACGCCTCGTAAATCTCCCAGGCGTCCTGCTCGTGCTGACTTCGCGCGAAGTCGTGAAGTCGGGCGACGAGCGTCACTCCCGTCGTGTCCTCCATGTTCTGGAACCTCTGAACATCGTCTCTAAACGAGGTAAGGTTGATATTCTCCGGAGATTCGTCAGATTCGATATGGAGGAGGTTACGAGCCTTCTCATAAATTTTCTTATCTTTCCCATCAAAGGTTCCTCGACAGTTTTCAAGCGTCTCGAACCACTCGGCGAGGTCGTTAACGGTATGGCTGCTGTCGTACCAGCGTTCTACCGGCTCGAGTGCTTCCTGAATGTGGGCGGCGTTCTCCTCGGCGGTAAGGCGGTCGAGTTCAGCGGCGTAGTCGGAAATTCGGTCGAGCAGGCTGGATAGCTTGGTATTCGCGTTGTTGCGTGTTGTGCCAACTCTGTATGCGTCCGCGAGGTCGGCAGTGTCAATCATCAGTGCCGCGTCGACGTGTGCTTGCAGGTCGTCCGCGACCTCGCGCCGTGCTTCCGAGAGACGCTCGTAGTCCACGACGTTCGACTTGAGGAGGAAGAATCCCTCAATCAGGTCGCTGATGTCGCTGGACGACATCGTCAGGTCGCTGAACGCCTGTCCAAACGCACTACCTCTATCGAAGTGCTCGGAAACCGGCTTACCGTACGGTTGATTACTGTCGTACTCCTCAAGAACGAGGTCTGCAGGAATCCCGTCGTCATCGATTTCGGCACCGCGAGCCGCGTTGATCAGGAAGAACTGAGCAAGTACCAGAGTCTTCTCGATATTCAGCTCTGACGGAAGACAGTCCTCAACCTCCTCACGCATCTCGCGTTTGAACTGAGCGACGTTCGTATCCGCCCACGCACGAAGCTGGTCGAAGTCCGTCGTTTGGGGGTCGAACACGTCAAAGAGCCCGTACTCAAGCATACTGGTGTAGAGGTCAGCATAATCCGACTCACATTCGAGTTCGATGTCGATGCTGGCCTGGCGCTGTTGGTCGCCCTGAATCGAGACGGGGATGCTGTCACCGCGAGCGTAGTAAATACTTCCCGCAGAACGCGTCGATGCGTGGGGATTGCTGAGACGCGTGGGCTCGTGCCAGCGTTCCAGAGTGGCGACAGCCCCGTCGTGAAGCGTGTCCGAACTTGGGTATTCTTCCCCGTTCGTCACCCAGTTCTGGAACTCCTGGAACTTCTGCTGGCTCTCACGCTGTTCGTCCGTGAGTTCAGGTTCGTCAACGATTTCGACTTCGTCGTCCTCGTCTTCCTCAGTTTCGTCCGCTTCTGTGTTCTCGGTCTCGTCTTCTTCGGTTTCCTCGTCTTCATCGACGTCATGTTCCGGCGTCGGCGGGTTCTTGATCTTCTCGATGACAGCGCTCCCCCTCCCGCGCTCGAAGACCACGTAGTCGCCCTTGACCGGTGCTTTGTCACTGTCGGGAAGATCAATGTCGAAGGTTTCGAGGATACGGACCCGGACTCCGATTCCATCATCAACTGGGACGCCGTACCACCGGCTGACGTCCTGATAAATTTGGTCGTACTTCATGTCGATCTCGAACGTCGGGGTATCGACAAACGAGTTCGACTTCATCGCCTCGTAGGGCGGTAAACTTGATTTTAGACAGTGTTTGACTACACGCAGAAGTAATAGCCTCGGCGTCTTCCGATTGCTTCCCCCATCATTCAGCTGCCTGTATGCGACGTGAATGAAGCGCTCATTGAATGGGTAGAGTTCGTCGAACGCTTCCTCAACATCTCCGGGAGCGCTCTCAGCACCAGAATTTTGCTTGATTGCATCAAGGTACGATCGGGCGAGCGCAACAGATGCGTCGTCATCGAGGAAGTACGCTTCATGTGTATCTTCATCGCTCATCGTAAGCTTCCCCTGTGAGCGCCCCTCCATGTACTCTGCAGCGTTTTGCCGGGTGAGTGCGTCATTAATATTATCCTGCTCCCAGCCAATCGTCCACCCGAGAATGATGTCGTAGCTGCTACTGCTGAGCTCGAAGATGTGGTCCAGGAGTTGCTCCTTCAGGACGCTGAAGGTTGTGAGGTCCTCGCAAATGAGAGTTGGTCGAATTCCCTGATCTTGATACCGCTGCGAGTATTCTTGGAGTAACTCTTTGAAATCGCCGACGAGGTTCCGAGAGAGGTACTCGTGGGCTTCGTTTTTGAGGACCGAGTAAAGCACGTCCTTATTCTCAGTGAGCTTATTACCGAAGGTCAACTGTAACCGAAGATCGCGGTAGTCAGCCCGAGTCAGGAGGTTAAATTCTGGGTTTCCATCACGGGATTCAATGGCCTCTTGATACTCCTGAATGTTTTTCCCGAAGATTTTGCGAAGGTCGCTCTTATCTCCTCGAGCCTCCGTAAGCTCTTGAATCTCTTCGTCGCTAAGGTGTTCTGTCGACCAGATACCGCGAAGGTACTCGACGATTGCAGCGGCCGCGTCGTCGGGGTCGAGGTCGTCAATGTTGCGGACATCAGTGTTGACATCCAGTGGTTCGGTCAGGATGTCGAGAATCTGGTCCATGCGGGTCTGGCTGCGGGACACATGAAGCGCCACCCGGTCTTCAATCCCCTCGTCGTCCTCGCCGTAGCCGTTGATTTGATACTTGGTCCACTCACAGAGTTGGGACTTGCCAGATCCCGGTTCGCCACGCAGGATGAAGATGCGGTTCGGGTCGTCGAGGCTCGATGCCGTGATCGCATTAAGGACGTCTTCCTGGGTAACGAACTTGCCAGATACGCCGAGCGGAGTCAGGTTATCAGCGTAAATCCGGTCGATGTCGACGTGGGTCTCCTTGAACTGTTCTGGCGTCTTCTTTTTTGTGTGTGCTTCGGACGTGATGAAGTGATCGACTTGCTGGTCATCCCAATAGGTAGGCATCTCGTTGCCTGCGGTCGATTTCGGAGTGTGTTGGCTCATTGTTGGGTAAGGAGCTGGTCGAGGGGATACTCGTAAGCTGTCTCGCTCGGTTTGGAGTGAACCGAGACGTACGTCACGTCCTGCCGATTGCCGCGGTTGTCCTTCTTGAGGTTTTCAGGAGGAAGCTTCACTTCGTTCTGTGAATCTCCAGGTGCTGAAAGGTCGACGACGCCGTCTTCTGCCATATTCCGAAGTACGTCGGTGATGGCGGGGTGGAGCTTGGGGGTGCCCGTTCTGGCCTCGTAGACCGTGAACAGGTTGTCGTTGATCCAGTTGAACATCTCCTGAACCTCGCCGTCATCCACGGGGAGGTCGTCGTAGTCGGGATCAGCACTCGAATCGGTTGGAGCGAGCGCGAGCGCGTCGTACAGCAACGCACGGCAGGGACTCAAGACGAGTCCGTCCTCAGTCTCGGTGATGAGCCCCACCTGCTCGCCCAACGTGACCCACATATCGATTTTCTCGTCGGTCCAGGAGAAGTCGTAGTCAGTCTCTCGTTTCAGGATCGTTCGGAGGTTGTCACGACCGGCATCCACCGTCCGACTGCCCTCGCTCAGGAGCGCGCGATGGACGTCTGCAAAGTGCCTTTGACGACCGTCTTGCTGGTTGCAGTGGTACAGCAAGCGCGCCTCGAAGGCCAGCCCTTCGAAGTGACGGTCGTTGATTCGCTCAACTGTGTCGATGACATCACGCGTCGGACTCTCGACAAGGTCGACGGCGTTCAGGAAGCGCAGTGAATCCTCAACGTGGTTCGTTTGGAGGCCGCCGCCGGATGGCCGACCGAACTTGCGCGTAACCTCTGACGCGCTCGTCGCCGCTTGAAGCGAAGCGTAGATGTGTTTGAGTTCCGGTGCTCGCACCGAGATGAACCCGGTGAGTAGTTTGTCCGGCTTGTGACTCGCCGGTGTGTACGTCGTGCTCATGCGTCCTTCTGGTGACGGTAACGATAGTCGTCGAGTCGATCCTCCTCGAAGTCCACCCGCTCGAGCATGTCCAGCATGCTGTTGGCGACTTTCTGGGTCGGCCCGCGTTCGGTCCACGAACGAAGCGCTTCGCGGATGCGTTCCGAGTAATCCTCGAGCACTTGGTCGACGTCCTCGCGAATGAGGTAGTAGAGGGGGTCCCACGCAGGACTGTCCGCAGGAATACGCGTGTAATCGAACAGGTCCGGGATGGAGCCAGCCTCTACACCAGCGCGGTTGTGGTGCGCCGAGATCTGGTGGAAGTACAGGTTCTGTGTCGTCGACAGTGGAAGCGCGGAGTCGAGATTGTACTGGAGATACCGTTTCAGCAGTCCCTTGTAGTCCGCGACCGAGCACTCAAACTCGTCGATGAACGACTTACCGGGCTTCTTCGTGAGCCGCGGCATCTTCGGAGTACTCGTATCGGTGACGAGTACGTACGTCGCGTTAGTTGGACGCGCTCGGAGCAGTCGCCGAACGACGTCCTGTTCATCGAAGTTGCGGTCTTCGTCCTGTAGTTCACCAGTCAGCATTTCCTGGCTCACGTAGTGAACCAGTGGGAATTCGACATTCTCGACTCCATTCTCTCGTAGCGTTTCGTTTACTACGAGGTCGTATTCGACCAGTCGCAGCCCGTTGTCGTAGATGCCGGGGTGGGCGACGTGGCGGAGGCCGAACTGCGCGAGGAATGGCAGTGACCTGAGTTGTGCGCGGGCCTGGGAACCAGTCTTTGCGAGTTGCGGGTCTCGGATGACGAGAAATGAATCTCGTGTTCCGATGAAGTCCGCAAGTGCTGGCGTTTCTGAGTCGGGTGGGTCCATATTCACCTGGGGGGTGCTTGGGTTGTTTGCGGCGTCTGTGTGGGATGGGGTGACGCCTTGCGTTCGCATCAATTTCCCATAGCCGTAGCTACGGGATACAGGCCATCTCTAGCCTGCTCACAGTGGTGCTTCTATGAAGAATCCGTATCCCCGAGACCATAAAATTGTCGGGTAGATTATAATTATGGAGACGTGTCTCTTCGTACTAGTGGTAGCCACCACTAGTACGAGATGGGCGAACACCCATCGATTTTTAGCCAGCAGTCAAATAATTATCGTCGGTGAAACATTTCCGCATCGTTTGCACTAATCTGGGACAGTTCAGATGGTTCATCTATGGAAATGCTTGATTAGATCCTTCTGAACCGCGTATTCCATCCCACTGTTGCGACGACTGTTGTGCAATTCCGGAACAATAACGAGAGTCTGGATTGGAATTGTATACATGAGAACGTACCTCGCACCGCTCGGGTTCGACAGCAGGCGTGTTGTAAAACCGGTCTTGAGCGAAGGATTAGATGAATCGGATCGCGTTATCCTCCTTCAACCTGCGAATAGTTCTGATCAGAGTGAAGAAGCTTTTGACGAGGTGAAAGACGTTCTGACGCAGGTCGTCCCGGACCTCAAGTTGGAGTCAGAGCGACTCCCATATACCGATTTTGTCGAAACGACGCTTCTCTGCGCAGACCTCATGCAAGCAGCAGAAGGTGAAACGATAGTCATCCTCGGTGGCGGGGCGCGAGAGATTCTTCTTCCGCTAACGGTTGCTACGTTCTCAAACGAGAACCATATTAATACAGTTCTTCAAGTTGGTGATATTGACAGTAGCGTACGTCGGCTTCCATTCTTGAATCTTCGAAGTAATATCTCCGACGCTGAAGCAACGTTGCTCGCGAACCTAACAGACTTAGACACACCGTTGTCTATCAGCAATATTGCTACGGAGCTCGAGAAGTCGAAAAGCACCATTGCACGCCATGTTGATAGTCTCGAGTCAGAGGGATTTATTCGAACCGCTAAGGAGGGGCGAACGAAGACTGTAGAACAGACAGGTAGCGGACGGGTTTTCCTGAGTGGTAGAAAGCCGAATGATCAGCTACACGACCACTAAGTCAGATTCCGTATTAGAGAAATAGAAACGTTAAGAATGCGGATGCGATTCAGGAAGTTGGCGTGATGTACGTCCTCGCATTTGACCGGAGCGGGAGGTAAATGCGAACACGCATCCACGCCGGGACGCGGTCTCGCTTACGTGAGTTCGGTACTTGGCAAAGAGACTGACCACCAGTCTGGACGATCAGGGATTAGGACTTTATTGAGTAAGTATACATCCCGAGGATGGTGGAGTCGATTCAGTGATCTGCTGTCCATCATTCTCGGGATGAACTTCACACTCCAGGCGCTTCTATCAGATTCTGGAGTCGTGACTATGGGGAAGGGGAACAACCCAACACAAAGTCGTCTTGGGCTTTAGGGTATAGTGTGAGAGCCAAGGGCCGGATTTGAACCGGCGATGGGCGGCTCTGCAGGCCGCTGCGTTAGGCCGGACTCTGCCACCTTGGCGCGTTTCACAGTAAATGAGTGGCTCGCTTAAGGGTAGCGAATTCCGCTAGCCCTCTCCCTCGGACTGGCCCGGTTCACCCACCCCCTCGACGGGGACGGTGTTGAAAATCGAGGACTGTGCCTCTTCAGCCGAGGTGAACTCCTCGTCTTCGAGGCGAGCGAACACCTCATCGAGCGGTTCGGACCCGTCGGCATAGACGAGCCGCACGTCGTCGAATTCCCGTTCCGCCGCTGCTACCGATAGCGGATACGTGGCGGATTCGAGTAGTTCTGTGAGCTCGTTCAGTTTGACCTCGCGGGACATAGTGATGCCTCTCCGCCGGACTGTCGTAGTTACAGCCTCAATAAATACGGAAAGCCCACCGAAGAGAGATGACTCTCCTCGGTAGGCTGAAATGAGTATGAATGGTGGCGGCGAACCGGATTTCCCAGAGGGTCGCCCACTCCAGTACTCGCCGGAACGCTGGTGAG